>JBEVNG010000120.1:0-3997 GCA_040508235.1 Polyangiales bacterium | reverse complement strand
CCGCGAGCTGGGCGAGCTGCGTCTGCGGCTCGGCCAGGCCGAGGCGGCGCTGCACGCCATGCGCGAGGCGAGCGCGGCCCAGCCGGTGACGCCGCGCGCGGTGCCTCGCGAGCGTGCGCTCGAAGAGCAGCTGCGCGAGGCCGAAGAGCGCCTCGGCGAGCTGACCCGCGAGCTCGAGGAGGCCGACCGCTTCGCCGAGCTACACGCCGAGGACGCCGAGCGCTTGAGCGACGTGGAGGCCGCGCTCGACGATGCGCGCGACAAGGTCGACGACCTGCGCCAGGAGCTGCGCGCGACCGACGACGAGCTGAGCACGGCACGTGAGCTGCTGCGTACGCAGGCCGAGGAGCTCCAGCGTGCGCAGCACGTGCTCGGCGAGGCCACGCGGCGCGACGCCGAGCGCGACGATGCGCTGGCCGCGCTCGCGGACGCGCGCGGCATCCTGGCCCAGCTCGCGGGCGGCGTCGGCGCGGACGAGAACGACCACAGCTCGATCGTGCAGGCCGTGCTCGCCAGGAGCTCCGATGTGAATGAGCGGGAGGCCGCCATCGACGCGCTGCGTGGCGATCTGTCGCGCCGCGACGCCCGCATCGCGCAGCTGGAGCGCTGGCTCAGTGAGGCGCAGGGCAGTGCCCCGCGGGACAACCCCGAGAACTGACCCGGGCGGCTAGCGCAGCGTGTCGAGCTTGGTGAGCGCGGCGTCCGGCAGCTGAAGCGATGCGGCCTCGACGTTCTCGCGCAGGTGCGCCAGCGAGGACGTGCCGGGGATGCACAGGATGTTCGGGCTGCGTTGCAGCAGCCAGGCCAGCGCCACCTGCATCGGGGTCGCGTCGAGGTCCCGCGCCACCTCGTCGAGCGCGCGCGACTGCAGCGGCGTGAAGCCGCCGAGCGGGAAGTAGGGCACGTAGGCGATGCCGTCGCGCGCGAGCTGATCGATCAGCGCGTCGTCGGCGCGCTTGGCCAGGTTGTACTCGTTCTGCACGCACACGATGGGCGTGATGGCGCGCGCCTCGGCGACCTGCTCGGCGCTCACGTTGCTGAGCCCGAGCTCGCGGATCTCGCCCTTGTCCCGCAGCTCCTTGAGCACCCCGAGCGGCTCCGCGATCGAGCCCGTCCCGCCGACGCGCAGGTTGACCACGTGCAGCGCCTCGAGGCCGAGGTTGCGCAGGTTGCCGAGCACCTGCTCGACCAGGTCCTCGCGCTTGAACGCGGGCAACCACTCCTTGTTGGGCCCGCGCTTGAACCCGACCTTGGTCACGATCGTGAGCGCGTCGGGGTAGGGGTGCAGCGCGCGCCGGATCAAGACGTTGGTGACCTGCGGCCCGTAGAAGTCGCTGGTGTCGAGGTGATCGACGCCGAGCTCGACCGCCTCGCGCAGCACGGCGATCGCCGCGTCCTCATCACGCGGCGGCCCCCACACGTGAGGACCCGCGAGCTGCATCGCGCCGTAGCCGAGGCGCTGCACCTGGAACTTGCCGAGCTCGTAGCTGCCGCCTAGCTGCATGCTGGCGAGGTATCCGCGCGCGTCAGCGACGCCAGAGGTGATCGAGCACCGCCAGCTGCCCGCGGCCCGGGTGGTACGCACGCTTGAGCGCGCCAAACACGTAGTCGATCGCGTCCTCGCAGACCTCGCGCAGGTTCATGCCGGAGGCGAGGCTGGCCGCGATCGCCGACGACAGCGTGCAGCCCGTGCCGTGTCCCTGCTGATCCAGACGTGGGTGGCGGAACTCGACGCGCTGACGTCCCTCGGCGAGGCGATCGACCACGCTGTCGCCCTCGTCGAGGTGGCCGCCCTTGAGCAGCACGGCCTGCGGGCCCAGCGCCAGCAGCTCATCGAGCGCGCGCGAAGCGGCATCGGCGTCCGCGATCTTGCGGTCGAGCAGCAGCTCGGCCTCCGGGATGTTCGGCGTCAGCACCGTGGCGAGCGGGAACAGCTTCTTGCGCAGCACGTTCAGCGCGCCGCCGTCGAGCAGGCGCGCGCCCGAGCTCGCGATCATCACCGGGTCGAGCACCACGTGCTTGGGGCGATGGCGCGTCAGCGCATCGGCGACCACCTCCACCACCTCGGCGCTGGCGAGCATGCCGATCTTCACGGCCTCGATCTGGAAGTCCTCGAACAGCGCGTCGATCTGCGCGCGCAAGAACGCGACCGGCGGCACGTGCACCGCGCGGACGCCCTGCGTGTTCTGCGCCGTGAGCGCGGCGATCGCGGACAGACCGTGCATTCCATAGACCGCGAACGTCTTCAAGTCAGCCTGGACGCCGGCGCCACCACCACTGTCCGAGCCCGCGATCGTCAACACGCTCGACATCATGCCCATCGGTCTAGGCGATTAAAGTGCGGCGTGCGAGCGCGCAGGGGAGAAAGCGCGGGCCCACGAACATGCGCTCGTCCGGCAAACCCAACTTGTCGCGAAGCCGCAAACGAAAACGGCCGACACCCCGAGGTGCCGGCCGCTTCGTTACAGGCTCTGACTTCTCAGAAGTCCATGCCGCCGTGGCTGTGGCCGGCGTGACCGCCCGCCGCCGGCTCGTCCTTGGGACGCTCGGCGATCAGGGCCTCGGTGGTGAGCATGAGGCCGGCGACGCTGGCCGCGTTCTGCAGCGCGTAGCGCACGACCTTGGTCGGGTCGATGACGCCCTGCGCGAGCAGGTCGCCGTACTCGTCCGTGCGCGCGTTGTAGCCGAACGCACCCTTGCCGTTCTTGACCTTGTCGACGACGATCGATCCCTCGACGCCGGCGTTGGCCGAGATCTGGCGGAGCGGCTCCTCGATGGCGCGGCGGATGATGTTCACGCCGACCTTCTGCTCGGGCGAGACCTCCACCTTGTCGAGCACGGACTGCGCGCGGATCAGCGCGACGCCGCCGCCGGGCACGATGCCCTCTTCCGAGGCAGCGCGGGTGGCGTGAAGGGCGTCCTCGACGCGCGCCTTCTTCTCCTTCATCTCGACCTCGGTGGCAGCGCCCACCTTGATCACGGCGACGCCGCCGACGAGCTTCGCGAGGCGCTCCTGGAGCTTCTCACGGTCGTAGTCGCTCGAGGTCTCCTCGATCTGACGACGGATGGTCTCGATGCGACCCTTGATCTCGCCCTTCTTGCCGGCGCCGTCGACGATCGTGGTGTTGTCCTTGTCGATCGTGACGCGCTTGGCGGTGCCGAGGTCGTTGATCGTGATGCTCTCGAGCTTGATGCCGAGGTCCTCGCTGACCACCGAGCCACCCGTGAGCACGGCGATGTCCTTGAGGATCTCCTTGCGGCGATCGCCGAAGCCGGGCGCCTTGACGGCGGCGACGTTCAGCGTGCCACGGAGCTTGTTGACGACGAGCGTGGCGAGCGCCTCGCCCTCGACGTCTTCCGCGATGATCAGCAGCGGCTTCTGCGTGCGCGCGACGGCCTCGAGCACCGGCAGCAGGTCCTTCATCGAGGCGACCTTCTTCTCGGCGATGAGAAGGTAGGCGTCCTCGAGCTTGGCCTCCATGCGCTCGGGGTCGGTGACGAAGTACGGCGACAGGTAGCCGCGGTCGAACTGCATACCCTCGACGACGTCGAGCGTGGTCTCGAGGCCCTTCGCCTCTTCGACCGTGATGACGCCTTCCTTGCCGACCTTCTCCATCGCGTCCGCGAGGATCGAGCCGATGGTCTCGTCGCCGTTCGCGCTGATCGTACCGACCTGCGCGATCTCCTTCGGATCCTTGGTGGGCTTCGAGAGCTTGGTCAGCTCACCGACGATCGCCTCGACGGCCTTCTCGATGCCGCGCTTGATCTCCATCGGGTTGTGGCCCGCGGCGACGAGCTTGCTGCCCTCGCGGTAGATCGCCTGCGCGAGCACGGTCGCCGTGGTGGTGCCGTCGCCCGCGACGTCCGACGTCTTGCTGGCGACCTCGCGCACCATCTGCGCGCCCATGTTCTCGAAGCGGTTCTCCAGCTCGATCTCCTTCGCGACGGTCACGCCGTCCTTGGTGACCGTCGGGGAGCCGAAGCTCTTCTCGATGAC
>JBEVNG010000505.1:0-18588 GCA_040508235.1 Polyangiales bacterium | reverse complement strand
CTCGCGCACCAGCGCAGGCGCACGCACGGGAGAACGCTCGCGTCCTGGCGAGCGCGCGCGCACGACTGAAGGCGCTCGCACCGGCGAGCGTACTCGCACCGGCGAACGTACTCGCACCGGCGAACGCTCGCGGCCCGGTGAGCGCAAGGAGGCGGCGCCGCGCAAGGGAGCGCGCTTCATCAAGGGCGAGCAGTTCGTCGCGGGCGAGCGCAAGAGCGTGGAGCGCAAGAGCCGGCGCGTCGCGGTCGACCCGCGCGTGCCCAAGGGCACCCGGGGTGGCGCGCGTCACGTCGCACGCCGCCAGTTCGAGGAAGAGCGCGCCCCGGTCGTTCGCCCCGTCGTCAAGGACGATGGCGACCCACGCGAGCGCCGCGCCACCACGCTCGGTCGCGTCGCCAAGCCAGCGATCCGCAAGCGCCCGGATCTCTCCAACGATCCGCACCCCGGCCTGTACCTGCTCACCACCCGCGAGGGCTCGGAGCAGGACCTGATCGACGAGCTCGCGCTGCTCAACGTCGTCGATCCCCCCGCGCGCATGCTCGCGCCCTCGCTGGTGCTCGCGCCCAAGGTACCCAAGCGCGACAAGGCGCCCGTCGAGCTCACCTTCGCGCGGCAGGGCTTCCCGATCGTGCAGAGCGTGCAGGCGCACGACCTCGACACGATCGCGCAGCGCATCGCGCGCTCGCTCAAGGGTCAGCTCGTGAAGGCGCGCGAGTACGCACTGCACGTCTGGGTGCCGGACAGCGACCTCGGCAACCCGCTCTCCTCGCTCGCCGACGAGCTGGAAGGCAAGCTCGTCGCGCTGCTCGAGCAGGCGCTGCCGGATGCCAAGCGCGTCGACGACAGCCTGCTGCGCCGGCTCGGCTCGATCCCGTTCGCGCAGGTCTGCCTGATCGACCCCGAGCGCGCCGTCGCGGGCGTCACGTATTCGAACGCGGCGATCTCGCTCGCGCGCGGCGGCCGCACCCGCGTGCGACTCACCGGCGACTTCCCTTCACGCGCCGCGCGCAAGGTCGAGGAAGCTCTCGCCTGGCTCGGCCTCGAGCCAGGCGCCGGCGATCAGTGCGTCGACCTCGGCGCCGCGCCCGGTGGCTGGACCTACGTGCTCGCCAATCGCCGCGCCAAGGTGATCGCCGTCGACCCCGCCAAGCTGCGCCCGGAGATCCTCGCCAAGAAGGGCGTGGTGCACATCCAGCAGAGCGCGTTCAGCTTCCAGCCCGACGTGACGGTGGACTGGCTGTTCTCCGACATGGCCTGGCGCCCGCTCGAGGCCGCCGCGCTGCTCGCCAAGTGGGGCCGCCGCCGCTGGACCCGCATGCTGGTCGCCAACATCAAGCTGCCGATGACCAAGAAGGCCGAGATCCTCACCCGTGTACGCGCCATCCTCGAGCACGAAGGCGACTACAAGAACGTGAAGATGAAGCAGCTCTATCACGACCGCGACGAGATCACCGTCACCGCGCACGTGAAGTGAGCGCGGACACTGCGGAGGCGATGCGAGGCGGCCACTTGGTTCGTTGGAGGGAACCAAATGGCGGAGCTGACACTCGCGGAACTATCGCAGAAGATGAGGAAGATCGACTTCGCGATGCTCTCGACCCACACCGAGGGCGAGCAGATCGCGGCACGTCCGATGAGCAACAACGGGGACGTCGAGTACAAAGGTGACTCGTACTACTTCACGTGGGAGCAATCGCGCACCGTGCGCGACATCGAGCGCAACCCCAAGGTGAGCCTCTCGTTTCAGGGCGCCAAGAAGCCGCTCATGATCGCGGTCGAGGGCCAGGCCGAGCTGATCCGCGACAAGGCGGAGTTCGAGGCTCACTGGACCAAGGATCTCGATCGCTGGTTCGACGACGGCGTCGACAGCGAGGGCCTCGTGCTGATCAAGGTCCAGGCAACCCGCATCCACTACTGGGACGGCGAAGACGAGGGCGAGCTCACCGTGAGCTGAGCGCGTCCACCACCGCTTGCAGCTCCGCCGGCAGCGCGGCTTCCACGCGCAGCTTGAACGGCGTCAGCTCGATGCGCGCCGCGTGCAGTAACAGGCGATTCAAGCCGTGCTGCTTGAGCGAACGGTCGAACTCGGCGTCGCCGTACTTGTCGTCGCCCGCGATCGGGTGGTTCTTGTACTGCGCGTGCACGCGAATCTGGTGCGTGCGGCCGGTGATCGGCGACGCCTCCACCAGCGTCGCCGCTCCCAGCTCCTTCACCACCTTGAACAGCGTGCGCGAGGGCTTGCCGTCTCCGCGCACCTCCACCAGCCGCTCGCCGCCGCGCACGGTGCCCTTCTCCAGCGGCGCGTCCACCTCGCGCAAGCCCGAAGGCCAGTGGCCCTTCACCAGCGCGAGGTACGTCTTCTTCGCCGTGTCGCCGCGAAACAGCTCGTGCAGCGCCATCAGCGTGGGCCGGTCCTTCGCCAACACCAGCACGCCGCTGGTCTCGCGATCCAGGCGATGCGCGAGCTCGAGGCCAGGCGTCTCTGGACGCAGCGCACGCAGCGCCTCGATCACGCCCACCTTCACGCCGCTGCCCGCGTGCACCGCCAGCCCGGCCGGCTTGTCGATCACCAGCAAGCGCTCGTCCTCGAAGCGCACCGCCTTCGCGAGCGTCTCCTCCAGCGAGCTGCCCACCCGCACCGGTACCTCTTCGCTCAGGCGCAGCGGCGGGATGCGCACCACGTCGCCCGTGTGCACGCGCGTCTCGGGCTTGGCGCGGCCCTTGTTCACGCGCACCTCGCCCGTGCGCAGGATGCGGTAGACCAGGCTCTTGGGCGCGCCCTTGAGCTCGGTGCGCAGGTAGTTGTCGATGCGCTGCCCGTCCGACTCCGCGCCGACGGTCACGAAGCGCGCCTGAGGCTTCTCGTCCGAGCTCACACTCGCGGACGTAGCACGCTCAAAAATACACGCCCGAGCCGAGGTGCACGGTGAGCTCGTTGACCCGGAAGCCGACGCCCACGGTGCGATTCTCGAAGCTCTCGTCCAGGCGCTCCCCGGGGACCTTGCCCTTGCCGAGCGCGTAGCGCAGCGCGAGCGTGCTGGAGAACGTCAGGCCCGCCTTCTTGCCGTCGGTCGCACCCTCGCTCGCGAGCCAGCGCACCTTCTCGTACTGGCCACCGATGGTGCCGCCGTAGAAGTCGATGTTGCCCGCGCCCCAGGAGTCCGTGCGCTCCGCGCCGCGGTCGGTGAAGAAGCCACCGCCGAGGCGCAACGTCTCGCTCACCACCCAGCGTGCGCCGGCGCGCAGGTTCCACTGCGCCTTGCGGTCGACCTCCAGCGTGTTGTCCGTGACCTTCGACTGCACGTCGCCCTCGAGCGCCAGCGTCACCGGCCCCACGTCGGTGGAGCCGCCAAAGCGCACTCGCACGGGCGCGTACAAGCCGAGCTTTGCATCACTGTAGGTTCGATCGAGCACGTTGGTGCCGAGCGTGACCTGGCCCTGCGTGTCGACCGCGGTCTGGGTGTCGATCGCCGTGTCCTTGCCGCTGCGATAGAAGTACATGCCCGGCGTGGCAACGCTGAGGCCGAAGCGCAACGTCGGCAGGGCCTCGTAGGTGATGCCGAAGCGCGCGTGGAAGCCCAGCACCTTGGTCTGCTGGTAGCTCGACTGCACCGCCACGCCGGACGGCGTGCCCGCCGCCGAGAGATCGAACGAGAGCTGGCCGAACGCCGCGCTGTCGTAGTAGTCGCCGAACAGCGCCGCTCCGAGTGCGAAGCCGCGCGGCAGCTTCATGCCCCAGCCGCCCGCGAGGTGGTAGCGCGACTCCTCCTGGTTGATCAGCATGCGCAAGCGCCCGTCGGCCACCGCACCCACCGGCAGCGACAGAGACGCGCGCAGCGTGTAGTCCGCCACCTGCGACGCGAACAAGCCGAGGCCAGCCACCGAGCGCCCCCAGCGGCGCACGTAGGTCAGCGCGCTGGGGATGCTGACGATCTCCGTGAAGCTTGCGTCGCCACCGCGCCCGCCCACCGCGCCGAGGAAGCTGGGGATCTTGTAGCGACGCAGCGCAAACGCGCTGGCGGCCACGTCGACGCTGTCCTGCCCCGCGCGCGCCAGGCCGGCCGGGTTGTACCAGAGCGCGCTGCCGTCGTTCGCGTTGGAGACCACCGCGCCGGCCACCAGCGCCGCGTCGTTGCCGAGCAGGATCGAGTCGTCGTTGCCGGCGCGAACGCGCGACGACGCGAGCAGTAAGGTCAGTGCAGCCAACGAGCTCAGAGCGGCGCGCATGCCGCAGTTTGTAGGCAAGATTTTTCCGCGGGCAAAGATTCGCCGGCACAATCGCGGCCTCAACAGGAGAGTCCATGCTTCGTCAGGCCCTGGTCGTGTTCCTCGCCATGTTCGCGTTCGCCTGCGCCGGCCGCACCGGCAGCGCTCCCAAGAACCCCGACGGAAGCCGCGTCGCCATCATGCTGTTCACGGACCGTGGCATCCCGCCGGACGCAGCCCCGGATCGCGTCGCGCAGATCAACCAGGTCGCCGACTGGATGGAGAACGACCTGCTCGCGATCCTGGAGAAGACCGGCTACGCGCCCACGCGCGTGGCGGACGCCAACACGCCGGCCGGACCTGGCCGCTACGTGCTGCGCGTGACCATCCGGAACTACAACGCCGGCAGCAAAGCCGCGCGCATCCTGGTCGGCTACGGCGCCGGCGGCGTGGTGCTCGACACCCACTTCGAGCTGGTCGGCGAGGCGCCAGGGCCGCTGGTGATCGGCGACCCCAGCGTCGGCTCCGGCCGAGACTGGACCAATGCCGCGCGCAAGGTGAACCTGCAGACCGTGGACGCCGTGAACGCACGCCTGAGTCAACACGGAGGCTGAGCAGTACGTCGACAGCGGGCCGTTTCTCGCGAATGGTCCGGCATGCGCACCTCGAAGTCCTTACTCTTGGCCGCCGCCCTGACGGTGGTTGCCTGCGGCGACGACGACCCCAAGCCCACGCAGGAAGACAGCAGCGTCCCCGCCGGTGAGGTGAAGGACGCCTCCACGCGCGACGCCGTCGTCCCGCCCGTCGTCGATGCCGCGCCGCTCGATGCCACGCTGCCGCGCGAAGACGCAGGCACCCCGCCGGAAGATGCATCCGAGGACGCCACGCTGCCCGAGGACGCCGCGCTCGCCGAGGACGCCGCGCTGCCCGAGGACGCCGCGCTGCCCGAGGACGCCACGCTGCCCGAGGATGCCTACGTCCCACAGGACGCGGCCGAGGACGCCGCCATCGAGGTCGACGCCGGCCAACCCCCGCCCGTGTGCGACCCGAGCGCCCCGGTCGTCGGCAGGCTCGGTCTGCAGACCGTCTTCTCCGGTGGCGGCGTCAACTACCTGACCGAGGCGCACCAGCCTCCGGACTCGGAAGACTGGTACCTGGTCCAGCAGAATGGCCTCATCCGCGTGCTCCAAGACGGCGCGCTGCGACCCACGCCGTTCCTCGACCTGAGCGCCGAGATCACGCTCGTCAACGACCTGGTGTACGAGGACCGCGGCCTGGTCAGCATCGAGTTCGCGCCCGACTACGCCAGCAGTGGCCGCTTCTACATCTCGATCACGGCCAACCTCGGCGCCGACAAGAACCTCGACCAGGTGCGCAGCTACGTGCGCTCGGCCGCGGACCCGTACGTCGCCGACACGAGCACGCGCCAGGACATCCTCTCGCTCAAGGGCTCGCACGTCGACGCCCCCAGTGACTACACCACCAACATCCACAACGGCGGACGCGTTACCTTCGGCCCGGACGGCATGCTCTACGTCGCGATGGGCGACGGCGGCGGCATCCGCTGCGGCGACAGCGAGCCCAACGCCACCCAGGACATCGGCTCGCTGTTCGGCAAGCTGCTGCGCCTGGACCTGAGCAAGCCGGCACCTCACGCAGCCGACGACAACCCGTTCGTGCAGGGCGGCGATCCGCGCGTCTTGCACTACGGCCTGCGCAACCCATTCCGCTACAGCTTCGACCGGCTCAACGGCGACCTCTACCTGGGCGACGTCGGCCAGAACACGTACGAAGAAGTCAGCTTCGCGCCGGCCGGCAGCAAGGGCCTGAACTTCGGCTGGGCGCACTTCGAGGGAGAATCGAACGCTCCCTGCGGCGCGCTGCGTGCACTGCGCCCCGGCTCGACGCACACGCCGCCTATCGTGTCGATCAACCGAGGTGCCGGCGCGACCGGTCCGTTCGGCGACTACAACGCCATGATCGGCGGCGTGGTCTACCGTGGCAGCGCGCTGCCGCAGCTGCAGGGCACCTACTTCTTCGGCGGCTTCGCGGGCGCGCGCATGGGTGCACTGCGCCAGTGCGGCAGCACCACCTCGCCGGTGGTTCCCGTGACCAAGGCCTGCAACGCCAACACACCCAACGAGGCTTGCTTCCGCACCCTCAACGGAGGCGCGCCCCTGCGCGAACTGCGCGCGATCGTCGAGGATCACGCCGGCGAGATGTACTTCGTCGCCAACCGCAACACCTTCTACAAGGTCGTCGCGCTGCCCTGATCACGCCCAGCGGATGACGTGCAGCATCACGAACACGATCACGCCGGTCACGGAGACGTACATCCACAGGCCCCAGGTCCACTTCGCCCATGCCTTGTGCAGGGCGAAGCGCTCGGTCAGGGCCAGGAACAGCGTCCACAAGATCATCGGGAGCGCGACCACGGACAGCACGATGTGGCTGATCAGCAGCGGGATGTAGAACAGCCGGACCGCACCCTGGCCGGCGAACTTCGTGTCGCCCTGCGTGTAGTGATAGATGATGTAGTTGATCAGGAACGCGGCCGACGCAGCTAGCGCCGACAACATCAGGCGCTTGTGCAGAGCGCGATTGCCCTGCTTGATCGCGAACAGCCCGGCTGCCAGCAGCGCCGCCGCCATCGAGTTGAACGCGGCGTTCAGCGCCGGCATCAAGATCGAGGACGACTTCTCGACCGACGCGCTCTCGTGGAAGTACACGAGCCACACCAGGAACGCGATCGCGAGCGTCGAGATGACGCCGTTCGCGACCGCGACACGCTTGATCGAGACCTGCTGCTGCGGGGGGTTTGCCGTGACCATGAGGCCACGACATAGCAGCCCCCGGGGCGAGCCTCGACCTGCTTTACGCACCAGAAACGGTGCGCGCTCTTACGAGTCGCGCAGCTCGCGCTTCAGGATCTTGCCGGTGGGGCCCTTGGGCAGCTCGGCGCGGAACTCGACGAGGCGCGGGTACTTGTAGGCCGCGAGCTTCTCCTTGCCGTAGGCGACCAGCGCCTCGGGCGTGAGGCTCTGGCCCGGCTTCAGCGCCACGATCGCCTTCACCTCTTCGCCGTGGCTCTCGTGCTTCACGCCGATCACCGCCGCCTCCAGGATCGCCGGGTGCTGGTAGAGCACCTCCTCGACCTCGCGCGGGTACACGTTGAAGCCGCCGCGGATGATCATGTCCTTCTTGCGGTCGACGATGAAGTAGTAGCCGTCGTCGTCACGCTGCGCGATGTCGCCGGTGTAGAACCAGCCGTTCTTGATCGACTGCGCCGTGGCCTCGGGCTTCTTGAGGTAGCCCTTCATCACGTTGACGCCCTTGATCGCGATCTCACCCGGCACGCCGGACTTGGTGATCACGTTGTCCTGGTCGTCGACGAGCTTGAACTCCACGTGGTTGATCGGCACGCCGATCGAGCCCGGCTTGGTGGGGCGCTCGAGCACGTTGAAGCTCGCCACCGGCGACGTCTCGCTCAGGCCGTAGCCCTCGAGCACGGTCACCTTGTAGCGCTCCTCGAAAGCCTTGATCACTTCCACCGGCATCGCCGAGCCGCCCGACACCGCGTACTTGAGCGGGCTCAGGTCGAACTGCTTCCACTCCGGGTAGTTGAGCAGCGCGAAGTACATGGTGGGCACGCCCTGGAAGGCGGTGACCTTGTGCTTGTGCATCAGCTCGAACGCGGACTTGGGATCGAACTTGGGCAACAGGATCAGCGTGTCGCCCTTGTACAGCGACGCGTTCATCACCGAGGTCTGGCCGAAGCTGTGGAACAGCGGCAGCGTGCACAGCGAGATGCCGTTGGGCTCCTCGGGGAGGATCTTCGTGCCGGCGTACTCGGCGTTGTAGAACATGCTGAAGTGCGTCAGCTCGGCGCCCTTGGGGCGGCCGGTGGTGCCCGAGGTGTAGAGCACCACGGCGGTGTCGCTGGGGCTGGTGTCCGCCATCTCGAGCACCGGCTCGGAGCTGCCGACCAGCGCCGCGAAGTTGATCTCGCCCTCGCCCGCCGTGGTGTCGGTGGGGGCGGCCTTGACGACGATCAGCTGCTTGCAGCCGGGGACCCGCTCGAACGCGGCCTTGGCCTGCGGATAGAAGCCTTCCCACACCACCACCGCGACCGCGTCCGAGTCCTCCAGGTGGTAGACGATCTCGTCGGCCGTGAGCAGCACGTTCAGCGGCACCACCGGCGCGCCGATGTAGTGCGCGCCGTAGTAGGCGACCGGGAACTGCGGAACGTTGGGCAGCAGCAGCGCGACGTGCTGGCCGCGCTCGATCCCGAGCTTGGTCAGACCACCCGCGAACTTCTGGGCGAGGCCGTGGAGCTGGCCGTAGCTAATCTTGACGTCGTTGATGATGAGCGCGGTGTTATCCGGCGCGCGACGGGCGCTGGTACGCAGGATAGTGGCGAGATTGAGCATTTCGGGGGGCTCCTGTCCGATCCTCAATATCGCGCGCCAAGTTTCGGCACAACACCTTACTGACCGTCGGTGCACCCGGACGTTCCAGCGCGGATTGCGCGCCCGCGCACAGCTTTCCGTATGATCGCGGGCACCCATGCGACTGCTGGTGATCTGCGCGCTCTTGCTCTCCGGATGCCTGCGACCCCTCGGCCGCGAGCTGGCCCTGCACACCATGCCGATCACCTCGGAGGGCAGGCTCGCCACCAAGCAGGTCCCGGTCCCCCGCGAGCCCGCCGAGCCGCGCATGGCCGGCTACGGCCCCGAGCGCGCCCACGCCGCCTGGATCGCCAAGACCTTTCGCGAGAGCGGCAAGCACACGCTGCTGCTCTACCTGCACGGCGGCCTGGTCTCGCTGCGCTCCAGCGCCGAGGAGAGCGAGAAGCTCAAGCCGCGCATGGAGCAGGACGGCTACTTCCCGGTGTTCGTCAACTGGGACACCGGCTTCATGAAGTCCTACGGCGGCCACCTGGTGCGAAAGCCCAACGGCTACCCGGGCAAGGGCGCCGCCCCGCTGCTCGCGCCGTTCCGTCTCGTGCTCGACGTGCTCGAGGGCGTGGCGATGATCCCGCGCTCGTGGGGCGCCGCCGGCATCAACGCGGTGCAGAGCAACTTCCTCTGGCATCGCAAGCGCGACCCGATCTTGCTCGCGGACGCCCAGCCCTGCGACGGCAGCTACAAGCTGCTCTGCCACGACGAAGGCACCCCGACGCGCGCGAACATGTTCGGCCGTAGCCTGCAGTGGATCGTGCAGTCGCCGGTCAAGTGGGTGAGCACGCCCATCGTGTACTCCGGCGGAGGCGCCGCCTGGAACGACATGCTGCGCCGCACGCGCATCATCTTCGAGCGCGACACCGAGTTCTTTCGCTCGCATCCCATCCGCGCCAGCGAGCCGGAAGGTGCACTCTCGTTGCTGCTGCAAGAGCTGGTCGATCGCTGCGACGAGTCCGAGCCGCTCAAGCTGATGATCGTCGCGCACAGCATGGGCACCATCGTCGCCAACGCGGTGCTGAAGCGCTACCTGAAGAACCCGCGCGTGCAGGTCGAGAAGATCGTCTACCTGGGCGCGGCCGCGAACATCAGCGACTCGATGGAGTCCGTGGTGCCCTACCTGCAGGCGCACCCCAGCGCGCGCTTCTTCAACGTGATGCTGCACCCGCTGGCCGAGGACCGCGAGCGCTCCGGCTGGGGCTTCGCGCCCGACGGCAGCTTGCTGGCGTGGGTCGACGGCATGTACGAGCACCCGCACAGCTTCCTGGAGCGCACGTTCGGACGCTGGTCCAACGTCAAGCCGGCGCTGCACCTGTTTCCCGACGACGTGCGCGCGCAGATGCACTTCCACGTGCTCGGCTTCGGCAACACGCCGGAGAAACACGGCCAGCTCAACGACACGCACTGGCTGTTCTGGCGCGACGAGTTCCTGCTCGGAGAGCCCGATCGCGCGACGACCGAGGATCCGATCAAGAACTGACGCTGGTCCCGACCGGGTCAGCACGCGCGCCGTCGCACCCCATGCTCGGCTCGCGCGCGAACCCGATCGGTCCCGCGCCAGCGACCGCCGCACGCGACGGCCGCTAAGCTCGCTGCGAGCGGTCGGGTGAACCGCTCATCGGATCAAGTAGCCACGCACGCTCAGGGAGCGACGCCGCCGTCGAACGACCAGCTCGGCCCCTTGCCGCCGGGGCCCTTGCCGCCGCGCGGACCACGCTCGTCGTCCTGCGCGTCTTCCTCTTCCTGATCGTCGCGATCGTCACGGCCACCGCCGAACGCGCCGCGCGGACCACGGCAACCGCCGTCGGCGAAGAAGCCACCAAAGCGGCCACGACCGCGGCCCTTGCCGCCGTCGCCCTCGTCGTGATCGCGACCACGGCGCTTGCCGCCGTCGCCTTCGAGCGCTTCTTCCGTCGCTTCGTCGGTGTCGTCATCGCGATCGCGGCGACCCTGGACCGAGCCACCGTCGGCGAGCTGGCCACGACGAAGGCTCTCTTGCGAGTCGTTGACGCCGTCGCCTTCATCACTGCACGCCACGAGCGCGCCCAGCGCGAACAACAGGCCCATCGACGATCGATTCATGCGCATCGAGAAACTCCCCATCCGTTGGGCAACAGCGCCCGTGCGCCGCTTGTATGGCCGTGCCGTCGTCATGCCTTGGCGCGCGGAGGCGAAATGTTGCGACGTGTGCAAGCTGCGAGAAGCAACCAAGGAAACGGCCGCTTTCGGCCATAGGCCGCGGTTTTGTGGCCCGCAACCCAGCCCGCGTTCGTCCGTGCGGAAAACGGTTGGCCGGCCGCGCGGGCCGCGCTCAAGATTCGGCGCTTTGCTGCCGTCCACGAGCCCCACCATCCACTCGCTCCCCCGCGACACGGAGGAGGGCCGCGCGCTGCTCCAGGAGCGCCTCGCGCGCTACGGCCGCGGCTGGCTGTACATCGCGGCGTTCTTCCTGGTGGTGGTTCCCATCACGGGTGCACTGGTCCAGCTGCCCGACTGGTTCCAGGTGACGGTCTCGCTCGTTGGCAGCGTGCTCGTCACCGGCACGCTCTCGCAGTTGCAGCGCTTCGGCCCGCTCTCGGTGCGCGCCTTGATCGCGATCGACCTCGGCTTCGCGTGGCTCAACACGGGCATCTTCGTGGCGTACGGCCTCGGCATGCCGCTGTGGGCGCGGCCCGAGGTCGTGCAGCTACTGATCGTCACGTACCTGCTCGCCGCGCGCGCGTTCGTGGTGCCGAGCACGTGGCGTCGCACCGCGGTCGCCGGGCTAGCGCCGGTGCTCGCGATCATCATCGGCACGTACTTCCTGTACAAGGATGGCCGCCCGCACGTCGAGTCGCCGCCGATGCTCGCCTACGTGCAGGTCGCGATCGTGCTCGGCATCGTCACGATCGTGATCACGTCTTGGACCTCGAACACCATCTGGGGCCTGCGCGAGCGCGCACGCGAGGCGATGCAGCTCGGGCAGTACACGCTGCTGGAGAAGATTGGCGCGGGCGGCATGGGTGTGGTCTACAAGGCGCGCCACGCGACGCTGCGCCGCCCCACCGCGATCAAGCTGCTGCCCGCCGCGCGCGCGGGCGTGCAGAACCTGACGCGCTTCGAGCGCGAGGTGCAGCTGACCAGCCAGCTGACGCACCCGAACACGATCGCCATCTACGATTACGGCCGCAGCGCCGACGGCATCCTGTACTACGCGATGGAGTACCTCGACGGTCTGGACCTGGAGTCGATCGTTTCGCTGGCGGGTCCGCTGCCCGAGGCGCGCGTCGCGCACGTGCTGCGTCAGGTCTGCGCCGCGCTCTCCGAGGCGCACGGCGCCGGGCTGATGCACCGCGACATCAAGCCTCAGAACATCCTGCTGTGCACGCGCGGCGGCGTGCACGACGTCGCCAAGGTACTCGACTTCGGCCTGGTGAAGGACCTCGCATCGCCCGCGACGGCCTCGCTCAGCCAGGCCAGCACCATCATCGGCACGCCGCTCTACATGTCGCCCGAGGCGATCGTGCGCCCCTCCGAGCTGGACGCGCGCGGTGACCTCTACGCCCTCGGCGCCGTCGGCTACTACCTGCTCACCGGCACCCCGCCCTTCCGCGCCACCAACGTGGTCGAGATCTGCTCGATGCACCTGCACGCGCAGCCCGAGCCCCCGTCCAAGCGCCTGGGCCGCGCGATCGATCCGTCGCTCGAAGCGATCCTCTTGCGCTGCCTGGAGAAGAAGCCCGAGGACCGCTTTCCCAGCGCCAAGGAGCTCGGACGCGCACTCGACTTGCCGCTCCCCTGGAGCGCCGAGCAGGGCGAGACCTGGTGGTCCGACCACCGCGAGCAGGTCGAGCACCACAAGACCCAGCGCGGCCAGGAGACCGACTCCTCCCCGATCGCGAACACGGTCGCCGTGGATCTGCGCGAGCGCCAGCAACCGTTCGAGCCCTGGCATTCCGGCGAGGGTTGAGCGGCCGCTCACCCTGAGACGGGGCGTGCTCCCGGGCGGTCGCGGGGTCACATACAGCCGGCATGAGTTGGTCTCGAACCTTCGTCGTCGTGGCGTTCGCCCTGGGCGGCTGTAGCGACCCGGCATACTCGAGCCCGAGCGGCGACCCCGCCGACGCGGCGACTTCCCCGGGCAATCCGCCGGCCGCCGACTCGCGAGCGGATGCGGGGGCACCTCCCGCGGACGCCGCGAGCCCTGCCGTCATCGACGCGGGCGTTACCCATGATTCGAGCGTGGAGCCCGATGCCGAGGCGACTCCCAGCGTCGATGCGGCCACCCCCGATGCAGCGGCTCCGATGCCCCAGCCAGACGCGTCGACTCCGCTCAAGAACATGTGCCCGATGGGCATGATCTGCTCGGCCAGCACCGACGGCTTGGTTCAGTCCACGCTCACCGCCTACACGAACAACGTCCCGTACTGCGCCGACCCCACGACGCTGATCCCGCCCACCTGCACCGACGACCCCGACTGCGATCTGTTCGGCTTCAGCCTCGCCGCCGTCTGTGTCTACGACCTCAGCCTGTTCCCGCGAGCGTTCTGCATGCAGCGCTGCAACTACTGAATGCGAGCAGGGCGCTCACGTCGAGCACCCATGCCGAGCAGCTCCCTCGTGCGATCGCGAACGTATCGAATCGCTTGCGCCTGCTCGTTCCTGCTCGTGGCCTACGTGATCGCGCGCGCACCACTCTGGAGCTCAGTGATGGCCGGCGCCCGGGCGCAGCTCGACTCCGGCCAGCTCGTGCTCGTCGCTCCCTCCTGGCGTTGCAGTGATCGCCCTTACGTCTGCACGATCACGGTCGCCGGCGACGAGCTAGTCGCGCGAGTGAGCGCGCTTGGCGACGATCCCTTCACCTGCAGCGCCAGCTTCCGAGGCCAGCCCATCCAGTGCACCGCGCAGCTCTGGTACGCCCCCCGCCTCAAACCTTACCTGGAGCTCGGCCACCTCGAAGGCGTGAGCCTGCGAGCCGCCATCCTGGAGCGCCCCTGGCGCGTGCTCGACCAGGGCCTGCTCGGCGAGTCTGGCCCCCTGCACTTCCACACGGGCTGCCTGTTCGCCTTCCTGCTCGCGATCGGCGCCGCCGCGCTGATCCGACTCGGCGGCCTCTGGTGGCTCCTCCGCATCGCCGTCGCCGCCATCACGTTCGCAGCCCTCAACGTGGCCTGGTTCCTGAGCTGCTTCGTCCTCGGCTACATCGACTGAGCACGTGCTTCCCAACCACCCTGGCGGGCGGCGAGGTCACGCATGACGCCCGTATAATCCGTATCACGCTTTAGCGTGGCCACGACATGCACCTGGGACCCGGTCAAAGCAGCGAGCAACTATCGCAAGCACGAGCGACGCCAGGCGGCGATTGGGATGTCGTCGATGAGTCGGCTGCTGTTCGTCGTCTGCGTGGAGCACGACGGCGAAGTGTTCAGGATCGTGAGTGCGCGGCGCGCGACAATACACGAGAGGCGACGTACGGTTCGCTTGCCCGACGCAGAATGGGAAGCCCTCGACGAGCTTGCGGCGGATCGCAAGACCACGCCTCACGGAGCGATGCGCGAAGCCATCGTTCAGTGGCTTGCCCGCATGGGCGCAAAGCAACTGGAGACGAAAGCACATGCCAAGAAGGCTCGAGTCGAATCCGCGCAACGGGTAGTCCGCACCCACGAAAAGACGCTACGCAAGCTCGCCAAGTAGCGACGGCCTCAAGAGTCGCAGAAGCCGAGCTCGTTGACCGCGTGCCCAAGAACATCACCTGACTCGCGACCGCGCCGAGCACGGCGAAGCCGAACGCGCGCCCGTAACCCACTGGCGCACGCCCATGTCGCCGGGACTCCACCGCGAGCCAAGAGCCACCGCCCAAGCTCCGCGAGCGAGCGCCCGCAATCCGCCGTTTTACCGTGCGACGCCAAACGTTACTCCGGGGCGACTCTCGGCATTGACCCCCGTCGGGCTTTCCATACCATCCCGGGCATGAGCGAAGCCGACGTCAAGAGAGTCCCGATCCCGCGCGACAAGGAGAATGACTACACCCGCGAAGTCGCGCAGAAGCGGCGCGAGTTCGCCGAGGAGCGCAGCGGCGGCTCGCTCAAGCATGTCGGCAGCTATTCGTTCGATCCGGCGACCCTGCCCGGGAACATCGAGAACTTCAGCGGCGTCGCGCAGGTGCCGATCGGTCTGGCGGGGCCGCTGCGTATCCAGGGCGAGCACGCGCAGGGCGACTTCTACGTCCCGCTGGCGACTACCGAGGGCACGCTGGTCGCCAGCTACAGCCGCGGCATGCGCATCTTGACCGAGTGCGGCGGCGTCAAGACCACCATCGTCGACAAGCGCATGCAGCGCGCGCCCGTGTTCATGTTCGACGACGCGCGCGCGGCCCGCGACTTCGGCGGCTGGCTCAACGAGCACATGGCCGGCGTGCGCGCGGCGGCCGAGGCGACCACCAGCGTCGGCAAGCTGCTGGACATCACGCACCACCCGATCGGGCCCAACCGCTACCTGCGCTTCAACTACTTCACCGGCGATGCCGCTGGCCAGAACATGAGCGGCAAGGCCACGCACGCGGCCTGCGAGTGGATCGTCGCCAACTACCCCACCGCGATCCGCTACATCCTGTCCGGCTCGATCGACACCGACAAGAAGCACTCCCAGATCAACATCCTCAACACACGCGGCCGGCGCGTGGTGGCCGAGGTCACCATCCAGCGCGACGTGCTCGAGCGCATCACCGGCGTGCGACCCGAGCAGCTGTTCGAGTATCGCCAGGTCACGCAGGCCGGCGCGGCGATGGCCGGCAGCGCCTACAACGGCGCGCACGCCGCCAACGGTCTGGCCGCGATCTTCATCGCCACCGGCCAGGACGTCGCCAACGTCTCCGAGTCGCACGCCGGCATCACCTACTGCCAGCTGCTGCCCAACGGCGACTACTACTGGTCCGTGACCTTGCCCGCGCTGATCGTCGCCAGCTACGGCGGCGGCACCGGCCTGGCCACCCAGCGCGAGTGCCTGGAGCTGCTCGGCTGCTACGGCCAGGGCAAGGCCGACAAGCTGGCCGAGATCTGCGCCGCCACGGTGCTCGCCGGCGACATCAGCCTGACCTCCGCCATCCTCCACGGCGACTGGGTCAGCAGCCACGACAAGTACGGCCGCAATCGTAAGTAGGCCCGCGGGGCGGCCCAACCTGTTCCGCCGCTAACAACTCCTGCGGCGACGCGCCGCATGGACGGGCCAGGGTCGCGCCAGTACCCTGCTCCGCCTCGTGCAGAATGTCGTTGTAGACCGCCCCGATCTCGAGCTCTCCCGCGTCGTCCGTGAAGCGCAGCAAGGCCTGTCCTGGAACAAGGCGCGCGAGCTGTGCAGCAGCGGACGCGTCAAGGTCAACGGCCGCCCGGTCACCGACCCGACCACGCGCGTGCAGCCGGGGGACCAGGTCAGCTTCGACCGCACCGCGCCGCGCCAGCGCAACGGCGTGCTCCCGGCCGAGCGCCTGGTGCACGTCGATGGCGACGTGGTGGTGGTGGAGAAGCCGGCCGGCCTGATGAGCGTGCCGTTCGAGGACGAGAAGGACACGCTGATCGACATCACGCGCGCCGCCGTGCGCGCGCAGCAAAAGCGCAGCGGCTACGACCCCGAGCTGGGCATCGTGCACCGCATCGACATCGACACGACCGGCCTGCTGGTGTTCACGCGCAACCTCAACGCCAAGCGCTTCCTGCAGCAGCAGTTCCGCGCCCACACGGTGCATCGCCGTTACCTGGCGCTGGTACACGGCAACATCATCGGCCGCACCTTCGACAGCATCCTGGTGCGCGATCGCGGCGATGGGTTGCGCGGCTCGTGGGGGGTGTTTCGCGCGCCCAAGGGCAAGCCGCCCGAGGACGCCCAGCGCGCGGTCACCCACGTGCGCGTGCTGGAGCGCTTCCAGGAAGGCGCCACGCTCGTGGAGTGCGCGCTGGAGACCGGCCGCCAACACCAGATCCGCATCCACCTCAGCGAGGCCGGCTGTCCGCTGCTCGGCGAGCGCGTGTACATCCGCGACTACAAGGGCCCGCGCATCGAAGCCGAGCGCCCCATGCTGCACGCCGCCGAGCTCGGCTTCATCCACCCGCGCACCGAGCGCGAGCTGTCGTTCCGCAGCGAGCCGCCCAAGGACTTCGCCGCCCTGCTCGCCAGCCTCACGCCCAAGCGAGGGCCCCGGTGAGCTCCGAGCCGGGCGTCGAGCGCAACCTCGCGTGGCTGGTCGGCCTGCGCTGGTTCGCGGTCGGCAGCCAGGCGCTCACCGTGCTCGTCGCCGAGCGCCTGCTGCAGACCCCGCTCGACAGCGGCCGCCTCTACGGCATCGTCGCCACCACCGCGCTGTCGAACCTGCTGTGCGCGCTCTGGCTCCGCAAGCGTCCCCACGTGCGCGAGAGCGCCCTGGCCGCGCTGATGGGCTTCGACTTCGTGCTGCTCACCGCGCTGCTGCACGCCGCGGGGGGGCCCAGCAATCCGTTCACGGTGCTGTACCTGGTGCACATCGCGCTGGCCGCGGCCGTGCTGCGCCCGTCGTACGTGTGGGGCCTCGCGCTGCTCGCGGCGGGCTGCTTCGGGGCCCTCTTCGCGCTGCCCTCGGGCGGCCACGCGATGCACATGCATCACCACGACGCCGCCGCGATGAACCTGCACCTGCAGGGCATGTGGGTCGCGTTCGCGGTGGCGGCATTCGTGATCGCCTACTTCGTCACGCGCGTCACGCGCGACCTGGAGCTGCAGCGGCAGGAGGCGGCGCGTGCGCAGGCCCGCGCGCTACGCAGCGAGAAGCTCGCCTCGCTGGCCACGCTGGCCGCCGGAGCCGCGCACGAGCTCGCCACGCCGCTGGCCACCATCGCGGTGGTCGCCAAGGAGCTGGAGCGCGAGCTACGCGAGGGCCAGAACGCGGAAGACGCACGCCTGATCCGCGACGAGGTCGAGCGCTGCAAGCACATCCTCGAGCACATGGCCACGGACGCCGGCGAGAGCGCGGGCGAGGCCTTCGCGCACGTCGACGCCAGCGAGCTGGTGAACAAGAGCCTGGAGGACCTGCGCGAGCGCGAGCGTGTGCTCGTGCAGCTGGTCACCGACAGCGCGCTCAAGGTGCCGACCACGGTGCTCGCACGCGCGCTGCGCGGCCTGGTCCGCAACGCGCTGCAGGCCTCGACCCAGCAGGTGACGCTGCGCGTCGAGGAGCACGCGGGCGAGGTCGCGATCGAGGTGCGCGACCAGGGCACCGGCATGACGCCGGAGGTGCTGGCCAACGTCGGCGAGCCGTTCTTCACCACCAAGCCCACCGGCCAGGGCATGGGCCTCGGCGTGTTCCTGGCGCGCGCGCTGTGTGATCGCCTCGGCGGTCGGCTGGAGCTGGCCTCGGTGCTCGGTGAGGGCACCACCGTGCGCGTGGTGCTGCCGCGCCATGCCTGAACTCGTGCGGAGGATGTCATGAATGCCGACGACAGCGCGCAGCTGATCCTGGTGGTCGACGACGACGAGCGGCTGCGCGAGCGACTGGCGCGCGCGTTCGAGTCGCGCGGGCTCGCCGTGCGTACCGCGGGCGACTACGACAGCGCGCTGGAGATCGCGAAGGAGCACCTGCCGGAGCTGGCGGTGGTCGATCTGCGCATGCCCGGACCGTCGGGCCTCGAGCTGATCCGCGCGCTCAAGGAGCTCGATCCCGAGACCAAGGTGGTGGTGCTCACCGGCTACGGCAGCATCGCCACCACCATCGACGCGATGCGCCTGGGCGCGGTCTACTACCTGCAAAAACCCGCCGACGCGGACGACGTGCTCAACGCGTTCGCACGCGGCGAGGCGCCGGTGATCGAGAACCTCGACCAGGGCATCGACCCGCCCTCGCTCGAGCGCGTGAAGTGGGAGCACGTGAGCCGCGTGCTCGCCGACTGCGGTGGCAACGTGTCGGAGGCCGCGCGCAAGC
>JBEVNG010000476.1:0-12663 GCA_040508235.1 Polyangiales bacterium | reverse complement strand
GTGGGTGATGTATAAGCCCCGGGATTGCGTAAACTTGCTTTCATCGTCCTCGCCGTGACGTGGTTGACCGGGCTGCCTGCGCTCGCGCAGCAAGGTGGTTTCGCGCTCGACCGCTTCACGCCCGCGCCGAGCTCCGAAGACGGACTCGCGCTGTTCTTGCCGCGCACGCTCGGGCACCTGCGTCCGAGCTTCGGCCTGACGCTCGACTACGCGCACAAGCCGCTCGTGATCGCGCGAGGTGGCAACGACCCCGACTCGGCGCTGGTCAAGCACCGCATGCAGGGCCACGTCACCGCCGCGCTCGGCCTCGGCGAGCGCTTCGAGCTGTTCGTGCGCGTGCCGGTCTTGCTGGTGCAGCGCGGTGACAGCCAGGACTTCGGCATCGCACGCAGCGTCGGCAGCTCGGCCGCGTTCGGCACGCTCAGCCTCGGCGGCAGTGCGCGCTTGCTCGATCAGGGGCCGTTCCAGCTCGGCGCCAGCGCCTGGCTCGACACGCCCACCGGTCGCGACTCCAGCCTGACCGGTGACGACGGCGTCGGCGTCGGCGGCTTGCTCAGCGCGTCGTTCGACAGCCGCGTCATCGATGTCGCGGTGAACCTCGGCGGACGCTATCGCCCCCAGGCCGAGTTCGGTTCGTCGCGCATCGGCAGCGGACTGCTCTGGGGCGTCGGCGCGTACGTGCCGGCGGGCGAGCGGCTCACCTTCCTCGGCGAGCTGAACGGCGCCGTCGAGGTGCGCGAGGTCGGCAACGGCGCCAGCCAGAGCACGCCGCTGGAGCTGTTGCTCGGCGCGCGCGTGCCCACGCCATTCAAGGTGCTGTTCAGCGGCGCGCTGGGCCTCGGCCTCACGCACGCGATCGGCATGCCCGACGTGCGCGCGCTGCTCCAGGTCGCGTACCCGACGCCCGGCGCCAGCAGCGAGTCGAGCGACGAAGACGGCGACGGCATCCCCGACGACGTCGATCAGTGCCCTGCCCGCGCCGAGGATCGCGACGGCTTCAACGATCAAGACGGCTGCCCCGAGCTGGATAACGACAAGGACGGCGTGCCCGACACGCGCGACCAGTGCGGCGACGAGGCCGAGGATCTCGACGGCATCGACGACGACGATGGCTGCCCCGATCTCGACAACGACAAGGACGCCATCCCGGACGACGTCGACCAGTGCGCGAACGCGCCCGAGGATCGCGACGGCTTCCAGGATGAAGACGGCTGCCCCGACGCGGACAACGACAAGGACGGCCTGCTCGACGCGCGCGATCAGTGCCCGCTCGAGCCGGAAGACGTCGATGGCTTCGAGGACGAAGACGGCTGCCCCGATCTCGACAACGACAAGGACGAGGTCCCCGACGTCGAGGACGGCTGCCCGACCGCTCCCGGTCCGCGCGAGAGCAAGGGCTGCCCCAGCGCGGTGCGCGTCGACAAGGCGCAGATCCGCATCCTGCAGCGGCTGGAGTTCGGCATGAAGAGCTCGGTCGTCACGCCCGCCTCGCGCGCCGTGCTCGATCAGGTCTACGCCGCACTCGACGCCAACCCGCAGATCAAGCGTGTGCGCATCGAGGGCCACACCGACAACGTCGGCCCCGCGCTGGCCAACACCACGCTCTCGCAGCAGCGCGCGGACTCGGTCATGAAGTACCTCGTCAACAAGGGCATCGACCCGTCGCGGCTCGAAGCCAAGGGCTGGGGCGACGAGCGTCCGCTGGTCCGTAACGAGACGCCCGCCGACCGCCAGAGCAACCGTCGCGTCGAGTTTCACATCGTCGACCCTGCGCCACCACGCAGCTCGCTGGGAGGTGCGCAATGAAGCAGTACGTATGGTTGCTGGCCGCGCTCGCGGTGCTTTGCGCGAACAGCGCCTCGGCCCAGCGCCGCACCACGCAGGGCTTCGAGACCCAGTGCAACGGTGGCCAGATCAACGCCGACGCCTTGACCGGGTACACCAACCTTGCCGCCAACGCGTACGCCGGCTGCGGCCTGGCGTCGGTCGTGACGGGGGAAGCCAACGGCAGCATGCGCATCGCCGGCGACGCGCTGCTGTTCAGCGTGCCGAACGTCACCGGCCGCAACGCGCTGGTCGGCGCGGTGAACAACTTCGCGCCCAGCACGGTGTCGATCACGTTCGCGCCAGCGGTGAACGAGATCGCGCTGCAGGTGCTCGGCATCAGCAACAACGGCAACCTGCGCTTCGAACTCTACGACGCGAGCAACAACCAGCTCGCCAACGAGACCGCTCCCGCGGCGACTAACGACCGCATCTACTGGGGCAAGAACTCCACCACCGCGATCGCGCGCCTGCAGATCAGCTACCCGCAGTCCGGCGGCCTGCTCTCGGCGGTCACGGACTGGTTCGTCGACGAGCTGACCTTCAACGCCTGGGTGTGTGGCGACGGCGAGGTCGACAACACCAACGGCGGTAGCGAGCTCTGCGACGACGGCAACCAGGCGCAGTGCGACGGTTGTTCGTCGACCTGCACCGCCAGCGTGGTCGGCTGCTTCGACGGCACCACCTGCGTCGCGCCCGCGACCGGCTCCGGCTGCAGCGTGTGCGACACCAGCAAGCCGGCGGGCCCCACGGGCGACATCCCCACCAGCCCACAGCCGATGGGCACCGTCTGCGACGACACGCTCAAGTGCACCGCCAGCGATGCCTGCGATGGCGCGGGACGCTGCGTGGGCGCGGCACGCAGCTGCGACGACGCCGTCACCTGCACCAGCGACACCTGCAGCGAGGCGGCCGCCGGCGATGGCTGCACGCACACGCTCGGCGCGCACGACTGCTTGATCGGCGGCATCAGCTGCGTGGCCGAGCTGAGCGCGAACCCGAGCAACCCGTGCGAGCTGTGCGATCCGTTGCGCGCGCCGAACGCGTGGTCTCCGCAGGCCGGAACCGTGCGCTGCGCAGCGCCGACCTGCATCGGTGCGCAGTTCACGCCCGCCGCGCTGTGCGACGGCACCGGCGTGTGCACGATGCCCATCTCGTCCAGCTGCGGCGAGTTCGCCTGCGCCAGCTCGACCTCGTGCACCGACACCTGCACCGACGACCGCGAGTGCGGCACCGCCAGCCACTGCGACAAGACCACCATGAAGTGCGTGCCCAACCAGGGCGCGGGCACTCCGTGCACCAGCAGCGCGCAGTGCGGCAACGGCCTCGCGTGCGCGGACGGCGTGTGCTGCGAGAGCGCCTGTGGCTCACGCTGCGAGACCTGCAACGCGCCGGGCTTCGCGGGCAAGTGCGTCAACATCACGTTCGGCGATCCCGAGAACGAGTGCCCCGACGGCAGCTCGTGCCGCGCGGGCAACCAGTGCGTGCAAGACGCGCCGCCGCCTCCCGTGACGCCGCCTCCCCCCATGACCGTCGACGCCGGCGTCCAGCCTCCACCCACCGTGGGCGCCGTGCTGCCGATCGGCGCCGCCTGCGATCGCAACGAGGTGTGCGGACTCGGGGCGTGCCGCGACGGCGTGTGCTGCGACAGCCCCTGCGACGGCTCCTGCCAGGGCTGCAACGTGCTCGGCTCCACGCCCGGCCAGTGCACCGCCTATTCGCTCGGCACCGACCCCGAGAACGAGTGCGCGGGCGTCGGCGGCGTGTGCAGCGGCGAGAACGCCTGCACGTTCTACGAGACGCGGGGCAACGGCCTGTGCAGCCCCCTGCCCGGCCAGCCTGGCAACGCGAAGTACGCGCTCTCACTGGTCGCGCTCGCGCTCGCCTGGGCCTGGCGGCGACGGCGTGCGGGCTCACAAACATCCGGCTTGTGAGCGCGCCCGGGCGGACCCATGCTTCAGACATGACCGCCTCGCCGAAGAGCCTCTTGCTGTTCGATGGCGTCTGCAACGTGTGCAACGCCGCCGTGCTGTTCATCGTCGACCGCGACCCCAAGGCGCACTTCCAGTTCGCGTCGCTGCAGTCGGAGCTGGGTGAGCGCACGCTGCGCGAGCACGGTCTGCCGCTGGACTTGAACACGGTCGTGCTGATCGAGGGCGGCAAGGCGTACACGCGCTCCAGTGCGGCGCTGCGCGTGGCCCGCGGGCTGCGTTGGCCCTGGCCCTTGCTCTTCGCGCTCATGGTGATCCCACGCGCGCTACGCGACGCCGCCTACCTCGCGTTCGCGAGCCGCCGCTACGCGTTGTTCGGCAAGAGCGAGCAGTGCCGCATCCCGACGCCCGAGCTGCGCAGCCGCATGCTGGCCTAGCTCTCGCATCCGGCAGAGGTCATACCTCTGCGCGAATGCAGTACCAGATCGGCAATTTCCGCGAAGATACGGCGGTTCGTCCCGACGCCACGCGGCCCGGACGCTACCTCGCCACCATCTCTCCCAACTGGAACATCCTGTACGTGTTCGGGGGGCTGACGATGGCGACCGCGATCAACGCGGCGACCACCGCGCTCGCGCAGCCAGACTTCGAGCTGCTGACCGCCACCGCCACCTACGTCGCGCCGATCAAGGCCGGCCCGCAGACGCTCGACGTGCGCGTGCTGCGCGCGGGCAAGGGTGCGGCGCAGCTGGTGGTCGAGATGCGCGCCGGCGAGCCCGACGATCGCTCGCAGCCCGACCTGTTCGTGGTCTGCACGTTCGGGCCGCGGCGCGCGAGCGACACGCGCTTCGTGGAGCTGCGCATGCCCGACGTGGCCAGGCCCGAGCAGGTGGTGCGCCCCAAGCCTCCGCCGGGTGTGATCGTGGGCCGCCTGGCGTACCACTACAGCGTCGAGCAGCGCCCCGTGCTGGGCAACCTGCCCTGGACCACGGACTGGGAGCCGGGACCGGCGCAGTGGGCCGCCTGGCACCGCCTGCGCGACACGCCGTGGCTCGAGGACGGCACGGTCGACCCGCTCACCTACGCGCTGGCCGGCGACATGATCGGACCGGCCGTGCGCCAGGGCCAGGGCGGCAAGGCACCCCTCACGATGATGATCAGCCTGGAGATCAACCTGCACGTGTTCGCGCGCACCAACAGCGAGTGGCTGCTGCAGGACGCGCAGGCCAGCCAGGCCGCCGACGGCTACGCGTCGGGACGCGTGAACCTGTGGGACGAGCAAGGCCAGCTGGTGGCGCAGGCGACGCAGCGCGCGATGCTGCGGCCGATGCCGCGCTGAGCGGTACACTGCCGGCATGGGTCGCCCGGATAGCTACGCCGCGCAGCTCAGCGTGGGCCCGTACTCGGTGCGCGGAGTCTCTGTCGCTGGCGTGTACACCACGGTGCAAGTGCCCGAGCTCGGCGTGCTGCTCGACGTGGGCCTGCCGCTGCGCGCGTACTGCGCCACCGACCGCCTGTTCTTGAGCCACGGCCACGTCGATCACAGCGGCGGCCTGCTGGGCTTGCTCGGCGTGCGCGGCATGATGAACAAGCCGGCGCCGCTCGCGCTGTACCTGCCCTCGGAGATCGCGGACGACATGCGCGCGCTGCTGGAGGCCGCCACGCGCATGCAGCGGTTCCCGCTCGACGTGCAGTTGATCCCGATGCACCCCGGCGAGGAGCGTCAGGTCTCGAATGGGCTGTGGGTGCGCGCGTTCCGCACGCATCACCCGGTGCCGTCGCTCGGCTACCAATTCTTTCGGCGCGTGAACAAGCTCAAGCCCGAATACGTGGGCCTGCCAGGGCCCGAGATCGCGCGCCGCAAGCGCGACGGCGAGCCCCTGTTCACCGTCGAGGACCAGCTGGAGCTCTGCTACGCCACCGACACGCTGGTGCGCGTGCTCGACACCAACCCGAGCATGCTGGAGAGCCGCGTGTTGATCCTGGAGTGCACCTTCTACGACGAGCGCAAGTCGCTCGCCGAGGCGCGCGCGGGTTGCCACATCCACCTCGACGAGCTGGTGCCGCTGGTCGAGCGCTTCCGCAACCCGCACATCGTGTTGATGCACACCAGCCAGATCTACTCGCCGACCGAGGCGCGCGAGATCCTACTGCGGCGCTGTCCTCCCAGCTTCACCGACCGCGTCCAACAACTGCTCCCAGCACGGGGAAACTGGCTATGAATGCAGCGTCGTCCAGCCCACACACCACCGCCCGCGGCGTTTTGAAAGCGCCTGTGCGGATGCTAGCGTCACTGTGATGGCCGGGTTCCAATTGTTCTCGCTGGCGGGCGTGCCGGTGTCCGTCAGTCCCTGGTACTTGCTGCTGCTCGCGTACCTCGCGTTCGGCGGGCAAGACATGGGACAGGGCATGCTGCTCGCGGCCGTGATCACCTTCAGCTTGCTCGCTCACGAGATGGGCCACGCGCTGGTCGCACGCGCGTACAAGCTTCGCCCGCACGTGCTGCTGCATGGCTTCGGCGGCCTCACCGGCCACGAGCGTCCGGCCACCCACGGCAGCGAGGCGCTGATCGTCGCCGCCGGTCCGTTCGCGGGTCTGCTGGTGGCGGCGGTCTCGTACCTCGCGCTGGAGTACGCGCCCATCACGTCGCAGGTCACCGCGTCGGTGCTCAGCACCGCGGTCTGGCTCAACGTGTTCTGGTCGCTGTTCAACCTGCTGCCGATGTGGCCGATGGACGGTGGTCAGCTGATGCGGCTCGGCGCGGGCAAGGCGTTCAAGCCGGCGCGCGCGGAGCGGGTCACGCACATCACCAGCATCGTGGTGGTGCTGATGGTCGCGCTCGCCACCTACAAGGTCCACGTCGGCGGTCCGATGATCATGTTCATCCTCGCGCTGACCGCGTGGCAGAACTACCAGGCGCTGCAGGCCAACAAGCCGCAGTCCTCCGCGCCCGCGCGCGACAACCCGTTCGCACGCGAGCTGTTCGACAACGCGGAGCGGGCCTACGAGCGCGGAGACGACGACGAGGCCGCGCGCCTGTCGCACCAGCTGCGCGCGGAGGGCAACGTGCCGCCGCGCATGCTCGACCGCGCCTGGTCGATCCTCGGCGTCACCGCCACCCGCAAGGGCGAGTACGAGGAAGCGCTGTCGTACCTGCGCCGCGCTCCCAACACGCCGGACGTGGTGGAAGCCAAGGCGCAGTGCCACTACCAGCTCGGCATGTTCGACGCGCTGGAGGCCCTGGTGCAGACCAAGGAGTTCCTGCGCCTGCCCAACGACACGCGCTCGGACATCCTGGCCGCGCTGGCCGAGAAGCCCGCGTAACTGCGATCAAGCCGAGCGGCGGGTCTCGACGAAGGTGTCGATCACGGTGTTGCGGCGGGCTTCGAGCCAGCCGGAGACCACCGGCCAGACGTCTTCCGGCGCGTGCTTGCCCACGAGCAGGTCGCCGTGGCCGAAGTCGACCTTCACGTACTGCTTGTCGCGCGAGCGGCTGCGCTCGTAGAGCGGCTTGACCGCGCTGGGGTTGGCCAGCGAGTCCGCGCCACCCGAGATCGCGAGCAGCGGCAGCTCGTTGTGCTCGATCAACTGCGTGAAGCTGCTGCCGTCGACGCGCGACCGAAGCTCGCCCGTGGCCGCCAGCATGATCAGGTCGTCGACCGTGCTGAACGACTCGGCGTCGAACGAACGCACGTACGAGGTGAGCTCACCCGCCTCGAACGCGCCCGGCTTCCAGCCGCGCACCGGGATGGGCGCGAACTTGGAGTCGAACGCGAAGCGCGCGGCGTGCAGCGCCTTGCCGATCAGGTCGACCGGGAACTTCATGCCCGAGCTGCGCAGCAGGCCGGTGGAGCCGATGGTGTGGCCGAGCAGCTTGAGGCCGCTGCCGAGCACCAGGTGGCCCTTGCCCAGTGCGTGCGGCGAGCCGATGGTGACCACGCCCGCGACCTGCTCCGAGCGCGCGGCGGACGCCGCCGACGCACAGAGCCCACCGAGCGAGTGGCCGACCAGGAACACCTTGTCGAAGCCGCTGCGCTCCAGCACCGCGTCGATCACCGCCGGCAGATCGCCGCGGATGTAGTCGTCGATGCCCTGGCTGCTACGCGCCGCGCCCAGCTCGGCCGAGCGACCGTGGCCGCGCAGCTCGACGTTGAAGACATCGAAGCCGCGGTCTGCGAGGTAGTTCGCGAAACTGCGCTCCGGCATGTGCCACGCGTAGCGATTCTGACCGAAGCCGTGCACCAGGATGACGGGTGCCACGGTCTCGCCCTCGGCCCGGCGCTTGCGCACCAGCGCGAGCTTCTCCGGGCCGCTGACCTCGATGATTTCCTTGCGGAACCAACGAATCCGACCCGGCGTGATGCGCTGGGCGACAGTTTCCTTCGACAGCGTAGTCATAGGGGGGGACGACTCCGGGTGCCTTACGGGGGGTATCGGCACATTACGCGGGCCTCTGGAGTGCCGAGAGGAGGCGACCGCAAGACTAAGTAAGACGAAGAGGTGACAAGAGGTACGCTAACGGAGGTTTCTCCCCCATTTCAAGGACCAAAGTGGGGCAGCCTTGCAGAGCAGTGCTCGGGCTCACCGCCATGTTGCGCTCCTCACTCGTCCGTGCGATGCCAGAGACCCACTTGAGAGGCGGGTTCGAGCCATGTTTGAGGGCGTTTACACGGCATTGATTACCCCGTTCCGCGATGGCGAAGTCGATTACCCCGCACTGGCCAAGCTGATCGAGCGCCAAGTCGAGGGCGGCGTCGACGGTGTGGTGCCGTGCGGAAGCACCGGCGAGTCGGCCACGCTGAGCCACGAGGAGCACGAGCAGGTCATCGCGTTCACCGTCGAGAAGGTGAACAAGCGCCTCAAGGTGATCGCCGGCACCGGCTCCAACAGCACCCGCGAGACCATCAAGCTCACCAAGTTTGCCGGCGACCACGGCGCCGATGGCGCGCTGCTGATCGCGCCCTACTACAACAAGCCCACCCAGGACGGCCTCTACGCGCACTTCGCCGCGGTGGCCGAGGGCGTGGCGCTGCCGCAGATCGTCTACAACATCCCCGGTCGCAGCGCGGTCAACATCGCGCCGGAGACCTTCGGCAAGCTCGCCAAGCTGGAGAACGTCGTCGGCGCCAAGGAGTCCTCGGGCTCGATGGACCAGATCTCGCACGTGATCGAGCTGGGCGGCCCCGACTTCAACGTGCTGTCGGGCGACGATAGCTACACCGTGCCGGTGCTGGCGATCGGCGGTCGTGGCTCGATCTCCGTGATCTCCAACCTGCTGCCCAGGCAGTTCGGCGACCTGGTGCGCGCGGGCCTGAAGGGCGACTTCGCCAAGGCGCGCGAGAAGCACTACCAGCTGCTGCCGGTGATGCGCGCGCTGTTCCTGGAGACGAACCCAATCTGCATCAAGGCGGCGCTCGCGCTCACCGGGCTCGGCTCGGAAGAGCTGCGCCTGCCGATGACGCGCATCACGGACAAGACGCGCGTCGAGCTCAAGAAGACGCTCGAAGCCGCGGGCGTGCTCTAAGAGAGCGTCAGCACGAGGGCGCCTGCGTCCTCGTGCACGGGATAGACGGTCAGGCCGCAGCTGCCGAGCCTGGGCGCGCCGGTCGTCAGATCGAACGTCCACTCGTGCAGCGGACACACCAGCGTGTCGTTGCCGAGCAGGCCGTCCGCGAGCGGGCCCTTGCGATGCGGACACTCCGCCTGCGTCGCGTAGAGCGCACCCGTGCGCGTCCGAAAGACGGCGACCGCCCTGCCCTCCACGGTGAAGGTACGGCCCTCGCCTTCCGGGATCTCCGTGAGCATTCCGAGCTTGTGCGTCGTCATGACACCACCTTCAGCGACAGCTTGAACTGGTTCGACGTCTTGGGTTGGTCGCGCTCCAGCCACGGGTCGTAGGTGGCGGCCACGGCGGCCTCGAGCTCGCGATCGAGCTCCGCGCAGATGCCTTCGCTGTCGTCGACGAGCAGCGCGCGCACGCGCTCGATGCCCACGCGCTCTACCCAGGTGTACGTGCGCTCCTTGTACTTCGCGTTCTGGCGGTAGTACTCGACGAAGCGACCGGCGATCGTCATCACCTCGTCCTCGCTGTCGACCGTGCACAGAAGGTCGCCCTTGCGGATGTGCGCGCCCGCCGCGCCGCCCACGTAGATCTCCCACTTGCCGCCCTCCACCGCGACCACGCCGAGGTCCTTCACGTAGGCCTCGGCGCAGTTGCGCGGACAGCCCGTGGTGGCGAGCTTCAGCTTGCCGGGCGTGTCCAGCCCGCGGAACCTTTGCTCCAGCGCTTGCGCGAGGCCCATGCTGTCGCCGAGGCCAAAGCGGCAGTAGTCGATGCCGATGCAGCTCTTGCAGGTGCGGTAGCTCTTGCCCCACGCGTAGCCAGCGGGCATGCCGATGTCGCGCCAGATGGCCGGCAGATCCTCGCGCGCGACGCCGACCAGGTCGATGCGCTGGCCGCCGGTGAGCTTCACCAGGGGCACGGCGTACTTGTCGGCGGCGTCGGCGATCCGGCGCAGCTCGTCGGGGTTGGTGATGCCTCCGGGCATCTCCGGGATCACCGAGAACGTGCCGTCCTTCTGGATGTTGCCGTGTACGCGGTCGTTGATGAAGCGCGCATCGCGCTCGTCGATGTACTCGCCCTTCCAGACGATCGACAGAAAAGATGCGAGCGCGGGCTTGGCCGACGGATCGATGCGTCCCTCCGCCAGCGCCTCCCACACGCTCGACACCGAGCGCAGGTTTCGTTCCTTGACCACGCGCGTTAGCTCCGCGCGCGTGAGTGGGATCGACGGCACGTAATAGTTCGCGCTCGGATCCTCGTCGGCGGCGCCGCCGCAGAACCAGCTCACCAGCTCGCCAACCTGAGCCTTGCATGCGCCGCAGCCAGCGCCTGCGCGCGTGCTGACCATCACCGACTTGAGCGTGCGGTTGCCGTCCTGCACGCAGGCGCCGATCTTTGCTTTGGTCACGCCGTTGCAGTTGCAGACCTGCGCGTCCGCCGGCATCTCGTCGTAGGTCACCTTCTTGGTCGGGCCCCCGAGATCGAACAGCATGTCCAGGCGCTCGTCGGGCAGCGCCGTGTTCTTGTCGAACGCCTGCATCAGGAAGCCGACCTTCTCCAGGTCGCCCATCATGATCGCGCCAACCAGCCGGCCGTTGCGGATGATCAGCTTCTTGTAGCGACCCTTGCGCGGCTCCGAGAACTGCACCACCTCGTCGTCGGGCTCCGCGGGCTCGGTGATGCCCATGGACGCCAGCTCGACGCCCATCACCTTGAGCTTGGTCGCGAGCTTGGAGCCGTGGTAGCCGGCCGTGCGATCCTTGTGCGTGATGTGATCGGCCAGCACCTTGGCCTGCTCCCAGAGCGGCGCCACCAGACCGTACACCATGCCGCGATGCTGCGCGCACTCGCCCACCGCGTAGACGTCGCGATCTTCGGTGAGCATCTGGTTGTCGACCACGATCGCACGCTCGACGTTGAGGCCGGCGCTGCGCGCGAGCTCGGCGTTGGGCTTGATGCCGGTGGAGACCACCACCATGTCGCACGCGAGCGTCGAGCCATCTTTGAACTGCAGACCATGGATGTGCTGCTCGTCGCCGAGCACACGCTGCGTCGACTTGCCCAGGTGCACGCCGACACCCATCGTCTCCATCGACTTGCGCAGCATCAGCGCCGCCGGGCCGTCGAGCTGCTGGTTCATCAGCGCGTCGGACAGGTGGATGACGTGCACCGCCGGGCCGTGCTGCATGAGGCCGCGCGCCGCCTCCAGCCCCAGCAAGCCACCGCCGATCACCGCCGCGCTCTTCACGCGCCGCGCGTGCCTCACGATCGCGCTGCAGTCGTCGAGCGTACGAAAGCCGTAGGCGCCCGGACGCAGCTCTCCGTCGTCCGCGAGCAGGCCCTCGATAGGCGGCAAGAACGGCCGGCTGCCGGTCGCGATGATCAGCTTGTCGTACGGCTCGACGAGATCCTTGGCGACCACACGCTTGCGGATGCGATCGATCTGGCTGACGCGGACGCCGACGTGCAGGCGGATCTGGTTGTCGCGGTACCAGGGCAGCGCGTTGAGGAAGATCTCCTCCGGCTCCTGCGAGCCGTTCATCACGTTGGAGAGCAAGATCCGGTTGTAGTTGCCATACGGCTCGTCCCCGAAGATCACGATCTCGAACATCTCGCCGCCGCCGCGCGCGAGGATCTCCTCCACCGTGCGTACGCCCGCCATGCCGTTGCCGATCACGACCAGTCGCTGCTTGTGCATGAGCTACCTCGCGTCAGTCCACCTCGATGATCCCAACGTCGACCACGACCTGCCCGCTGCAGCCCTTGGGCGCCGCCAGGAAGACCTCCAGCTTGCTCTCCGGGAACAGGTCCTCCACCACCGCCAGCGGCACGTGCATGCCCGCCCTGGCGCCGATGGGGAAGTAGCGCATCGTCTTCCCGTCGCGGACCAGCGTGAGGTAGATCAGCGCGTCGCAGCTGTTGCCCCCGCGCAGGTAGATCAGCTGCGCCCGCTTGTCGCGCGGCACCGCGTACGTCGCGCTCGCACCCAGCAGGAACGGCGCCTCCAGCCCCTGGCCCTCGAATCCGAACACACCGTGTATGAAACGTGGCTTCGGCTCCATGCTCGCTCCCAGTTGCTTCACAACTTCCAGACCGAGTTTTCACGCGCCTTTCCCGGGGGTGGCCGCGACGTGAGATCGACCGAACCCCACCGCCTCCGAAAGTCGCCGCGCAAGTCCTTGACTCCCCCCGGCAATCCGCTATCTTCGGCCGACTTTTTCCGGGATAGCTCAGTCGGTAGAGCGTTCGGCTGTTAACCGAATGGTCGCAGGTTCGAGTCCTGCTCCCGGAGCCAAAAAAAGCCCCAAGTTCGCTTGGGGCTTTTTTTCGTTGGGGGCCGCGCCC
>JBEVNG010000269.1:0-3678 GCA_040508235.1 Polyangiales bacterium | reverse complement strand
AATCGGAGAACAGGCGGTCTTCGGCCGCGCCATCGCGCCCATCCACCTCGTAGGCTTCCGAGTACGACCGTAACGCAGTCGGTAAAGACAGGGGATGGGAGAACGCGGGCGCGTCAGCAGGCTGCGCGCGGGGGTGCTCGGGCGAGGACGGGCGAGGCCGCGAACCGGACGGTGTACGTCTCGGTGGCGACGTGCGGCACCTGCTCGGTCGACGTGACCCTGGCCGTGCAGCCGAATACCGGCCGGATGATGCCAGGCAGCTCGGGAGCGACAGGCTCTCCGTCCGCCTCCGCTTCGGCCGCGGAGACCTCGCCCTGGGGCAGCTCTCGAGGTGCGCTGCTGCACGCCGCCGGCTGCTCGTCGTCCGCCTCCGCCGCGACCGTGGTCGCCGCGTCGAGCACCTCCGCGGCGCTCGGCTGCGCGAGCCCGTGCACGCTCCAGCTCACGACCATCGCCAGCAACATGAAGAAGCCGACGAAGCGAAGCGGGTGCTGGCGGGGACTGTTCGTCACGGATTAGCGCTGCCGGTGAGGAGTCTGGTCCCGGCGACAGGGGGGTGCAAGGGGCAAAGTGACCGCACGCGCGGCTGTGCAGATCCTCCCCGAGGATTTGCATTTTCAGATACTTAGGAGAAACGGTCGAGCAACCGACCGGGGCGCCGTCAGCTCTGGTAGCAGCCGAGGTTCGGGATGCTGGCGAGCGTCGGGACCAAAAAGCCGCCGGCCATCGCACCGAGCGCGGTCAGCGCGAACAGCGCCTGGTCACTGCGCCGCACACCCGGTTCCCGGGGCGCCCTGACGACCCGCAACGCACCCGCGACCGCGAGCGCCGCGCCGACTCCCATCACCGCGAAGCCGACCGGCAGCGACGCCTTCACGCGCTGATCGGACTCCGAGCACCACGAGCCCTTCACGCCGAACACGGCCGTGTAGACGGCGGCGCCGAGCACCACGCCCGTCCCCGCCGCGGCCATGAACGCGGGTCCACGTCGCGGCGACGCCACGCTCGTGTCGAGCTCCACTTGCTCCGACGAGGACGCCAGGTAGCTCGCGCGCACCTTCATCCACGCGGGCAAGTCCTGGGCGCTCGCGCTGGAGGCCGCGAGCATGATCCACACGCAAAGCAACTTGCACCAGGACGTCATGTCCCGATCGTCGCACGCGCGTGCTCAGGGCTTGAAGTAAGGATTGGTGCCGGCCGCGTGGTCGGTGACGTCGAGCACGGTGTGGATCTCGGGAACCTCCTGACAGATCGTCATTTGAATTCCCTGTTTGACCGTGACGTCCGCGCTGCCGCAGCCCTGGCAGCCGCCGCCGAGCTGCACGAACGCCGTGCCGTCCTTCACGTCGAGCAGCTGCACGAAGCCGCCGTGCGAGGCGACGCTGGGGTTGATCTGGTCCTGGATCACGCCGTACACGCGCGCCGCCAGCGGGTCCTCCAGCAGCTTGGGTCGGTTCGGGTTGTCGAACTTGAAGCCCGCGCTGAAGCCCGTGTCGACGTAGTCGAGCGTGGTGCCGACCAGCCCGTCGAGGCTGCCCCCGTCGACGTAGAACGTGACCTCGTCCTGCTCGAACACCAGGTCGCCATCACGCCTGTCGGCGCGGTCGACGAACTCCAGCGCGTACTGGAAGCCGGTCGGGCTGCGCTCGGCGATCGCCACCTTCACGGCCTGCTCGTTCAAGCCTTCCTGCTCGAGGATCCGCTTGATCTGGTCGGTCGCGCCGGGGGTGACGGTGAGGGGCTGCATGGCGCCTGGCTTAGCACCCGCGCCCCCGTTTCACATCACTTGGTCTTCTTGGTCGAGGGGGCGCTCGCGCCGCCCGAGCTTTTTGTAGCTGCGAGAACGCGGTCGAGCAGGTCCTTGCTGAACAGCTTGCCGGTCAGCTTGGTGCGCAGCTCCACATACGCCTTGTCCCACTCCGCGGCGTGGGGGGCCGTGTCGACCTCCTTGATGCCGCGCTGCTTGAGCGTGTTGTAGTCGGTGGCTTCCTCGTTCGCGATCAGCTCCAGTGCCTTGGCGTGTGCCTGCTTGCCGGTCTCGGTCAGCACCTGCTGCGCGTCCGGCGGCAGGCTCTTGTAGAGCTGGTTGGTCAGCAGCGTGGCGCCGACCAGCGCGATGTCCGCCTGCTTGGTCATGAACTTGAGCTGATTGAACCACTGCAGGCCGAGCGCCGCGGTGGGCGAGGCGACGACGGTGTCGACCATCTTGGTCTGCAGCGCGGGGAAGACCTCGGGCAGACCGAGCGGCACGCCGTTGGCGCCCACGATCTTGAGCAGCTCCGGGAAGACCGGATCGTCACGCCACACCCACGGGCGCGCCTTCTTGAGGTCCGAGGGCTTGGCGATCTCCTGCGCGGAGAAGATGCGGCCGAAGCCGATGTCGAACCAGCCGAGCAGCTGGTAGCCGGCCTTGTCGAACTCGGCGCGCCACTCGGTGTCCATGGTCGCGCGCACCGCGTTCAGGTCGGCGTAGCTCTTGAACATGCCCGGCACCTGCAGCACCGAGGCCGAACGCACGATCTGGCCCAGACCCACCGACGTCAGCGTGGTCGCGTCGAGCTGGTTGACCTTCATCTTGCGCAGCACGTCGCGCTCGTCGCCGGCGATGCCGCCCGGGTAGAACTGGAACTTCACGCGGCCCTGGGTCTTCTCCTTCACGGACATGTCCCAGGCACGCAGGATGCGCTCGGCCTTGCTGCCCTTGGGCGCGATGGTGGCCATGCGGATCGTGGTCTCGCCGGCGGCGCTGGCGGGCGTGCTCATGCGCGTGGGCAGCAGCAGGGTTCCCAGACACAAGGTGGCGATACAGAACACACGCAAGGTTTTGGTCATGGTCGCGCTCTCAACCTCTGTGGGCTGCAAGAGTATTTCGTGGCTCGGACGCAAGCGAGTTACAGGTTCTTCACGAGCTCGCTGACGAGCTTCTTGGCCTCGTCGTTCTCGAGCTTGGTCGGCTTCCACACCAGGCCCAGGCCTCGGCCATCCGCGTACTTGGGGATGATGTGGAAGTGCACGTGGAACACGGCCTGGTGGGCGGGCGCGCCATTGTTCTGCAGGATGTTGTAGTCCTCGGTGCCGCTGACCTTCATCAGCGCGCGCGCCAGGCGCGGCAGCACGCGGCCGATGGCGGCGGCGGACTCGTCGGACAGCTGATCGACGCGTGCGACTTCTTGCTTGGGGATCACCAGCAGGTGCCCCGGGCTGAGCGGTCCGATGTCGAGGAACGCGAACACGAGGTCGTCCTCGTACACCTTGTGGGACGGGATCTCGCCGCGCAGGATCTTGCTGAAGATGGTGTCGGCCATGCGCGCGTAGTAGCGCGCACGCGGGCCAGGTCTAGCTGCCCATCGCAGAGCGCTTGACCTCGATCAGACGCGGCTCGCCGTGCTCGTCCGGCGCCTGCTTCAGCAGGTACAGCGGGCGCCCGCGGCTGGCCTCGAAGCTGCGCGCGACGTAGCCGCCGATCACGCCGAGCGCACCCAGCTGCAGGCCTGCAAGCGCGGTTACCCCGCCTCCGAGCGCGGCCACCGGACCGAGCGTGGAGCGCCACGGCAGCGCCAGCAGCGCCCCCGCGAGCAGGCACGCACCCACGACCATGCACAGCACGCCGAGCAGCACGATCGCGCGCACGGGGAAGGTCGAGAAGCTGAACATCGCGTCGGTAGCAAAACGCCACAT
>JBEVNG010000441.1:0-5174 GCA_040508235.1 Polyangiales bacterium | reverse complement strand
ATCCTGGCCTGGCGCGGCAAGTCGACCGAGTCGGAGCGTAAGGAGCTGGCGCGCTTCGCCAAGAAGGCCAAGGTCCCGCTCGACGTGCCCGTGGAGAAGCTCAGCGCGGCCCACAAGAAGTGGCTGCGTGAGGGCGATGCCGACGGCTGGCCCAACGGCTGGTGGGGGCTCGAGGGTTGGTTCAAGTGGCTGGAGTCGCGCACCTACAAGATGCACGTGCGCGTGCTGCTGTCGCGCTATCGCAAGTACGACCCGTGCAAGACCTGCGCGGGCACGCGCTTCAAGCCGGCGTCGCTGGCGTACCGCGTGAAGGGCCAAACGATCGCGGACTTCTTCGCGCTGAGCGTGCGCTCGGCGCGCGAGTTCGTGGCGGCTTTCGAGCAGCGCGATGACGCGATGGCGCTGCTCTTGCGCGAGCTGAGCAGTCGGCTGTCGACGCTCGATGACGTGGGCCTCGGCTACCTGACGCTCGATCGCGCGGGCAACACGCTCAGCGGCGGCGAGACGCAGCGTGTCTCGCTGTCGACCGCGCTCGGCGCGTCGCTGAGCTCCGCGATGTTCGTGCTCGACGAGCCCACGGTGGGCTTGCACCCGCAAGACGTGGCCAAACTCTGCCGCGTGATCCGCCGCCTGGCGGACGCCGGCAACCTGGTGATCGTGGTCGAGCACGATCCACAGCTGATCGCGCTCGCCGATCGCGTGCTGGAGCTGGGACCGGGCGCCGGTGCGCAGGGTGGCGAGCTGGTGTTCGACGGCACGCCCGCCAAGCTGCTCAAGGCCAACACACCCACCGGCAAGGCGCTGCGCGCCAAGGCCGCGCTGACCCACGTCGAGCGCAAGTCGCCAGGCAAGCTCACGCTGCGCGGCGCCCACGGCAACAACCTGCAGAACGTCACGCTCACCATCGAGAAGGGCCGCTTTCACTGCGTCACCGGGCTCAGCGGCTCCGGCAAGAGCAGCTTGATCCTGGAGACGCTGGTGCCCGCGGTGGAGAAGGCGCTCGGCTCGCGCGAGGCGCGCCCGCTGCCGTACGACACGCTGGAGGGCGCGACCGGCATCAGCGGCGTGGTGCATGTCGATCAGGGCCCGCTCGGGCGCACCTCGCGCGGCAACCCGGCCACCTACGTCGGCGCCTGGGACGTGGTGCGACGCCGCTTCGCCAACGAGCCGCTCGCCAAGGAGCGCGGCTACACCCCCGGCACGTTCTCGTTCAACGTCGAGGGCGGACGCTGCGAGGCCTGCAAGGGCCAGGGCTTCGAGACGGTGGAGATGCAGTTCCTGGCCGACGTCAGCTTCGGGTGCCCCGAGTGCGGCGGCAAGCGCTTCGTCGGTCCGGTGCTCGACGTGCGCCATCATGAGCTCGACGTGTCCGAGCTTCTGGAGCTCGACGTGAGCTCGGTGCTGGCTCGGTTCGCGCACGACCGCGACCTCACTTCCTCGCTGCAGACGCTGCAGGACGTGGGGCTCGGCTACCTCACGCTCGGCCAGCCGCTGAACACGCTCAGTGGCGGAGAGGCGCAGCGCCTGAAGCTGGCGCAGGCGCTCGCGCAGGCGAAGCCGGGCTCGCTGGTGGTGCTCGACGAGCCGACCGCGGGCTTGCACCCGAGCGATGTCGAGCCGCTGTTGCAGGTGCTGCAGCGCTTGCTGGAGCGCGGCGACACGGTGGTGGTCGTGGAGCACGACATGCGCGTCGCGGCCGCCGCCGACCTCGTGATCGAGCTCGGGCCGGGCGCGGGACAGGAGGGCGGCTCGATCGTGGCGGTGGGTGCCCCCGCCGAGATCCGCAGCGGCGTCAGCGCGCCGTACCTCGCGAGCGTGCTGGCCGGCGAAGACCTCAAGGTGGAGACGCGCGTCGTGCGCGTGATCGATGCCGACGTGGGCAAGCTCAAGGTGGTGCGCGCGCGCGAGCACAACCTGAAGGGCGTCGATGTCGAGCTGCCGCATCGCAAGCTGGTGGCGCTGACCGGACCGAGCGGCAGCGGCAAGTCGTCGCTCGCGTTCGGCGTGATCCACGCGGAGGCGCAGCGGCGCTTCGTGGAGACGCTGTCGCCGTACGCGCGCCAGTACCTGCCGCAGCTGCCGCGGCCGGACGTCGATCAGGTGCTCGGCGTGGAGCCGTCGCTTTCGCTGGAGCAGCGCATCACGCGCGGTGGCGCCACCTCCACCGTCGCGACCGTGACCGAGGTCGCGCACTACCTGCGCCTGCTCTACGCGCGCATCGGCGTGCCGGTGGGCGTGGCCACGCAGTTCGCGGCCAAGCAGAGCGCACGCGAGGCCGCGCGCTCGTTGAAGCATCGTTTCGGCGACGCGCCCTTGAAGGTGCTCGCGCGCGTGGTCGAGGGCCGCAAGGGCAACTACCGCGACCTGCTCGACAAGGCGCGCGACGCGGGCTTCGGCGAGGCGCGCATCGATGGCAAGTGGCAGACCATCGGCGAGGGCCTGACGCTCGATCGCTACAAGGAGCACGACATCGACCTGCTGGTCGAGGGCGCCGAGCTGGAGGCCACGCTGGTTCGCGCGGGCAAGCGCGCGGAGGGCCGCGTGCGTGTGCTGTGCGGCAAGGACGAGGTCGCGCTCACGCTGGTCGAGGGCAGCGCCTCGCAGTCGCAGCTGCTCGACCCGCGCATCTTCTCGTTCAACACGCGTCAGGGCGCGTGCGCGGAGTGCGAGGGCAAGGGCTACCTCGTGATCGCCAAGGGCCGCGGCAAGAACGCGCGCGAGGAACGCGAGCCGTGCGAGGAGTGCGGTGGCTCGCGCTTGTCCGTGCTGGCGCGCTCGATCCTGGTGCAGGGCAAGCCGATCACGTTCTACCTGGGGCAGAGCGTGCACGCGGCGCGCACGGCACTCAAGCAGCTCAAGCTCGCCGGGCGCGACGCCCTGATCGGCGACCTGCTCATGAAGGAGCTCGACACGCGCCTGGAGTTCCTGGAGCGCGTGGGCATCGGCTACCTCGGGCTCGATCGCGCGGCGGACACGCTGAGTGGGGGCGAGACGCAGCGCGTGCGCCTGGCCGCCCAGCTGGGCAGTGGTCTGACCGGGGTGCAGTACGTGCTCGACGAGCCGACCATTGGCCTGCACCCGCGCGACACGCAGCTGCTGGTGCGCGCGCTGCGCGACCTGGTCGACCGCGGCAACAGCGTGCTGGTGGTGGAGCACGATCTGGAGACCATCCTGGAGGCCGACCAGATCATCGACATGGGCCCCGGCGGAGGACGCCTCGGCGGCAGCGTCGTCGCGCAGGGCACGCCCAAGCAGCTGATCGACAACCCGGCCTCGATCACGGGCCAGATGTTGGCGTTCAAGCCGCAGCAACAGGACCCGCGCGAGCTCGCCAAGGCGCGCTGGCTGAAGCTGAGCGGCGCGCGCGAGCACAACCTCAAGAGCGTCGACGTGGAGCTGCCGCTCGGCCGCTTCGTGGCGGTGACCGGCGTCAGCGGCTCGGGCAAGAGCACGCTGGTGCGCGAGGTGTTGCTGCCGGGTGTGCGCGACGCGCTGGGCCTGGTGAACGAGCGCGCCCCGGGGCAGTTCAAGAAGCTGAAGGGCCAGGATGCGCTCAAGCGCGCGGTCGAGGTCGATCAGGCGCCCATCGGCCGCACGCCGCGCTCGGTGCCGGCCACGTACATCGGCATCTGGGACGAGCTGCGCAAGCTGCTCGCGGGCACGCAGGAGGCACGCGCGCGCGGCTACGGGCCGGGGCGCTTCTCGTTCAACACCGGAGACGGGCGCTGCCCCACCTGCGAGGGCAACGGCGTGCTGACCGTGGAGATGTCGTTCCTGCCCGATGCGCTGCTGCCGTGCGAGGACTGCGGTGGCAAGCGCTTCTCGCGCGAGACGCTGGAGGTGAAGTTCCATGGCCTGTCGGCGGGCGAGATCTTGGAGCTGGAGGTCGACCGCGCGGCGGAGCTGTTCTCCGCCATCAACACGCTCTCTCGTCCGCTCAAGATGTTGAGCGAGCTCGGCCTCGGCTACCTGAAGCTCGGGCAGCCCTCCAGCACGCTTAGCGGTGGCGAGGCGCAGCGCATGAAGCTGGTGTCCGAGCTCGCCACCGGCGCGCAGGGGCCGACCCAGTACGTGCTCGACGAGCCCACCACCGGCCTGCACCGCAGCGACGTGCAGCGCCTGCTCGCGTTCCTCAACCGCTTCGTCGAGCGCGGCGACAGCGTGGTGGTGATCGAGCACCATCCGGACGTGATGCTCGCGGCCGACTACCTGATCGACCTCGGTCCCGAGGGCGGCGAGGGTGGCGGCGAGATCATCGCCAGCGGTCCTCCGCGCGATGTGGCCAAGCTCGCGACCCACACCGGCCGCGCCCTCAAGCTGGAGCTGGACGCACGAAAGAAGCAGTCGCGTGCGGTTTCTCGCGGGACGAGCGATGAGTTCCCGGTGCGAGTGGGGTCTACCTCCACATAAACCGAGGAGGAGCTCATGAGCTACGTGGATGGATTCGTGCTGGCCGTACCGAAGGACAACATCGAGGCTTACCGCAAGTTCTCCAACGCCGCGGCCGACGTGTGGCTTCAATACGGCGCGCTGACGTACAAGGAGTTCGTGGCCGACGACGTGCCGCCCGGCAAGACCACGTCATTCCCGCTGAGCGTCAAGGCGGAGAGCAACGAGACCGTGGTGTTCGCGTACATCACCTACAAGTCGCGCGAGCATCGCGACGAGGTGAACACCAAGGTGATGGCGGACCCGCGCATGAAGGACATGGACCCAAAGACGGCGCCCTTCGACGCGCATCGCATGATCTTCGGTGGCTTCAAGAACATCGTCGATCGTTAAATCAGCGCGAGCCGGCGCGCGACCAGCGTGCCGCAGCCGCCGTTGGCTTCGATGCGGGCCTGGCTGCTCATGCGCACGGTGATGCCGGCGTCGCGCATGCGCGTGTAGATCGCCTCGTAGCGCTCGCGCGTGATCGGGCGCTGCGCGCTGGTGGGGACCGGGTTGTAGGCGTACAGGTGCACCGCGAGCTTGAGCGGCGCGACGCGGGCGATGAACGCATCGACCTCGTCGTCGCCGTCGTTCATGTCCGCCAGCACCAGGTACGCGAGCGCGAGCTTCTTGCGGCGCTTGCGCGTCATCGCGGGCAGCTCGCCGGCCAGCGTCGTGAACAGCTCGCCCAGAGCCGGGCCCTTGGGCACGGTGCGCGCTCGAGTCGCTTCGGTCCCGGCGTG
>JBEVNG010000387.1:0-6068 GCA_040508235.1 Polyangiales bacterium | reverse complement strand
ACCGTGCTGAGCAGCGGGCCGGTGCCGCGCCTGCTCGGCATGTTCGAGGGCATGCGCGTGTATGCGACCGAGCTGGCGGTGCGCGCGCAGTTCAGCGGCATGCAGGCGCCCAGCGAGGTCCGCTTCCAGCTCGATGAGCGCGAGCCCAGCGTGCAGCCGGCCAGCGAGGCGCTGATGGGCGAGGGCGCGCAGAGCACGCTCGACTTCGCGTGGGGCGGCTTCGACGCGGTCGGCCGCGAGCAGCCCTTCTCGATGGCGGGCGTCACGCAGGGCATGCACACGCTGCGCATCACGGCGACGTTCGCCGATGGAGCGCAGGAGCGGGCGGTGCACTTCGACTACCAGGGTGGCGATCACGCGCCGCTCTCGTTCGCCAAGGATGTGCTGCCGATAGCGACCGGTCGCTGCGCCAAGTGCCACGAGAAGGGACCCGGTCACACCTTGATGACCTACGAGCAGTGGAGCGCGGAGAAGGCGCTGATCGTGAGCGCGCTGGTCGAGGGGCGCATGCCCGCGGACGGACCGCTCGACCCCGAGCAGCTGGCGACGATCCAGCGCTGGGTCTACGGAGGCACCGCGCCATGAGACGTACGCTCGCGCTCGCGCTGCTGCTGGCGGCCTGCAACGAAGAGAGCACTCCGGACGACGCGATGCCGCCGGTGATCGATCAGTGCGAGGGCCTGCCGGCGCTCACGCTGAGCGCGCAACCGATGCGCGTGCGCGTGAACCAGGCGGCCGAGCTGCGCCCGGCGGGCGGCAGCACACGCTACACGTTCGAGCTGCAGACGGCGGCCTCGGGCGGCACCGTGCGCGGCGATCGCTGGGTCGCGGGCCCCACGCCGGGCAGCGACACCGTGCTGGTGCGCGACGACTGCGGCAACCAGGCGAGCGTCACCGTGGAGGTGCGCGCGTCGTTCGCGGTCGCGCCCGCGCGCGCCACGATCAAGCCCGGCACACGCTTCAAGGTACGCGCGGACGGCATGCTGGGCCTGCCGGTGTTCCGCATGCAGACGGCAGGCTCGGGCGGCGACATCGACGACGGCGGCAACTACAGCGCCGGCCCGCGTGAGGGCCTCGACCTCATCGCGGTGCGCGACGACGCCAGCAACGAGGAAGTGCTGCTGCAGTACGACGTGCGCAGCGACGCGATGCTGCGTGGCTCGCCGGCGCGTGTCGGCGTGCCGAGTGGAGCGAGCGTGCTGCTGAGCAGTGCCGGGGGCACCGACGCGGTGACGTGGACCAAGCTGAGCGGTCCTGGCGACCTGCAAGGCGGGAGCTTCCGCGCTGGCGCCACCGACACGGGCGAAGCGGTGGTGCAAGCTTCCGATCCGTTCACCGGCGAGACGGCCGAAGTACGCGTGCAGGTGATGGAGGAGCTCGCGCCGAGCGGGCGTGCGCACGGTCGGCTCAGCGACGTCGCGAACCTGGTCACGGGCGACTTCGACGGCGACGGCATGATCGATGTCGCGCTCGGTGTGCCCGAGAGTGATCTCGGTCGCCCCGCCGGCGGCGCGTTGTTCGTGTTCCGCGGCAGCGCCGACGGCTTGCCCGCGACGCCCACCTGGATCATCGAGGGCGACTCCGATACCGGCAACCTCGGGGCCGTGCTCGCGGCCGGGGATCTCGATGGCGATGGTCACGACGACCTCGCGGCCTCCGCGCCCGGCGCGGACATCACCATCGCCGACTCCGGCTCGGTGTCGCTCTACAAGTTCGGCGCCGAGGGACCACGCCTGTTGCGTGCGCCGCTGACCGGGCTCGGTCGCGGCAACTTCGGCGCGTCGCTGGCGATCGCGGACGTCGATGGCGACGGCGATCGCGACCTCTTGATCGGCTCGCCCGGCGCGGACCTGGCGCCGTCCAACAGCATTCGCGAGCGCGGCGTGGTCGACGTCTTCATGCTGCGCGCGGGCCAGGACATCCCCGACCTCGGCATGCAGCGCCTCGGTGGCAACGACCTCGCCGCCGACGGCACGCGCAAGACCACCACCGGGCTGAAGTTCGGGCGCGGCCTCGCGGTGGCCGACTTCAACAAGGACGGGCGCGCGGACGTCGCGACGCTCGGCGCGGTCAGCAACAGCCTGCTCGGCGGCGTGGCGACGGCCAAGTCGCAGATCGCGGTGGCGGTGCACTTCGGGCGCATGGGCACGCCCTCGTTCGTCGACGTGCCCGACCTGTACATCCTGCCCGCCAACCTGGCCGACTCGAGCGAGGGCACCTGGCGCCTGAGCGCGACGCCCGACGCGCGCATCTTGCTCACTGGCGATCAGATCGACTCGCCGGATCTGAGCGCGAGCGGCGGCGTGAAGAGCGGCGGCAACTCCGGCGGCGCGCTGATCTTCGATCTGTCCAGCGAGGCCGCGCCCGCCGCGCCTCCGGAGCGCCCCAAGCAGCTCGGACGCGGCGATGCGTTCGCGCGCCTCTACGGCAACGAGGGCGGCAGCGCGGCCGGCCGTGGCGCGCTGGTGGCGGACGTCGATGGCGACGGCAAGGCGGAGCTGGTGCTCGGCGCGCCGTACGCCTCGTACAACCCGATGCCCAAGGACAACGCGCAGAACATCCGCCAGTCCGGCAAGCTGCTGGTGTACCCGTACGCGACGCTGAGCGCGGGCGCGGAGCTCAACCAGCCGAGCGACTTTCGCGCGGGCGCCACCAAGAGCGACACGCTCGGCGTCGCCGTCACCGCGGCGGGCGAGACGCTGTATGCGTTCGCCGCGCGAGCGAGCACGGCGGAGGGCGACTTCACCGGACGCCTCGATGCGTTCGCGGGCAAGGGTGCACTCGCGGAGCGCGCGCGGAAGAGCGCGGAGCTGCCAGCGGAGCTCGCCTCGCGCCAGCACGGTGCGGCGCTGAAGCTCGCCGTGCTCGACGATCAGCTGCGCGTGCTGGTCGGCGCTCCCGGCTTCTCCGGCGCTGGCGCGAATGGAGACGGCAACGACGTGGGCGCGGGCCAGAGCTTGCTCTACACGCGCGGCAGCCGCGAGCCCAAGCTCGTGCACGAGGGCGCCGACCGCGCCTACGAAACCCAGGGCCACAAGGCGTTCGCGGGACGTGGTACCGGCGTCGACGTGGCATTCACCGACTTCGATGGCGACGGGCGCAAGGACCTGGTGGTGGCCGCGCCCAACCTGCGCACGCCGACCATGAACAACACCGACTACGCGGCGCTCGATGCCGCGTGCGTCACCTCGTCGGAGCAGAACAACGGCGGTGCGCTGGTCTACATCGCGCAGCCGGACAGCAGCTTCCGCGAGGGCTTTCGCTTGTTGGCGCCGAGCGCGATCGCGGGCTGCACGCCGGCAGACGACAACAAGTGCAAGCGCTCCGGGCTGGCACGCGCCGGCCTGGTGGGCGACTTCGACTTCGACGGCGACGGCAAGCAGGACGTGATGCTGACGCGCAACAACGGGCTGGAGGTGTTCCTCGGCCGCGCGCCGGTCGACGCCAGCTTCGCCAAGCCGACGCTCGCTTGTGACCCCGTGTTCAGCTTGCCCGCGCTCGCGCAGGGCGTGTCGGCGCCGAGCGCGCTGGGCGACCTCGACGGCGACGGCTGCGCGGAGGTCGCGCTGCGCTACGCGCAGGACCAGCGCGCGGGCTTGCTGGTGGCGTACGGCTACTCGACCGGCGGCACGCGCTGCAAGGCGCACAAGGAGCCGGCCTGGCTGCGCATCTCGGGCGACGCGGAGAGTGGGCTCGCGAACATGCAGCTCGGGCTCGCCGCCACGCGCGCGGGCAAGCTGCTCGGCGACGCGCGCGACTTCGTCGCCGTCAGCGCGGGCGCGTTTCCGTTCCGCGGCATCACGCAGCCGGTGGTGTTGTTGTTCGACGTCGCGCAGTGGAAGCGCCCGGCCAGCGGCGAGCAGGTGGTGGGCGCGCTCAACATGGGCCTCACGCCGCTCGCGCTGGTCACCACGCAGCGTGCGGTCGGCTTCGGCCGCAGCCTCGCCGGCAACGTCGATCTCGATGGCGACGGGCAGCCCGAGCTCGTGGTAGCGGCGCCCGGTGCGTCGATCAACGGCGATGGAACCGGCGCGGTGTTCAGCTTCCGCGGAGGCAGCACGCTCGCGGCGCAGCTGGTGTCGGGCAGTGCCGTGCTGGAGCCGTCCGCGTTGCTGGTGGGGGATGGCAGCGAGCGCGCGAGCGTCGGGCAGGCGCTGTCGGTGATCGGCGCGAGCGCGCGTACACCCGCCGCGATCGGCCTCGGTGCACCTCTGAGCTATCGCAGCGGCACCGCCAATGGCAGCGCCTGGCTCTACACGTTCTGACGGGCGCGGCCAACGCGCGTGGTGTTACGATTGCTGCAGTAGTCGCGTCGGTGCAGTTTCCCCTCTTCATTTCCCGGTCGCTCCTCGCCATCGGCCTCGCGTGCACGAGCTCGTGCATCATGCTCGGCTACGATCCGGCGGCGGAGCGAGAGCGCGATGGATCACCACCGGTGATCATCGAGGAGCACGACGCCGCGCTTCCGAGCGAGGACGCGCGTGTGCGCGATGCCGACCTCGACGCCCACGTAACCGAGGCTGCGACCGACGCGCGCATGCGCGACGCGGAGCTACTCGACGCACTCGTCGAGGTGGATGCGCGCATGGTGGAGCCGCCGGACGCGGGCGACCGCACCGCCGACGCGAGCGGTCTGGACGCCGCGCAGCGCGACGCGGGGACCGACGCGAGCAAGGGACCCGTGGAGCTGGCGTGTGCACCGGGCCAGACCTGCTCGCCGTCCTGTCCGTACGGCGCGTGCAACGTCGACTGCCACGACGCCGCGTCGTGCACCGCGACCTGCAACGCGGTCGGGCCGTGCAACGTCGACTGCTCGGGCGCGGCCAAGTGTGGTGTCGACTGCACCTGGGGCACGCTGTCGTGCAACGTCGACTGCAGCGATGCGACCACCTGCGACGTGCGCTGTCGCTCCGGCACGGTGTGCACCAGCGACTGCACCGACGCTCATTGCTCCATCCGCTGCGAGTACGGCGCCAAGTGCGACGTGTCGTGCGAGAGCGGGGCGGCCTGCTCGAACGTGGTCTGCATGGCGGGCTCCACCTGCAGCGCGCGCTGCCCGGACCCCAGCAACTGCCCCATCCAGTGCTCCGGCTCGCTGGCCACGTGCAGCAATGGACTGGTGGTCTGCAACCGAAGCTGCTCGTGAGCCGGCAGGCGCCGCCGGGGTGCCGCCCTTTGCTGCAATCGGGCTTGCCGGGTCGAAGGTCCGCGCGGGCCTGATCACGCGCGGGCTGGCTTCTCGCGTCCCCAATCCCTGGTTTCCGCCGGCGGTCTGGGTAACATGTGCGCACCGTGTCCGCCCTACCTCCCGAGAGCCCCACCAAGCTCGAGGATCTGGAGCACCAGTTCCAGGCGCTCGTGGAGTGCACCGCCGACGCGGTGTTCATCACGGACTTCGACTCGGCGCGCTTCATCCGCGTCAACGCACGCGCGTGCGAGCTGTTCGGGTATCGCTCGGACGAGCTGCGCGGCATGACCGGCCGGCAACTGCACCCGAGCGAGGACATGGCCGTGGTCGATGGCATCAGCCGCGACCTGATCCGCGACGACTCGGTCACGCGCCACGCCGTGCGGCTCTGTCGCAAGGACGGCAGCTCGTTCTGGGGCGAGCTGCGCAGCTCGGGGTACCGCGCGGGCGAGCGCAAGCTGTACGTGACCTTCGTGCGCGACGTGTCCGGCAACCTGCTGCGCGAGATGGAGCTCAACTCGGCGTACCAGTCGCTCAAGGACACCGAGGCTCAGCTGATCCGGTCCTCGCGTCTGGCTGCCATCGGGCAGCTTGCCGCCGGCGTGGCGCACGAGGTGAACAACCCGGCCGCCAGCGCGCTGCTCAACCTCGAGGTGCTGGAGCAAGACGTCAGCGCGCTCTCGCGCGACGCCGAGCTGGCCGAGCGCCAGGCCACCCCGGCGCTGCTGTTCGACTCGGTGCGCCGCGTGACGCGCGAGGCGGAGGAGGCCGTGCGCGACTCGTCCGAGGCGGTGCGCCGGATCGCCTCGGTGGTGAAGAGCCTGCGCGGCTTCGTGCAGATCAGCGAGAGCGAGATCCAGCGCGTCAACCTCAACGAGGC
>JBEVNG010000367.1:0-11332 GCA_040508235.1 Polyangiales bacterium | reverse complement strand
CTGCGCGAGCGCGTCGTCGCCATGGGCGCGCGCAAAGCGCAGGATGCGCTCGTTGTCCTCCAGCTCCAGGAAGCCGAAGTCGCCGAGCAGCGGCAACGCCAGCCCCGTGACGTCCGCCAGCTCCTTCTCGTAGTCGAACGACTGCGAGAGCAGCTCGCTGGCGCGGGCCAGCAAGGCCAGGCGCCCCCGCGCGCGCTGTTCCTCGCGCAGCAGTACGTCACGGTCGTCCGTGATGCGCTGGCTCGCCCGCTCCAGGGTCTCCTGGATGAAGCAGCGCACGTAGTGCAGGCGACCGTCGTCGTGCAGGCGCGCGCTGGCGGTGATCTCGACCTCGCGTGGTGTGCCGTCGCGCTGGCGCAGCGTGGCCGGCAGTCGCTCCACCGGCACGCCCGCCCTGACGCGCGTCAGCAGCTCGTCGACGATGCGCGGGTCGACGTGAAACTCGCGCAGGGAGCGTCCCACGTACTCGTGCTGCGCGTAGCCCAGCGGCGCGTAGTCCGCCCGGTTGGCCCAGAGCAGCGTGCCGTCGGCGTCGAGCCAGTGCATGCCGACCGGGGCGTTCTCCATGAAGTCCGTCCGGTCGTCGGCGGCGATCTCAGGGCGGAGGCGCATGACCCCCGACGATGGCTCGGAGTCCCTGGACTCGGGTTCCCTGGATGAGCTGGACGAGGACGTGAGGGTGGGGCTCGCGAGGCTCATGGCGCGCCCCAAGTCGGGTGTACCCGACGGGCTGCGCCAACCGCAGCGGGGCCATTACGCCCCGATCGAGCACTTTGGTCACATCTACGTAGCCGTCGGATCGAGCGGAATTCCACCACTCCTGCGCCAAGTGCACGCCATGTGCCAGGGTTGCCACGCTGCCCGTCCTCCAGGGTAGGAGAGCAGTGTAACAACCGTGCGGTAGGGATCCCAGCCGGGAAGTCGAAGCGCGCGGTTTCTCGCGGCCCCGAGCGGGACTCAGGCCTGCACGAAGGCGCCGTAGAGCGCGCGCAGGGCCTTCTCGTAGTCCTCGGGGACCACGCCCACGATGATATTGAGCTCGGAGGCGCCCTGGTTGATCAGGCGCACGTTCACCTGCGCATCGCGCAGCGCCACGAACACCTTGGCCGAGATGCCGATGGTCTTGGCCATGCCCTCGCCCACCACCGCGATCAGCGCGATCTGCGGCACGAACTCCAGCTTGTCCGGCTGCAGCGACTTGCGGATGTCGTCGAGGATCGACTCGACCTTGTCGTCGATCTGCGCGGACTCGACCACCACGCTGATGCTGTCGATGCTGGACGGGCAGTGCTCGAAGCTGACGCCGTAGCGCTCGAGGATGCCGAGCAAGCGGTAGGCGAAGCCCACCTCCTTGTTCATCAGGCTCTTCTCGAGCGAGATCATCGCGAACGCGCGCTTGCCCGCGATGCCGGCGATCTCCGTGCCCTTCTCGATCTCGTCGCTCAGCTTGTTGACGATCTTGGTGCCGAAGTCGGTGGGCGCGTTGGTGTTCCGGATCTGGATCGGGATGCCGACCTCTCGCACCGGCGAGATCGCCTCGTCGTGCAGCACCGAGGCGCCCATGTACGAGAGCTCGCGGATCTCCGCGTAGGTGACCTCTTCCATCGGCTTGGCGTGCGGCACGATGCGCGGGTCGGTCATCAGCAGGCCCGAGACGTCGGTCCAGTTCTCGTACAGCTCGGCCTTGGCCGCGCGCGCAGCGATGGCGCCCGAGATGTCCGAGCCACCGCGCGAGAACGTCTTCACGTTGCCCTTGTGATCGCGGCCGAAGAAGCCGGGCACCACGTAGCGCTTCTTGGTGTCGCTCAGGCGCTCGCCGAGCAGCTTGTACGTCTCCGGGTCGATGCCGCCGTTGTGCGTGAGGATGACGCACTCCTGCGGGTCGATGAACACCGCGTCGAGGTACGCCGCCAGCAGCAAGCCGTTCAGGTACTCGCCGCGCGAGGCGACGTAGTCCTTGGTGACGCCCTTGGTCAGCTCGTCGTGCAGCTTGTCCAGGTGCGCGGCGATCTTGGGCGGCAGGCCGAGGTCCTTCTCGATCTCGACGAAGCGGTCGCGGATCAGCGCGAACGGGGCGCTGAAGTCGGTGCCCAGCGCGGCGCTGCTCTGGCAGAGGTAGAGCAGGTCGGTGAGCTTGGCGTCGCTGGAGACGCGCTTGCCCGGCGCGGACGGCACCACGATGCTGCGCCGCGCATCGGCCTCGATGATCGCGCGCACCTTCTTGAACTGCTTGGCGTCCGCCAGGCTGGAACCACCAAACTTCGCCACAATCCGCGACATTTTCTTAGCTCTCCCTCAACGCTCGTTCCGCAGACGCTCAATCATCGGTCAGGTAGGTGTAGCTCGCCAAGCTGTCTTCGTAGTGGCGCAGCAGCAGCTTCACCTGGTCGACCGTGATGCGACCTTCACGCTTGGCGCGCTCGGCCTGTAGGCGCACGCGCTCCACCATCACGCTCGGCTCGTACTCGACGTAGTCGAGCACCTCGTTGATGGTGTCGCCCTTGACCACGTGGCTGACCTCGTAGTCGTCGTCCTCGGTGAGCCGCACGTGCACGGCGTTGGTGTCGCCGAACAAGTTGTGCAGGTCGCCCAGGATCTCCTGGTACGCGCCGTTCAGGAACACGCCCATCATGTACGGCTTGTCCGGCAGCACGCGGTGCACTTCGAGCACGGACTTGATGTCCTCGACGTCGATGAAGCGATCGATCTTGCCGTCGCTGTCGCAGGTCAGGTCCGCCAGCACGCAGCGCTCGGTGGGCTCCTCGTCGAGGCGGTGGATCGGCATGATCGGGAACAGTTGGTCGATGGCCCAGCTGTCCGGCACCGACTGGAACACGCTGAAGTTGCCGTAGTAGATCGCGGCCATGCTCTGGTTGAGCAGGTCGACCTCTTCCGGCACGCGCTTGAGGCGCTTGGCCTGGGCGGAGATGCGGCGGCAGCAAGCCCAGTACAGTCGCTCCGCGGCCGCGCGCTCGCGCAGGCCGAAGTAGCCGAGCTTGAACAGGCTCTCCGCCTCGTCCTTGCTCTGCTGCGCGTCGTGGTAGGCCTCCTGCAGGTTCTTGGGCTGCACGCCGGTGTACGTCTCGTACAGCTGGCGCAGCACGCGCGGCGCCTGCGCGCCCGGGTCCTGCGGCTCGCCGGTGGGAACCTCGGAGGTGCCCACGACCTCGAACACCAGCACCGACTGGTGCGCGGCGATCGCGCGGCCGGACTCGCTGATCAACGTCGGGCACGCGACGCTGGCCTTGGTGCAGGCCTCCTGCGTCGCCGCGACCACGTCGTTGGCGTACTCCTGGATGTTGTAGTTCTTGCTGGCGTGGAAGTCGGTCTTGGAGCCGTCGTAGTCGACCGCCAGGCCGCCGCCGACGTCGAGGTACTTCATGCCCGCGCCGAGCTTGGCGAGCTCGACGTACAAGTTCGCGGCTTCCTGCATCGCGTTCTTGATCGGGTTGATGCTGGAGATCTGGCTGCCGATGTGGAAGTGCAGGAGCTGCACGCAGTCGAGCATGTCGCGCGCGCCCAGGCGGTCGCACACCTCGACGATCTCGCTGATGGTGAGGCCGAACTTGGCGCGGTCACCGGCCGAGTTCTTCCAGCGACCGATGCCGCGCGAGCTGAGCTTGGCGCGCACGCCGAGCGTGGGCCGGATGCCGGTGCGCTCCGCCGCCTGCAGCGCGAAGTCGAGCTCCTCGATGCGCTCGAGCACGACGATCACCGTCTTGCCGAAGCGCTGCGCCAGCAACGCGGTCTCGATGTACTTGAGGTCCTTGTAGCCGTTGCAGATGATCAGCCCGTTGGGGTCGTTCAGCGCGGACAGCGCGATCAACAGCTCGGGCTTGCTGCCCGCCTCGAGGCCGTAGTGGTACGGCGCGCCGAACTCGACGACCTCGTCGATCAGGTGCTTCTGTTGGTTCACCTTGGTCGGGAACACGCCGCGGTACACGCCGGCATAGCCGTACTCGCTGATGGCGCGGCCAAAGCACTCGTTCAGCCGCTTGATGCGGTCCTGCAGCACGTCGCTGAAGCGGATCAGCAGCGGCATGTCGAGGCCGCGCGCCTCGAGGTCGTGCACGAGCTCCGCCAGGTCGATCTTGCGCTCCGGCTTGTCGGGATCCGGCGTGACCACCACGGTGCCGCGCTCGCTGACCGAGAAATAAGGCTCTCCCCAGCCGCGAATCTGGTAGATGTCCGCGCTCTTCTGCGTGGTCCAGCCGGGTACCGCCTCGTCGTCGTGCTCGCTCACATCGACCTCGTCTCTTGGGCTCGCGCGCGGAGGGCCGGCGCTTCGACTACTGCCGGGGAAAAACCGGGGCGCGGTTGTGTAGGGTGCGCATGGCCCCTTGGCCAGCAAAATGCGAGCCGCCGTCACGACAACGTCACGGTACGAGGAAGGATCGTGCGCGTCCATCGGCCGGCTTGCCCGCGGAGCGTCCGTTTGCCCCTCGCTGCCCCGGCTCGGTGTGCGGGATGTAGTAAGGTGACCGCGTGCGCGTACGCGGGACCTGTCATGTCTACCTCGCCTTGGACCTTGGATTCGCAATCGATCTTGCGCACGCGGAGCGCATCCTCGCCGCCGACCAGATCCAACAGAACTTCAAGAAGCCACGCCGCGCGCCCGAAGCGCAGCAGCTACAGCGGCACTCGACGCGCGTCGCGCAGAGCGGCTTCCCGGTCGAGGTCGGCAAGTTCCGCAGCGACGGACCGGTCGAGGTCGTGCTGTGGGAGTTCGGTGCCGCCACCTTCGCCTACGAGATCCCGCTCGACTGCGAGTACGAGGACCTGGTCGGCCTGAGCGACCTGCTGTGGGACAACCAGGACTTGCTCAAGGACGCGCGCAAGCGCGCCGCGTCGCTGCTGAACACCATCGAGGCAGCGGTCGACAAGCCCTTGCTCGGCACGCGCATGGAGGACTACGTCGCGTTCGAGCTGCAGCTGCCGGACAAGGAGCCGGTCAGCCAGCTGTGGGGCGCGCACGCGGCGGTCTCTGCCAGCATCCTGCGCGCGGAGCCCACCAAGCTCTCCGAGCAAGAGATCGCGGACGCGCTCGACAAGCGCTGCGCCTACGTCGAGGACGAAGTGGTGCTGATCGACTGGTTCGCCGCGCTGCTGGTGGGCGACGACATGGAGGACGAGCTGCTGGTCCTCGAGCTGACCATCGCGGAGCTACTCGAGCTGCGCAACCTCGACGAGCAGCTCGATCGCGGCGTCGACGAGGCCTACACGGTGCTGACCCGCAAGCGCGGTTGGCTGGCTTCTTTTAGTACGCGTGCGCAGGACCTGGGTCACGTCTCGCAGCTGCAGGCGGACGCCGCGGTGCTGTTCGAGGGCGTCGACAATGCGCTCAAGCTGCTGGGCGATCAGTACCTGGCGCGGCTCTACCGCGTGGCCTCGGAGCGCTTCCACCTGCCGCAGTGGGACGCGGCCATCGAGCGCAAGCTGCGCGTGCTCGACGGCATCTACGAGAAGCTCTCCAGCCGCGCCAACAGCAACCGCTTCGAGATGCTGGAGATCGTGATCATCGTGTTGATCGCCATCAGCACGGTCATGCCCCTTTTGCCCACCTTGTTCCCCTGATTTTCCCGGGGGCCCGTGGCTACCCATCGCCGTCCCCCCTCTGATACGATTTCCGGCGGGGGATTACGGGGATGCTCGCATGGCTGACGCGACTGTTCGGTAGCGCGGAGCCGCAGCCCAAGCCGGTGATGGCGAGGGCGGCGGCGCCCACGGTGAACGCGAAGCCCAAGCTCGCGACAGCCGCGAAGCCGGCGGCCAAGAAGGAAGACAGCTACCTCGCCAAGCTCGGCGCGCAGCTTCCGGAGGCGCAGCCGCTGAGCCCGCAGGAGGAGCAAGAGGTCAGCGCGCTGGTCGAGGACATCTCGTACTTCGTCGGCACGCACCGCATCGATCCGCCGGTGATGCCCGCGGTCGCCTCGCGCATGCTCGAGCTCACGCGCCAGGACGATGTCGACGTGCACGCGCTCGCGCGCTTGATCGAGAAGGATCAAGCCACCGCGGCCAAGCTGCTCAGCATCGCCAACTCGCCCGCGTACAAGACGGCCAACGAGATCCAGGGCCTGCGCGACGCGATCGTGTTCCTCGGCAGCGAGCAAGTCGCGCAGATCGCGGTCGGCCTGGCGAGTCGCGCGCTGTTCGATGGACCCAGCAAGGCGGGCGCGAACTCCAAGCGCTTCGCACGGCTGTTCAACCACGCCATGACCACGGCGTTCGGCGCGTGTCAGATCGCGAGCCGTCGCAACCGGCGCCACTCCGAGGCCGCGTTCCTCGGTGGCTTGTTCCACGACGTCGGTAAGGCCGTTGCGCTGCGGGCGATCGACGAGATGACCGCCAACAAGGGCGCCACCATGCCGAGCGAGCGCGTGATCGACACCGCGCTGCAGCTGATTCACGCCGACCCGGAGGCCGCGCTCTACCAGTCGTGGAAGCTGCCGTCGTCGCTGAAGGAGGTGTGCAAGCACCACCAACGGCTCGCGCCCGAGCCGTCTCCGGAGCTGCACGTGGTGCGGCTGGTGTCCGCGCTCGATCTGCTTCGCCACGGCGCCGACAACGAGCGTCGCGATGCGCTCGGAGAGGTCGGCGAGAGCGCGGCCGCGCTGGGCCTGAGCGATGCCGAGCTGCGGGTCGCCGATCAGGAGACCAAGGACTTCGGCGAGCGTGTGAAGCTGATGTTCTGAGCTCAGATCTCGCCGCGCTCGGCGTTGGTGTCGAGGTGGCGCACGCAGTTCAGCAAGCTGTGCGCATGCGGTGGCGCCGCCTCCAGGATCGAGACGCCCGTGTTGGCAAAGCCCACCGTCGCGACCAGGGGCGCGCGGTCGAGCACGCGCTCGAACACGGAGCGCAGCACCAGCCCGTGCGTGACCACGATCAGCGGAGCCGCGACACGGGCGCGCTCCGCGACCAGCCAGGCGAACGCCTCGCGAACGCGCAGATGAAACGCGTCCCAGGTCTCGCCGTTGGGTGGGTTCACGTCGGGCGCCAGCGGATGGAACTCCGTGAACGTGCTGTAGGCGCGGCCGCGAAAGTCGCCCATGTCGCGCTCCCGCAAGATCGCGTGCTGCAAGAGCGGCAGGCCGGTGTGGCGAGCGATCGCCTCCGCCGTCATCAGCGCGCGCGGATGATCGCTGGTCAGCACGCGCACCGCGCCCTCGTCGCGCAGTCGTGCAGCCACGCGCTCGGCCTGCTGCAGCCCGGTCTCGTTGAGCGGGATCTCCGGCCCCTGCACTACGCGCGCGAAGTTACCTGCGGTCTCACCGTGACGAACGAGGATCAGGCTCATCGCGGCAAGAACCCCTCGCGCTCCAGCATCTTCCACATCGCCTCGAACGCCCGCCCGCGCCCGAAGTGCAGCAGGTGCCCGCCCAGGAAGTGGTGCAGCTCCGTGCCGAAGTGCTTGCCCAGCGGCTCCGAGTGCGCGGGCCCCGTGATGGCGTCGGCCTGCCCGTTGATGATCACCACCTGCTCACCTCGGATCTTGGGCGCGCGCCCGAGCGGGCTGACCGGATTGTGCGCACGCTGCATGGCCTCGCGCTGCTGGCGCTGCTCCTCCTCGTTGCCCACGAAGCGCCCGTTCGCCTGGGCAAACAGCTCGATGGCCGACAGCGGGATGAAGAACAGGCCGCACTTGATGCGCTCGTCGAGCGTGGCCAGCAGCGACGCACCGTAGCCGCCGAGGCTGATGCCCATCACGCCGATCGAAGGCGTGCCGGCGCGCGTGAGGTAGTCGAACAGCGCCTGGTGGTCGAACACCAGCTGGCGCATGCCCTCGATGGTGAAGCGGGGATCCGCCGACGGGAACGCGGGGGGCAAGTAGCCGCGTCGACGCGCGCGCCGCAGGCCGTGGAACGGGAGCACGCTGAGCACCACGTCGACGCCGCTGTCGAACAGCTTCTGCACCGGCCACATGCGCTCTTCGATCAGGTACTCGCCGACCATGTAGCCGTGCAGGATCACCACCGTGGGCCGGGGCGCGCCGTCGAGGTGGCGGAACCAGCGCGCGTGCGCGATGCGGTTGGGCTCCTCGCGCATGTACTTGTCGAGCAAGGTGCCGTTGGTGTCGACCCCGAGCGACGCGATGTCCGCCGCGCTGAACGTGGGCTCGATGCCCGCCTTCTCCAGCTGCTGCGGCGCCCACGAGCCAAACAGCGAGACCAGCGCCTCCGTGGACCAGAGCGGCGTGAACTCGCTGGTCCAGGTCAGGTCGACCACCATGCCCTGGTTGCCCAGCGTGCGCACGTGCGTGACGTGCGGAGCGATCGGGGGCGAGCGCGGGAAGAACTCGCTCTCCGCCAGCAGGTGCTCCTCGCGGTTGTAGAACGCGGCGATCACGTTCAGCGCGCGCATGCGGTCTACGTGGTTGAGTCGCTCCGCCGCGGAGCGCCCACGCAGGGCCTTGGGTGGATTCATGGCGCCGCCGGCGAACACGCGGTCGACCGTGTGGGCGAGCCTCGAGAGCAACTTCATCGACGAAGAGGATGGCCGCGCGCGCGCGCGAACGCAAAAGCTTCAGCCGCGGATCGCGTCGATCACGAACGCGACCACCAGGATCGGGAGCGCGAAGGCGCAGCCGATCAGCAGCGCGATGCCGGTGATGGCCAGGTAATCTCCGAGCCGACTGCGCCGTACCGGGGTCTCGCCACTGGCCGCCCGGATCAGGTTCAAGTTGCGCCGGTTCGACTTGAAGAACAGGTCGAACACGTCTCCCAACACGGGCACCGCGCCGACCAGGCTGTCGATGGCGACGTTGATCGCCATGCGTACCAACACCGGGCGCGGCACGTCGCGCTTGATGGCGAGCCAGAACAGCGAGAGCGAGCCGACCGCCGTGCTTGCGTCCCCGACGCCGGGCACCAGCCCGATCAGCGCGTCCATCCCGAACCGGAAGTTGGTGCCGGGGATGCGGACGCCGTCGTCGAGGAAGCGAACCAGCGCCTCGGCCCAGCTGGGGTGGCGCTGCTCCACTCAGTCCTGCTCTTGCTCGTGCGCCGCGCGCAGCGTGTTGAAGCGCTGCTCGAAGCGAGGCGGCGCGCGCTCGGGGCCGAGGTTGCGCGGCTTCAGGTGCTCGGGCCCCGGCAGGTAGCCCTTCTGCACGCCGGCGTAGATGCGCTTGCTGCGCGTCTGCAGGTACGCGAGGTACGTGTCGGGCGAGTAGAAGCTCATGCCCTCGTCGCTCGCGTTCACCTCGCAGGTGTCCTCGGAGTACGTGCGGCAGATGTGCGGCCGGTCCGCGTAGATGCGGCACTTGTTGTCGGACGCGAGGTGCCGGCAGCGCGTCTCGAACTGCACCATCCACTCGTCATCGCTGTCGCGGTAGATGCTCACGTGATCGTGATACAGGTGCCACAGGATCTCCGTGGCGGCCTTGACCGTGTCGGGACCATCGATCGCGACCGCGATGTACGAGCAACACAGGCCGCACTTCAAGCACGGTACGTTGCCCTTGCGATCGAGGCCGATCGTGGGGAGCTGGCGCTTGTTCTTGCCCATCAGCGGCGCTGCGCGAGCTCCATCAACAGGGCCATGAAGCGCGACGAGTCGCCCGACAGCTGCAGCTTGCCGAGCAAGGCCTGCGGCTTGAGCTTGCGGTCGCGCACCTGCGCCAGCGTGTCGTAGTCGATCGAGACCGTGAAGTTCGGCTTCTCCGGCGGCTCGCTGCCACCGAGCGCGATCTTGATGCGCACCTCGTCGAAGTCCGGCGTCTCCTTGATCACGAGGTGGTACTTGAGCTGCTCCTTGGAGAGCTTCTCCAGCGTGGCGCGCAGCTTCTTGGGGTTCTGGCGCGTCAGGCGCTTGCGCAAGAAGGCGAGGCCCTTCTCGAGCTGTTCTTCCAGCTCCTCCAGGCCGACGTTGGCTTCCTCGGCGTTCACGCCGACCGACAGCCAGATGGGCAGGCCGGCGGGCGCGCTCTTGTCGGCGCGGAAGCTGCCGTTCTCGGAGACCAGGTAGAGGTCCGCTCCGCCCTTGCCCTCGAGCACCACGCGAAAGCCGCCGGAGTTGCCCTGGAGGTCCGCGTAACGCTGGGCGAGCTCGGCGTCGCCCTTGTCGGCGTTGGCCTTCATCTCCGCGGTGGCGGCGTTGACGAGCTCGGGAAGCTGCTTGCTGAGTATCTCGACGAGGTTGACGGTCACTTGGGGCGCTCCTGAAAGGCCTACGGCTTTACCACGGGAAGACCGCGGCGAGGATAGCAACTCGCAGGCTTTTCGCGCACACTCACGCAGCTCTGACGCACTGCATGCACGGAGGTCTCCCGATGGCGGACGTGGAAGCTTTCGACGCGTTTACGGTCTCGGTCGCGCGTGAGACGTGGGACACATTCCGGCGCGAGCCCGTGTTGTTCCTGATCGCTGGCGTGGTGCTGATCGCGGTCTCGATCGTCACCCTCGGGGTCTTGCTCGGTCCCGCCACGGTCGGCTTCATCGAGCTGACACGCAAGGTGCGCGCGGGCGAGCCGGTCGCCGTGAGCGTGCTCTTCAGCCGCATGGACACGCTGGTCTCCTCCAACGTGGCGCTGTTCATCGTCGGCGTGTTGGCGACCATCGGTCTCGTCATGCTGGTGCTGCCCGGGCTGGCGGTGATCTTCTTCGCCAGCTGGTCGCTGACCGCGATCGCGTACGGCCGCGTCGGCGGCGTCGACTCGCTGCGCGAGAGCGTCGCGCTCGTACGCGCCTTCCCCATGCACACCCTCGCGCTGATGTTCGGGATCTGGATCCTGCACATGCTCGGCGGCCTGATCGTGTTCGGCACGCTGATCAGCCTGCCGCTCGGCTCGATCGCGATGGCCCTCGCCTACGAACGCCTCGCCGCCCGTCCGGTCGTGTCCGGCTACGTGCCGGGCTGAGAGGCGGCGCGCGTGGAGATCGGGCGGAACCTGTAAGGGTCGGAAATCACGTCACTTCGGGACGTGTTGTCGCTTTTTTATAAAATCCGGCCTTCGCTAAAGTTAGCGGCTGAGTTATAAAAACTCGAAACCGCTAACTATGAGACTCCCGCAGAAGCCGCCGCGGACCGACGCTGACACGCTCTTCGAGGCGGGCAAAGTTTCCCGCGACCTGCTCACGCGCATGCTCGCGCTCGACTCGACGCTGCCGGATGGGCGCTATCTGCACTGGGACGAGCTGCGCTATCGCCAGCCGCCCGACGGTCTGAACGCCCCGCAGTGGTGGGCCGGCATTCATCAGCAGCGCATGCGCGAGGCGCAGCCGGTGCAGGCCATGCAGCAGACCTACGACGCGCCGTTTCGCTTCGTGGCGCTGGCCAACATCCAGCGCCAGCTGCACGACTTCGACCGCGTGAACGTGGGCAGCGCGATCTTGTCGGC
>JBEVNG010000362.1:0-8290 GCA_040508235.1 Polyangiales bacterium | reverse complement strand
CGGACGCAGCCACACGTAGTCGCGCGACAGCACGAAGTCCTGCACCTCCGGCTCGTGCGCGGCCAGGGCGAGCGCGCCAGCGGCGACGGTGGAGCGTGCGCGCGTGAGCTGCGCGTGGCGCGCTTGCCGACTGGCTCCGTCGCTGACGTTGCCGGAGAGCAGCGACTCCAGCAGCTCGGCCTGGTTGCCGAGCGCCGTCTTGCGCGCGATCTGCACCAGCAGGCCGCGGCTCTGCGGAGACATACGTTCGAGCCAGGTCGGAGGCACGGGAGGACGCGCGAGCATACGCCGAGTGGAAGGCAAGGGCCACGCAGCCTGACAACCCCCTGTTGACGTTCTCCCGCCGGCCCCCCGGTTGACAGCGAGCCTGCGCGCCAGCCGGTGCGAGCTTCCGTGCATGAGACGCAAACATCTGCTGGCCGCGTGGCTCGTGCTCGCCGCGGGCTGCGCACTCGATGTGCTGGACGAGCCGGAGCTCGAACGAGTGGCCGAAGCGCTGATGGGCTGCAGCGCGCCCGAGGGTAGTCCAGGCGCCAGCAACGCAGTGTATTACGGAAGCTGGGGCGCGAGCGGGCAGCCGGGCACCGTGAGTGCGTGCCGCAAGCTCGAGGGCAACCAGATGTGGACCGGCTGGGTCAAGCCAGGCTGGGCCGAGCGCGCCAAGCGTGCGATCCAGTTTCGCTACGTCACGCGCGACGCCGCGGGTCGCAACCAGCCCGCGACCGCCCTGTTGCTCGTGCCGAATGCGGTGCCCGCGAGCAATGCGGGCAAGGCGCCGCTGATCGCGCTGGCGAGCGGCACGGCGGGGCTCGCGGATGCCTGCGCGCCTTCGTTGGCGACGCGGCGCAACGAGTCGATCGTGCAGGACCAGGCGGCGTTCTACCTGGGCCTCGGCATGACGGTGGTGATCCCCGACTACCTCGGGCTCGGCACCGAGCTGACGGGCATGAACCCGTGGGTGTTCGGCAACGGCACCGACGTGCCGTACCTCGAAGGCCCGTCGGCGGCGCGCGTGGTGCTGGATGCGCTCCGGGCGGCGCGCACGCTACCCGGCGCGCACTTCGACGGCGGCACGATCCCGAGCGACTGGCCCGCGTCGGTGAGCGGAGGTTCACTCGGGGGGCACGCCGCGCTCTGGACCAGCGCGAGCGCCGCGCCGGAGGACAAGCTGCGCGCGAGCATCGGCGTCGCGCCGCCCGTCGACCTCGCGCAGCTGGTGCCCGCGATCGACGCCGGCGGCTACAGCCTGCTGAACGCGTACATCCTGAGCGGGTTCTTCGCCTCGACCGACAGCGAGACGCAGGGCGTGGACGAGCGCGCGCAGCTCTCGCAGCAGGGCAGGGACGTACTCGCCAAGGTGCGCACCACGTGCATCGCCGAGTTCTCGGCCAGCTCGATCGTCGGCCTGTACGGCGACACGCGCATGAGCAAGCTGCTGCAGAACTGGGCCGCGTTCCAGACCTTGCCGCGCTGGAAGAAGTGGCTGGAGAAGAACTCGCTGCTGTTCCAGGGCAGCAAGCGCACCGACCCGCGCAGTCCCGTGCTGGTGCTGCACGGCGCACAAGACGACACAGTGCCCCTCGCACCGGGCCGCGCGCTGCTGGTGCAGCAGTGGGGAGCGCAGGTCGTGGCGCCGCCGACGACCTTCTTCGCCAACGTCGCGCGTGCCGACCGCGCCTTCTTGCAGGTACCGGTCGGCAACCACTTCACCGTGGGCGGCATCGAGACCGAGACGGTCGACGCCAACAATCGCTACGCGCCGTTCGAGTGGTACCTCGACAGCGTGTTCAGCCGCGCTCGCTAGGGCTTCTTGCCCGCCATGGGCGTGCTGCGCGGCTGGTTGGGCGTGGCGGACTCTCCGTCGTCGTCGGGGATGTCGCTGCCCTCGGCCGGACCGGTGTTGCCGGGTCCCTTGCGGGGGTCTTCCTTCTCGCCCTTGGCCTGCTTGCTGTCGCGCTCGCGCTCGACTGCTTGATCGATCGTACCGCCCATCGTCGCCTCCATCGGAGTAAGTAAGCTCGAGGTGACGGCGACGTGTGCGTTGTGTCAGTCGAGGTAGAGTCGGCGGATGAAGCTCCGCCTCGCCCTCGGGTCGCTGTTGCTCGCGTCGTGCATGGCCAAGTCCAAGCCTGTGCGCATGCCCGACGGGCAAGAGGCGCTGCGCATCGAGTGCAACTACTCGTCCGACAACTGCGAGCGCAAGGCTCGCAGCGAGTGCCACGGCAGCTACGTGCGCGTCACCAAGGGCGACATGAGCTGCAAGGACTGCGGTGCCCTCGAGGACCGTCAGTACCGTGACCAACCCTTCGACAGCCTCGGCGAGCACCCGCCGGGCGAGGGCAACAACGTCTTCAAGGGCGTGCTCTACGTGCGCTGCAAGTAGCGTCAGATCACGACGATCGGCTCGCAGCCCACTTCGATCACGATGCTGGTGGTGCGGCTGGTCTTGTAGCCGTCGCAGGTGGGGCCGTAGAGCTCGAGCTCGGTCTGCTCCGGGTTCTTCCAGCCCCAGCCGCTCTGCTTGGTGCCCGCGGCATCGAACGGCACCACGTCGCCATCGAGGTAGAGGTTCACCTTGGTCTTGTCGGCCTTGGCGTCCACGTTGCCGAGCTCCAGCGCGCAGCTCGCGAGCGCCTGCGAGATGGTGCCGAGCGACTTGTTGAGCGCGTCCGCGTCGGGCGCCTCGAGGTACGGCGTGTTGTTGGGATCGTTGGGGTCGCCGGTGGCGGTGCCGCCCTCGCGCGCGATCGCTCTGAGCTGCGCGTCCTGATCCGCGAAGTCCGCGCCCTTGGCGCCGAAGCGCACCGCGAACACCTGGATGCCGCGCTCGTGCAGCGAGCGCGTGGCCGCCTCGATGCGCATCACACGCTCGGCCTGGTCCATGCCCACGCACGACTCGCCGCCGTCGCTGATCAAGATCAGCGCGCCCGCGACCTCCGCCTCCGCCAGCCGACCGGGATTGGCCGCCACGTTCTCGAGCGCGCTGAGCAGCGGCGTCGCGCCACCGGGCAGCGTGTGCAGTACGTCGCCGAGCAGCTCGATGGCGGTGCCCGGCGCGGGCGCCACGGCGGGGCCGTCGCCGACGGTGCAGTCGAGCGCGCCGCGGTCCGGGAAGTACTTGAGGCCGAACTCGACGTCGTCGTTGATCGGCGCGGTGACCGCGTTGGAGATGGCGCGCGCGGCGACGCCCCACCAGGTGAGCCCGGTGGTCAGGCCGGGGATGCAGTCGAGGAAGCCCGCCGAGCAGGCGGCCATCGAGCCCGAGCGATCGAGCAGGTACTGGACCGCGCGCGGCTTGGCGCTGATGCGACTGCTGGCGTTGCCGCACAGCTTCTCGGTGCTGCAGGCTTGCTGCGCCTGCAGCGGCACGCCCGCGCGCACGGCCTGGCACGCCTGGCCGTAGAACTCGACCTCGCTGGTCTCGCCGCGCACGAAGTTCCAGCCCTCGGTGGCGGTGCGGTCGCGCGCGACCAGCTGGTTGTTGAGCCGGAACTCGAGCGCGAACGGGTTCACCGTGGACGCGCTGACCGCGGGCACCTGGAAGCGGCAGCTGCCGATGCGCTGCGACACGGCGGAGAACGCCTGCGCCAGCTGCTCCGGGTCGTCGGCCGCGAGCGCCTTGTCGACGCCGCTGCCGCCGTGCTGCGCGATGGTGTTGAGCGCGACGAAGTCGGTCTCGATGGCGCCGCCGGTGATCATCTGCTGCTCGCTGGCGGCGTTGAAGCCGATGGGCAGCACGCGGATGTTCTTCTTCACCAGCTCGCGCGCCAGCTTCTGGTAGGCGTTGACCTTGTCGTCCTCCCCCGCCCAGAAGTTGCCGTAGCAGTTGTCGTTGCCGTCGCTGATCAGCACCAGGTAGTTGGTGGTGTTGGGATCGCTCAGCGGCGTGTCGTTGACGAGGTAGTAGTTGAGCGGGTCGGCGACCGGCGTGAAGTCCCAGAAGAACACGCCCGGTCCGGGCGGCTCGGCGCCGAACAGCTCGTCGAGCTTGCCGCTCTGGTTCAGCCCCAGCTCGAGCAGCTTGTGCTCGGTGTCGCCGCAGGCGTTGATGCGCTTGAGGCCTTCCTCGAAGCTCTCCACGACCTCCGCCCAGAACAGATCGGCGCCGAACTGGATGTTCGGGTTGGCGCTCATCATGCCCTTCACGGAGTCGCGCATCTGCGTCCAGAACGTGGTCATCGACTTGGAGCCGTCGACCGCGACCACCACCTTCACGCCCGCCGGACGCAGGTCGATGGGCGGGCTGGTGCACGCGTTGGTCGGTGGACGCGTGCCGCCGTCGCCGCAGTAAGGGTTGCTGGGCGGGCAGGGATCCACGACTGGAGGCGACGTGCGCGCGTCGATGCTCGCGTCCGCACCGGGGCCTGCATCGATGCTGCCGGCGGGTCCTCCGGACGTCACGTCGTCGGACGTCCCGCAGGCGACGAGCAGCGAGAGCAGGCACAGCGAGGACCGATTCATGGGCAGATCACCATCGCGCAATCGCTCGCGACGCCGGGGGCGAAGCGAGCGGTTTTCCCGCGCGCGAGCGGTATGGGGGTCGAGCAAACAGGCGCTCCTGAGTTGTCAGAAGCGCAGACTGGATAGCCCTCCGTGTAACACCCTGTGCGCGCATGGGTCAATCGCGTTCAGGGACACGATAGAGTGTCAGGATGCCGACCGATTCCCTCGTACTGCGCGAGCTGACCTCTCAGTTGACCAAGAAGGAGCGCGTCGCGCTGGACAGGCTGAAGTCGCCGACGGACATCCAGGCTTACCTCGACGCGACTCCGTACAGCACGGACCCGATCTATCGCGCGCCACTGCGCGTGATGCGCGAACGACGCGCGCACTGCTTCGATGGCGCGATGTTCGCGGCGATGGCGCTGGCCAGGCTCGGACATCCGCCGCGGCTGGTCGACATGTTGCCGTGGGACGACGACGACCATGTACTGGCCATCTACAAGCGCGGCCCGCGCTACGGCTCGATCGCCAAGTCCAACTTCACCGGCCTGCGCGGGCGTGAGCCGGTCTACCGTTCCTTACGTGAGCTGCTCATGTCGTACTTCGAGCCGTTCTTCAACCTCGCCCGCAACCGCACGCTGCGCGGCTACACGCTGCCGCTCTCCTTGCGGAGCTTTCCTGGCTGGACGCACGTCGACAGCGCCATGGAGCGCATTGCGGACGGCTTGGACGCGCAGCGCCGCGTCACGCTGTTCTCGGCCGCCGAGGTACGCGCGTTCACCAAGGTCGATCGACTGACTGTCGGCTCCAACTTGTGGAACGCGGACCCAAAGGGGTTACGCCGGCCCAAGCACCGTTGAATCCGTCCCTTGTCTCCGGTGAGCCTCCTCCCCCAGAATGGTCGGACCCTTTTGCAGGCAAGGATCCAAACGTGGCGGCTCGACCCACGGTTCGTAATCGTGCTCTCGTTCTAGCTCTGGTCTTGTTCGGCTGCGGCAGCGACGACAAGAAGCCGGCGGGGGATGGTGGAGAAGTCCCCGTCGATGGAGCCGTGCCTCCCGTCGACGCCAGCGTGATCCCGCCCATGGACGCCGGTCCGCACAACCCGGACCAGGATCAGGACGGCATCGCCGACCGCTCCGACAACTGTCTCGCCAAGGCCAACCCGGATCAGAAGGACACGGACGGCGACCAGGTCGGCGACGCCTGCGACAACTGCGTGCGCATCGCCAACGCCGACCAGGCCTCGACCGCGATGGATGGCGTCGGGGACGTGTGCAAGATGGCGCTGTTCGCCGATGGCGACGAAGACGGCGACGGCATCAAGAACAACGCCGACCTGTGCCTGCTCGTCGCCGACGTGACCAACGCGGACAGCGATGGCGACGGCGTGGGCGACGTCTGTGACAACTGCCGCGCGGTGGCGAACTCCGATCAGGTCGACTCCGACAAGGACGGCCGCGGCGATGCCTGCGCCACCGACACCGGCAGCGTGATCGACAGCGACGGCGACGGCATCTTCGATGGCAACGACAACTGCCCGCGCACCGCGTCGCCCGACCAGACGGACAGCGACAAGGATCTGATCGGCGACACCTGCGACAACTGCAAGCTGGTCGCGAACTACACGCAGGCCGACGCCGACAAGAACGGCGTGGGCGACGCCTGCGAGCCGGTCTTCACCGATCCGCTGCAAGACCGCGACGGCGACGGCATCCCGAACGGCACCGACAACTGCCCCGCGGTGAAGAATGCCGACCAGCTCGACACTGACGGCGACCGCGTGGGCGACGCCTGCGACAACTGCCGGCTGGAGGCGAACGCCGATCAGACGGTGATCCCCGACCCGGCGCGCTGCGGCTCGACCGACATGGACACCGACGGCGACGGCGTGATCGACAGGCTCGAAAACTGCCCGACCGTGAAGAACGCGAACCAGGCCGACGCCGACCGGGACAAGCGCGGCGACCTCTGCGACAACTGCATCCGGATCGCGAACTACAGCCAGGCGGACGCCGACAACAACGGCACCGGCGACGCCTGCGAGGTGAAGCCGGACCGCGACATGGACGCGATCCCGGACGCGAGCGACAACTGCATCGCGGTCGCCAACAACGGCCAGGCGGACGCGGACAACGACAACGTCGGCGACGCCTGCGACAACTGCCCCAACGCGCCCAACCCCGGTCAGCAGGACTCGGACGGCGACAAGAAGGGCGACCAGTGCGACGACAACGAGCTGCCGCCCGCGAACACCTGCGCCGAGGGCAGCACGCAGGCCAACCCGGTGCGGCCGAACCTGTACTTCATGCTCGACCGCTCCTGGTCGATGACGCGCAACATGGGCGCGCCCACGCGGCTCGACTCGCTCAAGAGCGCGCTCAATACGCTGGCCGGCACCGATCAGGCGCCGGGCTCGATCATCACCAGCTTCAACGTCGGCATCGGCGTGTTCCCGGGCAACGGCGCGGCCAACAGCACGGCGGGCTCGTGCTCGGCCAACGACCTGCCGGTGTCGCTGCTCAACATGGGCGTGTACACGTCGGCGCAGTTCCGCCTCGCCTACCGCGACCTGAATGCGAACGGCCTGACACCCACCGACATCGCGCTCGCGCAGGCGCGCGTGCGCCAGGTCTACAACCTGGCCAACGACAACCAGAGCGCGGTGCGGCCCAAGGCGATCGTGCTGATCACCGACGGCGAGCCGAACAACTGCACCATCAACGGCTTCGACGCGCCCACCAACCGCATCGGCGAGACGGTCACGCAGGCGCGCAAGCTGGCGGCGCTCGGCGTGCCTGTCTACGTGCTGGGCTTCACCGGCGTGAACCCGGACGTGATGGAGGCGATCGGCTTCGCGGGCTCGCGCACGCAGGGCGCGATGTTGCCGCAGGTGTCGTGCTCGGAGCTGTACTGCAACGCGATCGGCAGCGGCAACGGCTGCCGCGCGGCGCCGGCCAACCCGGGCTGCATCTGCGACGACGACCCGGAGAGCGGCGTCGACGGCTACTCGCCCAACGGCTGCAGCCGCTTCCAGGACATGAACGGCACCTGGTACCAGGTGAGCAACTCGCAGAGCATCGTCAGCGCGCTCTCGCAGATCATCACGCGCACCGTGAGCTGCACGCTGCCGCTCACGCCGCAGGCCGGCAAGACGGTGGACCCCACCATCGCGCGCGTGCGCTTCGTGAACGGCGCGACCAACCAGCTGCTGACGCGTGACACCGAGTACACGCTGACCGGCACCACGCTGACCTTGCTGGGCGGCGCCTGCACCAACCTGCAGGACGCCGTGATCAGCAATGCCAATGCGCACGTCGAGGTCGACCTCGGCTGCGCCTGCACGCCGAGCATGGAAGTGTGCGGCGACAACCTCGACAACGACTGCGATGGCCGCGTCGACGAGGACTGCGTTCCGACCAACGAGTGCGGCGTGAGCGCGCCGCCCGCGGAGTGCACCACCGACGACAACCCGCCGGAGATCTGCGACGCCAACGTGCCGCCGATCGACGAGGACATGGACGGCCAGGCCAACGAGGGCTGCCCGCAGACCTGCGTGAACCCGATGCCCGAGATCTGCGACGGCATCGACAACGACTGCGACGGTCAGATCGACGAGGACTGCCCGCCCGCTTGCGTGCCGGCCGCCGAGATCTGCAACGGCAAGGACGACGACTGTGACCAGCTCGTCGACGAGGGCTGCACACCGGCGTGCCGTCCCTTCACCGAGATCTGCGACGAGATCGACAACGACTGCGACGGCATGATCGACGAGGGCTGCATCATGTGCCCCTATCACTCAAACGAGATCTGCGACGGTCTCGACAACGACTGCGACGGTCTGATC
>JBEVNG010000328.1:0-15550 GCA_040508235.1 Polyangiales bacterium | reverse complement strand
GCCGTGCTGTTCGCGATCGCGATCGCCGGCATCGCCTGCCAGCAGGGGCTGGCCACGGAAGGCGGCGCGGAGGGCGTCGGACGGCGTACCACCGGCGCCGTGGTGTCTACCTTGTTCACCTTGATCATGATCGACGCGCTGTTCACCATCTTCTTCCGGCTGGTCGGAAAATGAGCCAGGAAGTCCTGATCGAGGCGCACGACCTGACCATGGGCTGGGGCGAGACCATCCTGCAGCAGGACGCCAACTTCAAGATCGAGCGCGGCGACATCTTCATCATCCTCGGCGGCAGCGGCTGCGGGAAGTCGACCATGATGCGCTACCTGGTCGGGCTGGACACGCCCATGTCCGGGCGCGTGCTCTACGCGGACGGCACGGAGGCCAAGCTCGGAGTCGGGCGGCCGCGCTTCGGCGTGATGTTCCAGTCCGGCGCGCTGCTCGGCTCGATGACGGTGGGCGAGAACGTCGCGCTGCCGCTGGCGTCCTGGACCGATCTGCCCGCTGAAGCGATCGACGCCATCGTCGAGGCCAAGCTGGGCCTGGTCGGCCTGTCGGGCACCGAGAACAAGCTGCCCTCGGAGCTGTCGGGCGGCATGAAGAAGCGAGCCGCGATCGCGCGCGCGATGGCGCTGGAGCCGGAGCTGATCTTCCTCGACGAGCCCTCGGCGGGCCTCGACCCGGTCAGCGCCGCCGAGCTGGACGACCTGATCATTGGGCTCAATGAGAGCCTGGGGCTGACGGTCGTCCTGGTCACGCACGATCTCGACAGCATCTTCAAGGTCGGCAAGACCTGCATCATGCTCGACAAGGCCAGCCGCAGCATCATCGCCCGTGGCGACCCGCGTAAGCTGCGCGATGAGTCGACCGATCCACGCGTGCGCACGTTCTTCAACCGTCAACCCGCAGAGCAGGCCCCATGAGCGCACCCACCAACCACTGGAAGCTCGGCCTGTTCGTGATTACCGGGCTGCTGGTCGGCCTGGGCGGCGTGGTCCTGTTAATGGGCCACCTGCTGCGCAAGGACATGGTTCGCTACACGACCTACTTCGACGAGGGCGTGGGCGGGCTCAACACCGGCTCGGCGGTGAGCTACCGCGGCGTGACCATCGGCAACGTCTCGCAGATCAACATCGCGCGCGACCGCCGGCACGTGGAGATCAAGTACGACCTCGGCGTCGACGAGCTGCAGCGGCTCGGCTTGATCGACGAGGACGACAAGGAGCGCATCCGCGTGCCGCCGGACCTGCGCGTGCAGATCGGCTCCAACGGACTGACCGGCAGCAAGTACCTGCAGCTGGACTTCTTCCTGGAGAAGACCCACCCGCCGCCGAAGCTGCCGTTCCCGGTGCCCAAGAAGTACATCCCGGCCACGCCGTCGACGTTCAAGAGCCTGGAGAACTCGATCACGCAGGCGGTCGACACGCTGCCGCTGCTGGCCAAGCAGCTCGATGCGCTGCTGTCGCAGGTGAACAACGTGGTCGACGAGGTGCGCGAGGCGCACTTGCCCACCCAGGCCGCGCAGACGTTCGCCGCCGCCAACGCCACCATCCGCGTGCTGCACGACAAGCTGCAGCAGGTGCCGGTGCGCGAGCTGTCCGCGGAGATGCGCCAGTCACTGGGCAAGCTGCACGACGTGCTCGCCAAGGCCGACACCCTGGTCGCGCACGCGGACGGCGAGGGCGGTGTGATCGCCAGCGTGCAGCGTGCCAGCGACAACATGGGCGACGTGGCCGGCAACGCCAGCGGCGTGGTGACCGACGTCGGCAGCACATTGCGCGATCTGCGCGAGACCATCGACTCGATCCGCAAGCTGGCCGAGGCGCTGGAGACCGACAGCGACATGTTGATCAAGGGAAGAGCGAAGGGAACCGAATGAAGGCCTACTCGCTGCTGTTCGCGCTCTCGCTCGCCGGCTGCTCGTTCTTCGGCAAGCAGGCGCCGCTCCACCCGCGCTACTACGATCCCGAGCCCGAGGCGGCGTCCGGTGCGGTCACGCCCAGCGGCAAGAGCCTGCGCATCGGCCACGTGCTGGGTGCGTCGCACCTGCGCGAGAAGGTCGCCTACCACGAGGCGGAGCGCGAGCTCGGGTTCTACGAGCAGCGCCGCTGGACCGAGCGTCCCGAGATCTACCTGCGCCGCGCGCTCGGTCGCGAGCTGTTCGAGCGCCGCGGCATGACGCAGATCGTGTCCGGCGTCGCGCCCACGCTGGAGGTCGAGCTGACCGACTTCTCCGAGCACAAGTCACCGCACCAGGCGCGCGCACGTGCGCGGGTGCTGCTGGTCGACGCGCGCACCGTCCGCTTCGAGCAGACGTTCGAAGCTTCGGTCGCGATCCCGGGCGACGACTTCGACCCGGTTGCGTTCAGCAAGGCACTGGCGCAGCTGGTCGACCAGATCGGGGAGCGGGTACTGAACGAGCTGCCGGCGCCCGCTCCCTGACCTCTGTTGCCAGGTCGATTGCCGCGCTTGCCAATCTTGCGTGTGTGGTCCAGCGCTGGCCGCTCTCGTCACAAAATGCTGGCGCCGCGACCATGGCTCCTCGATGAGTGGACCTCTGCAATCGATCTCGGGCGCCTACGTCTCGTTGATCATCGTCGATGCGGTGACCGATGCGCTGCGCCAGCACGGTGTTGTTGGTGATGCGCTCGAGCGACTCGACCGCTGCCGTCGAGCCTGTAGGTCCTCTGGGCGCGTCCTGGTGTCGAGGCGCGAGTTCCTGAGCACGCTCGCGAGCGCCTGCGCGCATCAGCCTGGGCTGGGGCTGCGGCTGGGCGAGCTGCTCAACGAGATGAGCTTTCACGTCGCGGGCCCGCTGATCGCCACCTGTCCAACGCCCCGACAGGGTATCGCGACGTTCCTCCAGGTGAGCCGGCAGGTCCTCGGCGGCGCAAGCTGGGAGCTGCACGACGCGGGCGAGCAGGTGGTGCTCGGCTATCGCCACGAGCCGGAGCTGGGCACCGCAGCGCGCATCGAGGCGGAGCTGGCGATCACGGTCATGTACCGCTCGTTCGTGCACGCGATGGGCGACAGCTCGGTTTGCGCGCAGTTCGCCTTCCCCGCGCCACGCCACGCTGCGCGGTATCGCGCGCTGTTCGGCAAGCGGCATCGGTTCGGCATGCGCTTCAATGGGCTGGCGATCGCCAAGCCTCTGCTCGATCGACCGCGCGCGGGCATCTACCCGGAGCTCTCGGAGGCGCTGCACGGCTTCGTCGCCGAGCGCTTGCCGCGCGGTGGCGAGAGCTTCACGGAGCAAGTTCGACTCGCGATCCGGAGTGAGCGTGTGTTGGCCGAGCTCGACCTCGAGCAGCTCGCGGCACGCTTCGACCTCTCGCTGCGCAGCCTGAGGCGTCGGTTGGAGGCGGAGCAGACGACGCTGCGCGAGCTGGTCAACGAGGAACGCCTGCAGCGTGCACGTGTGATGCTCGCGCGTCGTGCCGAGACCATCCCGCAGATCGCGACGTCGCTCGGGTACTTCCAGGTGAGCTCGTTCCAGCGTGCGTTCAAGCGCTGGTCGGGCTGCACACCCGGTGAGTACAGGCGCGCCGCGCGCTGAGTCAGCGCTGGTAGTTTCGGCGTCATCGCTGACCCGTACTGCGTATATCGCGCGTGGTCGCGAGGTGTTAGGAGACGGGCTCCAAATGCGGGAGCTTCGTTGCTGAACTTCGCCCATGCCGTGGCTGCATCCTTCCTGATCGCGAGTGCGTGTGGCTCGAGTGAGGATCACGATCGCTCGTCGCTCGACGCAGGCCCCCGCGAGGAAGAACCCTCGCGCGAGGCGTCGACGCCCGAGTGCGAGGGCAGCCAGAGTCGGAGCTGCAGCTGCGACAGCGGCCGGCTGGGCCGCAAGACGTGCAAGAGCGGCGCCTTCGGCAGCTGCGTGTGCGAAGCGCCGCGCAGCGACGCGGGGGCGCCGCGCAAGAGCCTGTGCAAAGCCGGCTACTACATGGGCAACTTCGTCGGCATGTACCTGCCTGCGATGTCGGGCGGAGGGCTGTTTCCGCCGGAGCTCGGCGTGATGGTCAGCGGCAAGGCGCTCGACGACATCCCACCGCTCGCGTTTACGCTCGACCAGAACGAGGTTGGCGCGGGCGAGTTCACGAGCTTCACGGTGGGCAACGGCTGCATGACGGGCAGCGCGGTGGTGTTCGGCTTCGTCGACAACCCGTTCGTCGCGCGCATCACCGGCAGCCTCGACTGCGGCACGGGCTACTTCGACGGCTGGCTCGACGGGCAGTACACGCTGTTCAACCTGTCGCCGGTTCCGACGCGGTTCTCGGGGCCGTTCACGGCGCAGTTCACGCTGCCGCAGTCGCTCGCGGAAGGCGAGTGGGACGTCTCCGAGGGCAGCTCGGACCTGACCGGCGGTTCCGCCGGGGGCGGCAAGGGAAGCTGGCAGGCCGACTGGGAGTCCGAGCAAGCTCCGGGTGTTGCGATGGATCCGTGCGCGGACATCCAGGCTGGCGACGCGGGTGCCCCTCCGTGATGTAACGCGCTACGACCTGGCTCCGCCTAACCCTCTGCCGAAAAAACGAGGAGCCAGCATGAAGGACGTCGCCATCGTCGCCTACGGGCGCACCGGGATCGCCAGGGCCGTACGCGGAGCACTCAACCAGACCCACGGCATCGCCATGATGTCGCACGTGCTCAAGAACGTGGTCGCCAAGACCAGCATCGAGCCCGGGGAGATCGAGGACGTGATCATCGGCTGCGGTCTGCCCGAGGGCGCGACCGGGCACAACATCGCGCGCACGTCGGCGCTGGCCGCCGACTTCCCCAAGCACGTGCCGGGCATCACCGTGCACCGCTACTGTGGCTCGGGCGTGAACGCGATCTCGTACGCGGCCAACCGCATCGCCACCGGCGAGGCGCAGGTGATGGTGGCCGGCGGCGTGGAGAGCATCAGCCTCACGCAGAGCAACCTCAACCTGAAGCACTTCTTCTACGAGCCGCTGCAGCAGCGTATGCCCGAGGTCTGGTGGGGCATGAACCAGACGGCCGACTTCGTGGCCAAGAAGTACAACATCACGCGCCAGCAGCAGGACGAGTACGCGGTGATGAGCCAGCAGCGCGTGGGCGCGGCCATCGAGCGCGGCGTGTTCAAGGAAGAGATCATCCCCTTCACCACCAAGATGCAGGTCACCGACAAGGCGACCGGCAAGTCCGAGCTGGTGGAGGTCACGCTCGATAAGGACGAGGGCCCGCGCCCGGACAGCACGGTGGAGGGCCTGGCGAAGCTGAAGACGGTGGCGCCCGATGGCTTCATCACCGCCGGCAATGCGTCGCAGCTCTCGGACGGCGCCGCCGCCGTGGTCCTGATGGACGCCGACCTCGCCGCCAAGCGCGGCATCAAGATCCTCGGCCTGTTCCGCGGCATGCAGGTGTCCGCGGTCGCGCCGGAGGAGATGTCGATCGCGATCACGCCCGCGATCCGCAAGGTGCTCAAGCACCACCAGCTGAACGCGGGTGACGTCGACCTCTGGGAGCTCCACGAGGCCTACGCCGTGACCACGCTCTACAACCAGCGCGAGCTGCAGACGCCCTGGGAGATCACCAACGTCAACGGCGGCGCGGTCCCGCTCGGGCACCCCTACGGCATGTCCGGCGTACGCTACGTGGGCAGCGCCATCCTCGAGCTCAACCGCCGCAACAAGAAGCGCGCGGTGCTCGGCGTGTGCACGGCCGGTGGCATGGGCACCGCCGCCTACCTCGAGCGCGTCTGACGTCGCCGCAGCAGCGCGAGCAAGCCGAGCGCCGCCCAGAGTGATGACGAGCGCGAGCTCACCAGCGCGCAGCCGTCGTCATCCATCGAGGGGGCCGCCGTCACCTCGGTGCTCGCATCTGCGCGCGCGACGTCCGCGTCTCGCGCGACCGAGGCGTCGAGCTCCGCGACGCTCGCGTCTGTCGGCGTGCCGCCATCGGTGTACGGATAGGGTGGGAAGCCGGCGTCGCGCGGGGAGACCTGTCCGCAGCCGCTCACCGACACGTTCACGGCGTCGCTACGATTGCCAGCGACATCGACGGCGTAGAGCTGATAGTCGCCGTCGCCGCGAATGTCCGGGCCTTGTCCCGGCCAAGTGCCCGCGTATCCAAAGCTCAACGTGGTGCCGTAGAAGTCTCCTTGCCAGACCTCGTCCTTGTAGACGCGTACAGGCATGTTCGTCGCGAGACCTGACACGGTCACGGACTGCAAGCATCGCGAGACGGGGCCGCAGCTGGTGTTCGGCTCGTAGCTGGCTACGGCAGCGCTCAACTCGCCTACCCGCGGAGCAGGCGGTGTCTGCGCCAGCGTGGAGGTTCCGGTCGTGAACTCGGCGATCACATCTCCCGTCGTCTCGGCCTTGCAGAGGCCGCAATAACCCGACGCGTATCCACCATCGCCGGGGCACTGGGTGTACGCGTGCCGTATCTGGTAGCGCGTCGTCGGCGCAAGGGGAGCATCGGGCCTGCCGCGCCAGGTCTCGTTGAGCAGGGCCGAGTATGAGTACGCAGTCACGCGCGACCATTGTGTAGCGACCACGACGCCCTCGGCCGTCTCGAGCACCGGTTGGGCTTCGACCCCCGTGTTGCTGTACCAGGTGTCTCCATAGGAGACGCGAAGCTCCACGTTGCGTGGCACGTCGGCTGCGTCGTCGGCGGGAGCGACCACGAGGAGCGCGCGACAGTCTCGCGGTGGAGAGCACGCCTCCGCGGGCGCGGCCAACGTCCAGGTGCATGCGATGGCGAGGAGTGAAGCGGCGCAACGCAGGATCATGGAGAGATGTTACAGCAATGGATGTGCCGCGATTTCGGTGGGGAAGCCCGCCGGGCGGCGAAGCCTGGCGGCACAGAGCGGCACGCTATTGTTGTGCAGGGATCGGGTCGGTTCCTCGGCGCTCGCGCTGTCGCACACGGAGATACACCGCGACCGCCGCCACCACCGCCGCACCCGCGCCGATCAGGAGCAGCTCGTGTGTGTGCCCATGACGGCTGAGCACGGCCTTGAGACCGGCGCCCAGGCCGTAGCCGATCGCGCCGAACGCGATTGCCCACAGCGCGGCGCCGAGGGTGTTGAGCAACGCGAAGCGGCGCATGGGGAAGCCGGTGGCGCCGAGCAGGACCGGCGTGACGGTGCGTAGGCCGTACAGGAAGCGGAAGCCCATCAGGAACAGCGTGCCGTACTTGTCGAGCCAGGTCTGCACCACGCCGGCGCGCGCGAGCAGGGCAGGGCGCTTCTGCAGGAACGGGGTGCCGTAGCGCCTCCCCAACAAGAACCAGGTCTGATCGCCGAGCAGGCTGCCTGCGAACGCGGCCACGATCACCCACGGCAGCGAGAGCAGCCCTTGATGCGCCATCGCTCCGGCGGCGACCAGCACGGCTTCGCCCTCGAGCACTGTGCCGCCTAGCAGCGCGAGATAACCCCAGCGAACGAGGAAGGCTTCCATTACGCAGTACTACCGGAGCGACTCCCGATCTGCTCGTTCCCATTCGCGCGCCGCGCTGCTACGGATGAGGAGAATGGCCAAGGGCTCGTTCCAGCAGGAGGTCGAACGCCGCATCCAGGAGCTGGTGCCGGCCTTCATGCGCGACGACTGGAGCGTGGCTCCCGAGGTGGCGTCCCAGGCGCACGTCGATGTCTCGGTGGTGTACCGGGTCGCGTTCGGCAGCTCGCTCTCCGCGCTCGCGCCAGGGCCGCTGCCGGAGGACGTGCGCAGGCTGCCGTCGGAGGCCGCGCTGCGCACCACGCTGGGAGAGCTGCACGCCAGCAAGCAGCGCGAGCTGGGTGGGCGGCTGGAGCGCTGGGTGCTCGACAGGGCCGCGGCGTGCGACGCGCTGCTGGATGCGAAGACCGCGCTCGGCACCATGCCGCGCCATGGCTACCAGCTGCAGTGCGTCAGCTGCGACGGCGACAAGCAGCTGCGCTGTCTCGCCTGCTTCGGTGCGGGAAAGCTGCCGTGCAGCGACTGCGGCGGCGAGAAGGCGCGAGCTTGCCCGCAGTGCGCGGACAAGCCGACGCCGGGCTGTCCGCGCTGCAAGCAAGGGCGCGTGGCGTGCTGGCGCTGCGCGGCCACCGGAGGCGTGCGCTGCGCCGACTGCGAGACGACTGGCCGCGTGAGCTGCACACCGTGCGGCGGCAGCGGCGTGCGGCACGTCGTCGGCACGGTGGTCTGCCACGTCAGCCGCGCGTTCTCGATGAGCGTGCGCGCCGCACCGGAAGACGCGCCGGCGTGGCTGCGCGAGGCCTCGGACCTCGGTGCGCTGCAGGTGATCGGCGACTTCGTGCGCGGCAAGTGGAGCCACCAGAGTGGTCGCCTGCACATCCCTTACGACGGCGTGATCGAGCTGCGCCGCTGCGAGGTGCGCGTGCGCGAGCAGACCTACAGCGCGTGGGCCTACGGTCGCGATCGCCACGTGGAAGACTTCGCGTACGTGGCGCAGCGCCTGCTCGATACGTCCAGCAACCAGCTGCGCGGCGCGCTTGCGCAGGAGCAGGACGTCGAAGGCTGCGCGCAGGCGACACGCACGTTCTTCGCATCGCGCCTGCACACCAGCGCCGGCCGCCGCGACGATCCGCCCGCGCACAAGGCGGTCGACCTCGCGGCCAGCCTGCGCGACCGACTCGTCAGTCCCGAGTACCTCGATCAGGCGCACGCCCTCGCGCAGCGCGCCACGCGCCTGGTCGAGCGCAAGGCGCGTGTCGGCATCTCGCCCTGGCTGGTGTTGCCGGTGCTGTTCGCGTGCGTGCTGCAGGCCGCACCGATCCATCGCTTCGCCGCGGTGGTGCTCGCGGCCGGCCTGGCGTGGCTCACGCACGCGTTCCTCGAACATCGCGCCGCTACGTCGACGGTGGCCGCGTGGGGCACGGCGTTGCCGCGCACGTGGCGCCGCAAGCGTGCACTGGCACGTCACATCGCATCGGCCTCCGGCATGCTCGCGGTCGCGATCGCGGGCGTGCCGTCCACGCTGCTGCTGCGCATGCTGGAGCAGCTCGGAGGACCCGACCGCCTGAGCGGCATCTATGCGCACGGCGACGAGCGCCTGGTGGTGTTCCCCGAGCGCGGCGGACGCTTCGTACTCCGTCACGTCAACGCGGTCGCGGGAGCCGGCTACTGCGAGCAACGCGCGGTGGTGAAGCGCGGCATCTGGGAAGACTACGAGCTGGTCGACGGCCCCAGCGTCGGGACCGCCTACATGCGCAGCCTCGGCCTCGCCCTCGTGCTGCTGCCCGACGACAGCCGCCAGTGCGGCAACCTGCGCGCACCGATGCGCTTCGAGCGCCGCGTCACCGCGCTCACCTGCACCGTGGTCGGCGATCGCGCGCGCCTCAGCACCGTCAACGGCACGCCCAGGAACTACGTCGAGCGAGGCACCACCGTGCAAGTGCTTCCCTGGCAAGCCGACCTACGCCGCGTGCTCGTGCGCGGCGCCGAAGTCGGCACGCTCCGCACCCGCGACGTCGACTGCGCCCCCGAATCCCTTCAGGCCCTCCGCGACGTGCTCTTCGGCGCCTACCAGGGCGACGAACCCCGCGCCCGGCGCTGATGCGTGCGTCGTGGCGGCTTGATCTGTCATCTAACCCGTTGCAATCGCTTTGCTTTGATCCTGGCTGCGGAAGGTTGTGTTGCCCTTTGCGCCGTGTTATTTACTAAATAACAGCTCGTGAACGATAACAAGACGATTGCCTATCTCGCCCATCTCCGCGCACTGCCGTTCGTGAAGCGCGTGCAAGCGCGAAGCGCGGGAACGGATTCGCGGCTCGTGGTCGAAACCGCGCACGGCCAGCATGCGTTCCGCTACACCGTTTTGGGCTCGCACCTGTCCAAAGTCACCGCCGAGCTATGGAGCAGCCGCGCGCGCAGCTCCGACATCCCTCTCCTCCTGATGTCGCCGTATGTCAGTGATCCGATGGGTGCGCGGCTCCGCGAAGCGGGTCTCTCCTACGTGGACGCGGGGGGCAACGTCTCGCTGACGCTCGCGGGCGATGACGGACACGCGCAACACGTGGCGCTCATTCAAGGTCAGGCCCGGACGCAAGCCCAAGTCCCTGACCGTGCATGGCGCGCCGAGAGCTACCAGGTCCTCTTCACTCTGCTCGCCGAGCCCGCGCTGATCGAGGCTTCGGTGCGAGCGGTGGCTGCGCGAGCGGAAGTCAGCACGACGCCCGTCCTGCAGGTGCGCGAGAGGCTCATTCAGTCGGGCCTCGTCTCGCCCACGAAGAGGTCGCTGCGCTGGGGCCCAGCGGCAATGATGAAGGCGCGTGATGTATGGATCGCGGGCTATCACGCGACCCTCCGCCCGCGACTGCTCATCCATCGGTATCGTCAGCGCTCCGGAGTCGCGACCGTCGACGCGCAAGCCGAGCTCGAAACGCGACTTCGCGAGGTCTCGGTGGATTGGCGCTGGGGCGGTGCCGCTGCGTCGGCTCGCGTTGACGGCTACTACCGCAGCGACATCACTGTGGTGCACGTGCATGCGCCTGATCTTTCTCCCAACGAACTAGGCAGGATCCTTCGGCTCGTGCCGGATCCCAACGGTTCCATCACGCTGCTTCAGCGACCCGGCAAAGCCGCCTTCCAGCTAGAGGGTGACCCCATGCAAACCAAGGTCGTACATCCGTTGCTCGTCTGGGCGGAGCTGCTCGAGGAGGGAAACGACCGAGCCTCAGAAGCCGCGGCCGAATGGGCGGCCAGTCAGCTGGATCGTGATGACCATGCTGACAGCTGAGCAGCAGGCCGCACTCGCATCGCTGCGCGCTCATTTCACTGCCGCGCGCATCGTCATCATCGGCGCAACAGCCCTGGGCTTGCAGCGCCGCTTGCGTCGGAACACCGCGGACGTCGACTTGGTACTCGCTGTCTCGGCGTCCGACTTCCCAGGCTCGTTGGCTGCGGACCCTGCGTGGACCCGGTCTACGCGTCCGCGGTCCCCGCAGCGGTGTACTACAAAAAGGGCCTGCCCTTCGACCTGCTGCCTGTCGGCGAACTGGAGCTCACGCGCAAAGAGCTCGTCTGGCCGGACGGGACGGTGATGGGCGTAGACGGATTCGAGTTGTTGCTCGAACTCGAACTGCCAACCGTCGCCGGCGGCGCGCGCATCCATCTGGCGACGATTCCTGTCGTTGCACTCCTCAAGATGGTGGCATGGCTGGATCGTTTGATCGTCTCGTCGATCTCGGTATGGGCGACGTCGGGCATGCGCGTGCGCTGGGCGAAGACGTCGCCAAGCTCTCGCGTTTGGACGTATGCGACCGCTTCTTGAAGCAGCTCGGGGAGCGCTACCGCTTCATGTGGCCAGGTCGCCGCGACGAAGACGAAGACGACTCGCTGCTACGCGCGTTCCGGGCAGGGCTGGGACGCTGAGCGGCGAAGCCGGTCCAACGGAGCTCAGACCCAGCTGCCGCTGATCGCGATCGCGTGCGGCGACGCGGCGCGCGGGCGGACTAGCTTCACGTACGAAGCCTTGGCGAACGCGCGGCCGATCGCTTCCATGTACGCGAGGTAGAGCAGGCGCCAGAAGCGGCAGGTCGCCAGCGGTTGGCCGATGTTCTCGAGGTACATGTCCTTGGGGCCGGTCTGCAGCACGGTCACACCGCCGCCCTGGTACATGCGGTCGTAGACGCGCGCGTTCTGCTCCAGCAGGGCCCAGTAGGACTCGGCGCCCATCTCGCGTGCGACCTTGAGCGCGCGGCCAAAGAAGGTGTCGATCATGCGGTTGGCGCTGAGCTCGCCCAGGCGCGTGATCTGATCCGGGGTCAGGTCGAGTTGCTCGCAGGTGTGATAGTGGGCGAGCGCGACCTCCACCGGTAGCCAGCTGCTGGCCAAAGCGTACAGCACGGCGTCGCGCATGCCGCTGGGCAACAGCTGCGCGTAGCGGTCGAACACCCCGATCTCGCGCAGGTTCTCGCGTGCGCTGGCGATCAGCATGCCGCGCACGTGGGTGACCGTCGCGCCGTGTGCATGCACGTGCTCGCAGATGACTTTGGGCGGGGCCAGGCTCGCGCGCACGGCACTCATCGTCCTCAATTGTATCCGGAGCGCAGGCGCGTCCGGAACGGACTCCACGCAGATTTGCGAGTACCCGTACGTTCAGAAGCCGGTGCCGACGTTGCCGATCGAGATCGAGGGGCCGAAGATGAAGCCGAGCCGGTCGATGTCGCCGGTCTTGTCGGTCTCGCGCATCACGTTGACCTCGCCCCAGGCGTGCACGTTGATCGACGCCTGGCTGACCTGACCGCGGTTCGCGATTGGCACCGCGAAGCCAAGGCCGAACACCACACCCACCTGGCGCAGGTTCTGGCCGGTCTGGCTGAACGAGTTGGAGACGCCGAACACGAGCACGCCGGTCTCCAGCGCGAGCGGGAACTCACGGCCTTCCTTGTCGAGGTACGCGAAGCGCGAGATGACGCCGAAGTTGAGGGACAGCACGCCGCTGTATCTCTCGTCGCCGAAGCGATAGAGACCGGTCGGGATCGTGCTGGTGCCGTAGAGCCGCACGCGACCGGCACCGAGCACCGCCGACCACTGCGCCGCGGGCTGCCCGGTCCTCAGCTCGTCGCCGCCGATGTAGTGGTTCTCGTCCGTGATGTGCGCGACGCGCACGCGCACGCGATCGAACGGATCGGTGATGCCCTTGATCCAGGCGTAGCGCGGCTCGTTGCCCGCGCGCAGCGTGACCACCTCGCCCACGTGCGCATCGCCTCGCGCGGTACCGTCGGGCTTGAGCACGTCGACCTCGAACTGCAGCTTCTGCGTGCCGCTCTCCGGGCTCAGCCGCTCGCGATGGAACACCACGCGACAGGTGTCGCGCAGCGCGTAGTCGAGGTACGCGGTGACGCCGATCTCGATCCGCTGCAGCTTCTCCTCGCCGCCACCGCACATGAACTCCACCAGCGGCGCGATCTCGTCGGTGCCCTCGATCGGCGCCGGGATGTTCGCCTCCGCGGTGCTGCGCTGGAGCGGATCATCGACCACCGCGAGGTCGAAGCTGTCGAGGCCGGCGGGCACGCGGTCCGAGCGCAGACCAAAGCGCAGCACGGTCAGACCGGCGGCGTGCGGCTCGGCCTTGATCAGCGCCGGCTTGTCGTGTTGCTCGCGCGCCTGGTACACGCCCTCGATCGGCAGGAGCGCGAAGAACTGATGTTCCCCCGCGGGCGACACGTTGACCGTGGTCCAGCGGTTGTTGGGGATGAAGCCGAGGTTGGCTTGATGTGCCAGCGAGAGCGCGGCCCGCACCTGCGGCGCCGAGCGCATCTGCGCGAACGCGCTCGCGATCGCGATGCTCTCGGCGTCGCCGCGGAAGGCGCTGATCGAGATCGTGTCGCCGCCCACGCGCCCGATCTGAAGCAGCACGTAGGTGCTGCCCTGGTCGGTCAGGCTCTGCAGCACCTTGAGGTTTTGGTCGCGCATCACGAACCGCAGCGTGCTGGGATCCTTCGCACACGTACCATCGAGCTTGAGCACGACCTTGGCGTCGTCGTTGTTGCGGATCGGCGCGCCGCTGATGAACGCCATCGGGCAGTGGTTGACCGGCAAGCGCACGCTCAGCTGCGGATCGAGCGCGTCCTTGCGCATCACGAACACGTGCGGGATCAGGCGCAGCTTGACGTCGACGGCGTTGACCAGGCTGGAGGCGCCGCGCACGAGCAGCTTGTTGTCGGACATCTCGCAGGCGAGCGGCGAGCACTCCGCCGAGCCGACCGCCTCGGGATGCACCAGCGGCACTTCTCCCTGGCCGGTCGCAAGATCGATGCTGGCGTCGGTGGGGACCAGGCGCGTCAGCACCACACGCGCGGGCACCAGCGCGAATGTCTCGGGCGGCAAGCGCTTGCCCTGCGCGTCGAAGAACAGCGCGTTCGCCTCCACCCGCGCACCACGCGGGTACCACTGGAAGCTGGTCACGTTCAGGTCCGCCGACGCGCCCTTGGCCACGCCCCAGGTGCACTTCTCGACGCCGCGCTCGCTGAACGGATCCCGACAGGTGTCGAAGCCGCTGTTGGTGCCGCTCTTCCACGCTACCACCGCGCCCTTGAGCCGCGCGCCCTCCACGTCCAGCCGACCCTCGTCGGGGGAGAACAGCACGGAGGCGAGATCGAACGCGGGCAGCCTGTCGACGGTGATCAGGTGGACGTAGGTCTCGCTCTCGGTGCACGCGGCCTGGCTGGGCGCGACCTTGAGCTCGATGATCTGCCCCACCGCCTCGTCCGCGCCGGGCGGCTTCACGCGTGTGCCGTGCGCCTCGATGTCCCAGCCCCCGCTGTCGCCGGGGCACAGCACGCGCCCCTCACCGACCGGGATGGGCCGGCCGCCGACGGGGGCTTCGAGGACTTCGACCACCTCGGCGCGTGCGTTCGCGCTGAGGGCGAGGGTCAGCCAGAGGACGAGAGGAGATAGCCGCGCGAGCATTGCGCCCCGAGGATAGCGCCTGGGCTTACGAAATCGCGCCTTCCCGCCTGGTGGGGTTCCCGGCGGTTCGCGACTTGGCCAACTGGCCGACCGCGCGGTAGACAGGGGCTCCGTGCAGTGCGCCACTCTAACGGCAAACTCACATTTTTTACGCTGGCGCGAGCCCGACCGTACGTTAGTCTTGCGTCGACCAAACGGTAGACGACTTAGACCTGCGACGACGGGTCTTCGCCAAAAGGAAGAGCAGCCCATGCCCACGTACAAGGCGCCGCTTCGCGACATGAAGTTTCTGATGAACGAGGTCCTGGACTACCCGGGCCACTACGCGAAGCTCAAGAGCGGCGCGGAGGCCACGCCTGACATGGTCGAGGCGATCATCAGCGAGGCGGCCAGCTTCTGTGAAGAGGTGCTCGCGCCCCTCAACCAGGTGGGCGACGCAGAGGGCTGCAAGATCGAGGACGGCCAGGTCATCACGCCCAAGGGCTTCAAGGAAGCCTACAAGCAGTTCTGCCAGGGCGGCTGGCAGGGTCTCTCGCACCCCACCGAGTGGGGCGGACAGGGCCTGCCCATGACGATGGGCATGTTCAAGCAAGAGATGATGGGCACGGCCAACTGGTCGTTCTCGATGTACCCGGGCCTGTCGCTCGGCGCGATGAACACCATCATCCTGCACGCGCCCAAGAACCTGCAGGACATCTACATGCCCAAGCTCACCGACGGCGTGTGGGCGGGCACCATGTGCCTGACGGAGCCGCAGTGTGGCACCGACCTCGGCCAGGTCGCCTCCAAGGCGGAGCCGGTCGGCGACGGCAGCTTCAAGATCACCGGCACCAAGATCTTCATCTCGTCCGGTGACCACGACATGGCCGAGAACATCGTCCATATCGTGCTCGCGCGTCTGCCCGGCGCGCCCAAGGGCACGCGCGGCATCTCGCTGTTCATCGTGTCCAAGTACCTGCCCACGGCCGAAGGCGAGCTGGGTGAGTACAACAACGTGTCCGTCGGCTCGCTTGAGCACAAGATGGGCATCAAGGGCAGCGCCACCTGCGTGATCAACTTCGAAGACTCGATCGGCTGGATGATCGGGCCGGAGAACAAGGGTCTCGAGGCGATGTTCACGTTCATGAACACGGCGCGCATCGGCACCGCGATTCAGGGCGTGGGCGCCACGG
>JBEVNG010000265.1:0-17305 GCA_040508235.1 Polyangiales bacterium | reverse complement strand
GGCTACGGCATCCGCTACGAGTACGGCATCTTCGAGCAGCGCATCGAGAAGGGCGAGCAGGTCGAGAACGAGGACCGCTGGCTGAAGGGCAACAACCCGTGGGAGGTCGTGCGCCACGAGCAGGCCCAGGCGGTGAAGCTGTACGGCCACGTCGAGCACCAGCGTGGCGCCGACGGGCGTACCAAGACGGTCTGGGTCGAGGGCAAGATCGTGATGGGCATCCCCCACGACTCGTTCATCGTCGGCCACGAGACGGACAACGTGAACACACTCAGGTTGTGGGCCGCGCGCGCCGCGGACGACTTCGACCTGCAGCTGTTCAACGCGGGCGACTACCGGCGTGCGGTCGAGGAGAAGGTCGACGTCGAGAACATCAGTAAGGTCCTCTATCCACCGGACCATACCTACGAGGGCAAGGAGCTACGGCTCAAGCAGCAGTACTTCTTCGTGGCCTGCTCGCTCGCGGACGCGCTGCGCGTGTTCAAGCTCAAGCACACGGACCTGACGCTGATCCCGCGCTTCATGGCCATCCAGCTCAACGACACGCACCCCACGGTGGCGGTCGCGGAGCTGCTGCGCATCTTGCTCGACGACGAGGGCGTCGACTGGGACACCGCCTGGTCGATCGCCGAGCAGACGTTCGGCTACACCAACCACACGCTGCTGCCCGAGGCGCTGGAGAAGTGGCCGGTGCCGCTGTTCGAGCGCGTGCTGCCGCGGCACCTGGAGATCATCTACGAGATCAACCACCACTTCCTGCGCAAGGTCAGCACGCGCTGGCCGGGCGACAACGAGCGGCTGAGCCGGATGTCGATCATCGAGGAGGGGCACGGCAAGCAGGTACGCATGGCGCACCTCGCGACGGTCGGCTCGCACAGCATCAACGGCGTGGCCGCGCTGCACAGCGAGCTGGTCAAGCACGAGCTGCTGCGCGACTTCCACGACCTGTGGCCCGAGCGCTTCAACAACAAGACCAACGGCGTGACCCCCCGGCGCTGGCTGCTGTACGCGAACCCGCGCCTGTCGCACCTGATCGCGGACCTGATCGGCGCGCGCTACACGGCGCACGAGCTGCCGCAGTTGGCGCGCCTGAAGCAGTTCGTCGACGACGACGCGGTGCTGCAGCGCGTGCGCGAGATCAAGCGCGACAACAAGCGCGACGTGGTGCCGCTGATCGAGCGGCTGTGCGGCGTGACGGTGGACCCGAGCTCGATGTTCGTGATCCAGATGAAGCGCATCCACGAGTACAAGCGCCAGCTGCTCGCGTGCCTCGGCATCATCGCCCACTACCTGCACCTGCGCGACGAGCCGAACATGGAGTTCGCGCCGCGCACGTACCTGTTCGCGGGCAAGGCAGCCGCCGGCTACGCGACCGCCAAGCAGCACATCCGCTTGATCAACGACGTGGCCGCGGTGATCAACAACGATCCGCTGGTGAAGGGCCGCATCAAGGTCGCGTTCGTGCCCAACTACGGCGTCTCGCTGGCGCAGTCGCTCATCCCGTCCGCCGACGTGTCGCTGCAGATCTCGCTCGCCGGCAAGGAAGCCTCGGGCACTGGCAACATGAAGTTCGCGCTCAGCGGCGCGATCACGCTGGGCACGCTCGACGGCGCGAACGTGGAGATCCGCGACGCGGTGGGGGCCGAGAACTTCTTGCTGTTCGGCATGCAGGTGCCGGAGGTGCAGAAGCTGTACGCCGCTGGCTACCTGCCCAAGACGTTCATCCAGCGCAGCAAGGATCTCGGGCGCGTGATCGAGCTGATCGAGTCGGGCTTCTTCAGCTTCGGCGACGTGTACCGGTACGCGCAGGTGGTGCACTACCTGCGCGAGCAGGATCCGTTCATGATCTGCGCCGATTTCGACGCCTACATGGACGCGCAAGACCGCGCAGCGGCGCTGTATGCAGACGAGCGCAAGTTCGCGCAGACGTCGCTGATCAACACCGCCGGCGGCGGCGTGTTCTCCAGCGATGACACCATCGCCCAGTACGCGTCCGACATCTGGAGCGTGAAGCCCGTCAAGCTGGAGCTGCGCTGACTCTGGACAGGCGGGGAGGGCGGTCGCTTACCATGATCGGATGCTGACACTCAGTACCGATGCGCGAACGGCCGACCAGCAGATGCGGGCGATCCTCTTCTACCTGACCACGTTCGGCCACATCGATGGCGAGTTCGACGTCAGCGAGAAGACCTTCGTCCGCAACTACATCGAGCAGCTCGTCGCGCACCGCGTGAAGTCGGCGGCCAACCTCGACGACACCGCGAAGCCCGGGCTGGTCAAGAAGTACACGGCGCACTTTCACGAGGTGTTCGAGAAGGTCGACGAGGAGGTGAAGGAGCTGTTCAGCGAGGCGGTCTCGCACGACGAGGACCAGAACAACTTCGTGCACGCCAAGCTCAAGCTGCGCTGCTTCGAGATCTTCAAGAGCTTCGATGCGCGCGCGCAAGAGCAGCTGATGGAGACCATCGATCACCTGCTGATGTCGGACGGCGAGGCGCACCCGGCGGAGCTGAAGTTCCGCGCGGAGCTGTCGGAGCTGCTGGTCGCGGATCTCGATCTGGAGCTGGAGGAAGACGGGCCGCGTGCGAACGTCACCGTGAACCCGGCGCGCGAGCTGCCGTGCGTGGGCGAGGCGCCCGCGTTCTTCGCGGAGCTGGAGCATCACTACTCGAGCGATCCGTCGACCATCAAGCGTCAGGTCGCGGTCGACATGGAGATCATGGGGCGCGTAGTCACCGAGCTCGAACGTCAGCGCGCGCTGGGCAAGGGCAAGCTCAGCGGCGTACGCAGCGTGCTCGACCTGGTCGGCCAGCCGGCCTTCCTCGATGGTCACGTGGCGGTCTGTCCCGCGCGCGCGGACCGCAGCTACGACGTCACCGTGCTCGGCGATCTGCACGGCTGCTACAGCTGCTTGAAGGCGGCCGTGGTGCAGTCGCGCTTCTTCGAGAAGCTGGCTGCGTTCAAGGCCGACCCGAGCAAGCACCCGGAGCCCAAGCTGGTGCTGCTGGGCGACTACATCGACCGCGGCATGTTCAGCATCAACGGCGTGCTGCGCGCGGTGCTGTTGTTGTTCCTGCAGGCGCCCGAGCATGTCTACGTGCTGCGCGGAAACCACGAGTACTTCCTGGAGTACAAGGGCAACGTCTACGGAGGCGTGAAGCCGTCCGAGGCGATCGACACGCTCAAGCCGCACGTCGATGTCGAGGTCTTCCGCAACTACATCAAGCTGTTCGAAGCGCTGCCCGCGATGCTGATGTTCGAGCGCACGCTGTTCGTGCACGGCGGCATCCCGCGCGACCTGACCATCAAGCAGAAGCTGACGGACCTGGCTGGACTCAACGATCCGGATCTCCGCTTTCAGATGATGTGGAGTGATCCGTCGAGAGCGGATGTCATTCCTGCTGCACTCCAGGAAGAGAGCGCGCGCTTTCCGTTCGGACGTCTGCAGGCCCAGCGCTTCCTGCATCGCATCGGCTGTGTGGCGCTCGTGCGCGGCCACGACAAGATCACGGAAGGATTCCGGAAGGAGTACGACGACGCGAACCTGCTGCTCTGCACGCTGTTCTCGTCCGGGGGCTCCGACAACCACGACCTCCCCGAGGGCTCCAGCTACCGCAACGTGCTGCCGATGGCGCTGAGCCTGCACCATCAGCGCGGCGTAACGCAGTTCACACCGTGGCGAATTGCGTACGAGCGCTTCAACGAGCCCGACCGCAATCGCTTTTACCAGGCACAACCGCAGCTTCCCTTCGTGGGCTGAGGGTAAGGCCGCCTACGGCAGTGCGCGTTCGCAGTCAGAAATGTCTGGCGAGAGCGCTCCGGATGCGACATCGCATCTGCCATGACTTTCAAGCTTCGCCTGAGTGCTCTCTGCCTCGCCCTGTCAGCTATGACTTTTGCGTCATGCTCCGACGAGTCGTCTGCTCCGTCCGATGCCGACGACAGCAGCCGGGACGAGGACGAGGGCGACGAAGACGAGACGGCAGAGGTCGACAGCGGCCGTCGCGACGCCGGTCGCATGGACAGCTCCGTGCGCGACGGCGGCCGCGGCTCCGACGCGGGTGACGCCGGCGACGCTGGCGATGACGAGCCGGTGGACGCGGGCGACGCGGGCCGTGACGCCACCGTGCCCGACGGCATGGACGCCGGCCGCGATGCAGGCAACGACGCCGGCCGCGATGCGGGCAACGACGCCGGCCGCGACGCCAGCGCGGACGCGGGCCGCGACGCCGGTCGTGATGCAGGCGAAGACGCGGGCGACGCCGGTCGTGATGCCGGTCGTGACGCCGGTCGCGACGCGGGAAACAGCCAGTGCCAGGTCACCAGCTGCAGCACCAACTTCGACTGCATCCCGAACGTCATCGGCTGTGGCTTCACGAGCTGCGAGCAGGGACAGTGCGTCGACTGAGGTGGGTGGAGGCGAACCGGCTCAGTCGCTGAAGCGCGTGTCACGCAGCAGCGCGCCGGTCACGCGGGCGCGCAGATAGAAGCCCTTGGGGATGGTCGCGATGGCCTCCCCGTCGGGGCCGTAGGCGCGGGTTCGGACGGCGCCGTGGGCGGCCTTGGGGCGGACCTGGAGCCAGTGTCCGTGGTGCGCGGTGAGGGCGTCCACGCGGCCAAGCGCGATCATCCCGATCAGGTCGTCGAAGTCGGCGCGCAGGATCGACTCCTGCTCCTCCGTGGGCCGCCAGAACACGGCGCGCCCCAGCGTCACCTGCGGCCGCTCGATGACCAGCGGCACGAACAGCACGTGCGCGAGCTTCTTGCGCACGGCCGAGGTCGTCCAGTCCGCGCGGTCGGCGTCGGCCACCGCGAACGAGCACACGAACGTGCTCTCGCGCGGCTTGCCGTCGGGCTGCACGGGGATGGTCTTGAGCTCGACCCCCAGCTCGACGAAGTCCGGCAGCGCGCGCGAGCCGGCATTGGCGCCGAGCGCACGCTCCACCAGCTGCCCGCTGCTGCCCTTGCGTCGCAGCATCGGGCCGCTCGCGCTCACGTCGTGGCGGGCCGCCAGCTCGGCGAGCGAGAGCCCCTCCAGCGCACGCACCCGCGCGGCGAGCTCCTCCAAGCTCGCGGGGGGAGCGATCACGACTTGGTGAAGTAGGCGCCGAGCGCGTTCTGCCAGCGCAGGTCGTGCTTGTAGATGCCCGGTTCCGCGATCAGTGTCAGCAGCGCGATCGCGTTGGTCGCGTACTCCAGCTGGCGCACGCGCGTGAGATCCGGGCCGACCTGCGTGAGCTCGAAGCTGTGTCGCACCACCGAGCCGGCGAGCCCGCCGCCCCACTCGATGTAGTTGGGCTCGAGCTTGAGCAGCATGCACGGCACCGGCAAGGGCGGGTGGAAGCTGGCGGGCTTGATCATCATCGTGAACTTGCCGCCGGGGCGCGGCGGGTTGCGCTTGCTGCGGCGAACCTCCGTCAGGCCCGGCGTCCACTTCGGCCAGCCATCGAGGTCGTGCAGCAGCGCGGCGACGTCGTCGATGTTCGCCGGCACGTCGGTGGTGTGGTCGATCCAGGTGCGGCGGAAGCCCTTCGTGTGCTCACTCATGCGCCGCACTGTGGCGCGGGAGCGCACATTCGGCCATCGGCGATGCACGATTCATGCGCTGAAGTCCGCCCTCAGTCACTGTTTCGGGGACGTACCGTCAAGGCACGCGGCTTGCTGAAGCGCGTTGCACAAGCCTCGACCCCCCGGTCGAAACCAACAGCGAGGAGCTCATGCTTAAACATGTGCAGTGGTTGCTTTGTGCCGTCGCCCTGGTCGTGATCGGATCCGCCACGCAAGCGCAGGCGCGCGACTACGACGATCGATACGACAGCACGCGCCTCTACGGCGGTCTGTGGCTCGGCTTTGGCGGTGACATCGAGGTGGAGGGCTACGACGTCGGAGACCTCGGCAAGACCATCGGCGGTCAGGTCGGCGTCGACGTGAAGGTGCTGCGCATCCTCTCGCTCGGCGGCGAGGTGCGCATCGGCGGCTTCGACGTCGGTCGCTTCGACGAGCGCAATCGCCTGATCGATCTCAACTTCAAGCCGCGCATCTACCTGCCCATCAACGCGCCCGTGGAGATCTACGGCGCGGTGCCGGTCGGCATCACCATCCCGCGCTTCTCGGACACCGAGGGCGGCAGCCTCGACGAGAACGTCGGCTGGAACATCGGCGTGGGCCCGGGCATCAACGTCTGGCTGACCAACAACTTCGGCTTGAACGTCGAGCCGATGTGGCTGTTCCATCACTTCAGCACCGACAGCCGCATCGCCAATGGCGACATCACCGTCAAGCAGTTCGCGATCTTCATCAACGCGTTGATCGGCCTGTAGAGAAGTTCTGGCATGGGGGAGGGGCGTGCTAGACACGGCTCCCCCATGCCTGCACTCTCGGGTTCACTCACCTACGCGCGTCTGTTCGTCGAGGGCGATCTGCCGGACGACTTTCGCGACACGTACGTCAACACGCTGCGCCTGCGCGCGATGAAGCCGCTCGAGGCCGAGGACGACATGCCGGAGCGCTCCGGCTTCTGCGCGTTCGGCGACCCGTATCAGCTCGAGCTGAGCTACGAGCTGGTCTTCTACAACGCGTTCCTGAACCTCGGCTTTCGCACCGATCGCTGGTCGATCCCCAACGCGCTGCTGCGCGCGAACGTGCGCGAGGCGGAGCAGGCGTACCTGGAGAAGAAGGGGCGCGACCGGCTCAGCAAGCGCGAGAAGGAAGACATCAAGGAGCTGGTGCTGCGCCAGATGCGCAAGCAGACCACGCCGATCGTGCGCACCGTCGACCTCAGCTGGTCGCTCGACGAGCGGGTGGTGCGCTTCTTCACCCACTCGCAGCGCACCATCCTCACCATGAGCGATCTGTTCACCAAGACGTTCGGGCTCAAGCTGGTGCCGGAGGCGCCGTTCACGCTGGCCGAGCGCTTCGGCCTGAGCGACACGCAGCAAGCCGCGTGGGACGCGCTCGAGCCCATCGATCTGCGCGGCGCCGACGCCCGCGACTTCACGAACGGACTGGAGGCCTGACATGCAGCGGGTAGATCGGATCGAGAAGCGGCGCTTCGTCGGGCGCGAGTTCCTGCTCTGGCTGTGGTTCGAGTCGGAGCTGTTCGACGCCACGCTGAGCACGCCCGAGCACGGCCCGTTCGGGCTCTGGCTGGAGAAGCGGCTGGTGCTGTCGGAGGGCAAGGAGAGCACGCGCATCACCTCGCCCATGCCGGGCCTCGGCCGGGAGGCCAAGGAGGCCCTGTTGCGCGGCCAGCTGCCGGAGAGCGCGGGCATCCGCATCGCGCTGCGCGAGGACGAGCAGAGCTTCGTGTTCAAGGCGGAGACGTTCGCGGTCTCGGGGCTCAAGCTGCAGACGGTGCTCGGCAAGGAGGAGCCGAACCAGCTGCTGGAGGAGCTCACCGGCAAGGCCAACAAGCCGCGCCCCAAGAAGGAGCCGGAGGATCAGCACGAGATCTTCTACGAGCGCATGATGATGACCGCGGACTTCGAGCAGCTGGTCGAGGCGCTCTACCGCGACTTCCTGGAGCTGCGCCTGAGCGCGCACTGGGCGGCGACGATCGCGCCCATGATGCGCACGTGGACTGTCGGCGGCGAGCTCGACGTCGGCGCCTACGAGCTGATCCGTCGCCCGCCCGCGCCCACAAAGAGCGACGTGCTCGAGCTACACAGCGCCAGCGAGAGCGCCGCGGTCGCCGAGTAGGCTCACAAGAAGATCTGGCCGCAGAAGTTGTTGATGCACTTCAGCGTCTTCTCGCAGCAGTCCTGGTCGGTCTGGCAGCCCTGGTTGGCCTCCGAGCAACCCATCGGCGGGCCGCACACGCCGTCGGTGCAAAAGCCGCTGCAGCAGTCGATGCCGGTCTCGCAGGTCTCGCCGTCCGCGCGGCACGGATCGAGCGCGGTGAAGGCGCGGTGGTTGGCGGTCTCCAGCTCCTGCCCCGGCACGTAGAACGCGGGGTAGCTGGGGTCCTTGCCGTACAGCCCGTCGGCGCTGTTGAACTCGCCCGAGCCGTGCTGGATCGCGATCGCGGTGCCCCACAGCTGGCGGTGCGTGCCCTTGTTGCCGTAGTGGCGCACCGAGTCGAAGAACACCCAGAAGTAGCCGCCCGCGGCGACGGGCGACACGGTGGGGTAGTAGTTCTGGTGCAGCTCCTCGGCGCCGAACGGCAGGTACGTCTTGTCGCCGTCGCCGTCCTCCGGCGTGTCGTAGCCCATCGCGCGCGCGAGCAAGGTCGCCTTGCCCGTCATGCTGTCGACGATCATCAGCTCGCTGCGCGGACCGCGGAAGGTGAAGCCGTTGACGCCCACGCCGCGCCCGGTGAAGTCTCGCGACTCGCCGAACGTGAACACCACCGCGCCGTTGTCGGGCAGCAAGAACGGCCAGCCCGCGAAGCCGTTCTTGCCGGTCCACAAGCTGCGCGCGTTGCTCGCGGTGCGCGCGCCGGAGTCGTAGTCCATCAGCGAGATGCCCGCGCCCGCGCCGGCCGCGAAGTCGTTGAAGGTGAGCATCGTGCCGTCAGGCGCGAACGTGGGCATCAGCGCGGTCGTGGGCACGCCGCTGTTGGGGACCGCGGTGCCGGTGTCGGTCTCGCTGAGCACCGAGTTGATGTTGACCGGAGGCGTGCCGAGCGCACCCGTGGTGTTGGGGCCGACCAGGTTCATGATCGCGGTGTTGATGAACACCTTGCCGTCCGGCGAGATGCCGGTGAAGGCGCCGTTGGCGGTACCGCGCAGCGGGGGCGGGTTCGGCGCGGTGTTCGGCGTGATCGCGTAGACCATGGCGTCGTTCACGCCGCCCAGGTCCTTGGCGATCATGCGCTCGCCGTTGGCCGACACCGTGTGGCAGCCGACGCAGGCGCCCTGACGCACGAAGAACTCGGCCTCCTTGCCCGGGCGGATGCGCAGCACCGAGCCGCCACCTCCGAGGCCCCCGGGCAGCGGCAGGCCCCCGCCGACGCCGCCGAGCGGTCCACCGCGACGGGAGTTGTAGCTGTTGTAGTAGATCGAGCCCTTGAGCGTCGCCTGCGCGATGATCAGCTTGCGCGCGATCGGGCCGACCACCTTGCCGCCGGAGAGCGTGCTCAGCTCCAGCTCGAACGGGGTCTTGGGACCGAGCGTCTGCTTGCCCGCGCTCTCCCACACCTCTTGCGGCAGCTGCAGCGTGCCGTTCGCACTGACGGGCAAGCAGCCGTCGTACTCGTAGTACTGCGAGCGGATCTTCACGTACACCGCCTCGCCGGCCGCGCCTTCCCACATCAGCAGCGGCGCGGTGAGGCCGCGCGGGAACACCGTCCCGTCGTACGGATAGAGCCAGCGCGCGTTGCCTGCGTCGCCGCCGGCCTTGAGCTTGTCGACGTCGCCTTCGCTCAGGCTCGCGGCGTTGTCGCTGCCGCACGCGTCGACCTTCACGACTTCGAACGGCGCGGGGCCGTCGTCGGGTGGCATGTCGTCGGGATCGGTCGGGTTGCTGCCGCCGTCGCGGCGCGCGCTGCTGCCGCCGGCGTCGCTGCGTGCGCTGGCGTCGGGCTTTCTGGTCCCCGCATCACGTGAGCCGCGCGGATCGCCGTCGTCGCGCGTCGGCGCCTTGTCGCTGCCGCAGGCAACACACAACACGATGCCGCACGCCCACGTGCGAACTGCCAAGGGAAAGAAAGACATGTCGCGCTCCTGTGGCCGCAGCGTCGCAGGAAGCCCGAGGCGCGGCTATTGGTTCCCGCCGCCGTCCTGCTCGCCTGGCGCGACAGGTGCTCGGGGTGATCCGCGGCGGTCAGGCGTATCCATCGCTACCATAAGCTTCCGATGACCCTGCGCCGTCTGTGCCTAGTGCTTCCCCTTCTGTTCGGCTGCGACGCCGAGCTGGCTCCCGGCGCGGTCGTCGGCTCGACGCGCGTGCAGCCGATCATGCTGCGCGCGGAAGGTGTGCCCGATCACCCGCTCGGCTGGCAAGACACGCAGCTCGACGTGGAATGCAAGGTCGCGACGGCCGCCGACGGCGAGCGAAGATGCCTGCCCACGGGCGTGTCGTCGCTGGGGATGTTCGTGGACGAAGACTGCACGCGTGAGCTGCTCTACAGCAAGGCGTACTGCGACGAGCCGACGTCGCGCTACGGGCTGATCACGCCGCCTCCGGACGAGTGCGATGGGAGGGTGGAGGTCGTCGAGCTGGAGCCGATCGCGGAGGTCACGGCGCACTTCCTGCGCTCGCGCGACGCGGATGGGCGAGCGACGTGCGTGCGCCTCGAGCCGGAGAACACGCGGCTGCTGAACACGCAGGCCGCGAACGTGGCCAAGTTTCGCCGCAAGCGCGCGGTCGACCCGGCGACGTTCGCGCGCGTGGTGAGCGAGGAGCGCACCGCGGGCGTGCCGGTGCGCGTGTACGACGTGCTCGAGGACGGTGCGCGCATCGTGCGCGAGCAGCAGGACGAGCGCGGCGCGAGCTGCTGGGTGCAGGCGTTCGAGCAGGGCGCCTACTGCATCGGCGAGCTCGGCTACGCGAAGTTCCAGGCGTACGCCGATGCCCGGTGCCTCACGCCCGTGTACCACCTCCCGCCTTTGTGCGGAGCGGAAGAGCAGGCCCCGCGGCACGTCCTGGAGACGAGCCAGCGCTGCGGCACCGAGCTGCCGAGCGCGCGCCTCTACGGCGTGCAGGAGCAGAGCGAGAGCCACGAGCGCAGGTCGCTCGGGGGCGCCTGCGAGCCCAACCCTGACGGCGAGCGCGTCTACGTGCGCGGACTCGAGCTGCCCCTGAGCTCGCTGCCGGCCGTGCCGCTGACGCGCGAAGGCAGCGCTCGCCTGCAAGCGGTGGCGCATGTGGATGAGCGCGGTCAGCGCACGGTGCTGCATTACTGGGACCGCGCGCTGTCGATGGTCTGCACCCCGATGCGCGCCGCGGACGGAAGCTACCGCTGCCTGCCGCGCCAGTACGCCAACGAGGTGTTCGCGGACCCGGGCTGCAGCGAGCCACGCGCGCGCGTCGGTTGCGAGGCACCGATGGCGGGACAGCTCGCCTCGCTGCCGGGGCTCTGCGGGATGCGCGCCGTGCGACTGGGAGCGCCGGTCGCGAGCGGGACCTCCTACGTGCGCGGAGGCCTCGGCGGTCTCGGCGGTCTCGGCGACTCCTGCCGCGTCGACACGACCGATCTGTTTGGTACGAGCGGCAGCGTCTCCATGAGCGCCGAAGAGCTGCCGGCCACGGCCTTCGCGCTGTTCGAGCAGGTCGTACCGTGACGAACGTGATGTTGCGTCGGCGCGCGACGCGGCAAGAATCGTGGATGCGTTGGCTGGTGCTCGTGTGCTTGGTGGCGTGCGCCTCGGAAGACCTGGGTGAGACGAGGCTGAAGCAGATCGCGCTGCAGGTCCCCGGTGCACCCGATGCGGTGCAGGGCTGGTACGACAGCGAGCTGCGGACCGATTGCTCCCCCGCCCTCGCGAGCGATGGCGTGCTGCGCTGCCTGCCGCCGCCGGCAGCGTTCGCGGGAGGACTCGGCTTCTTCCGCGACGCGAGCTGCTCTGGGATGTTGTACACCACGAGCACGTGCGAGCCGTCGCCGTCCGTGCTGTACGCGCGCCGCATGCTCGCCGCCGGCGACGAGTGCACGCCTCGCTACGAGGTGGTGCGGCTGGTGAGCGAGGAGCAGGACCTGCGCACGGCGACGCTGTACCGCGCGCATGGCCTGCCGGACGGCAGCAGCGCATGCAGGGCCGTGCGTGATCAGACCGTGGACGCGTTCCGCGCCGACCTGAACCGCCTGCGCGTGTGGCGCGAGGCGGAGGTGGTGCCGGCCGAGCGCTGGGTCGCGCTGTCCGCCCCACGACGCGGCGTCGGCACGCCCGCGATGATGTTCGACGTCGGCGAGGACGGCAGCGAGTTGCCCTCGGCACCGGTCGACGCCAGCGGCACACCGTGTCGCCCCGTCGCGTACGAGCAGGGCGGGTTCTGCCTCGCGCGCGAGGGCATGGCGGACCCGAGGAGCTATGCCGACGAGGCCTGCTCCGTGCCGCTCTACTTCGAGGTGAAGCGCGACTGGTGCCAACCGGATCGGCCGCCCGAGCTGCTGCTCGAGGAGTCCGGCAGCTGCGACGCGCCGCTGCGCGGTGCGCGCTTCCTGCACGTGGCGGCGCCGGCTAGCAGGGTCTTCCTGGGAAGCGCGGAGGGTTGCCGTGGGCTCCCTCCTGCCCCGAGGCCGCACTACACGAAGGGCGCGGAGCGCGCGCCGTCGAGCCTGACTCGCCTCGCGCTGCGTCGAGAGGGCAGCGGTCGCTTGCAGGCGCTCTCGCTCTACAACGATGCCGGCGAGCTGATCGCGATCGATCGCTACTGGGACCAGGAGCTCGGCATCGCCTGTCGCGCCGAGCGGCTCGGCACGGACCAGTACGCGTGCCTGCCGCTCACGCTGGCGATCGATGGCTCTTCGAGCTCGGACTGCGCCCAAACCGTGCTGAACCCCAGCTGCGCGGAGCACGCGCCGGGGGCGCTGGTGCGCGTGACCACGCGCAGCGAGGTGGTGTGTCCCGGGGTGTTCGTGCGCAGGCTCGGTGCGCGGCTCGAGGACGGGCCGCTGTTCGTGCAGTGGGACCAGCCCGGCCAGTGCTCGCCGTACTCCGGCTGGGGGCCCGACGACGCGCGGCAGGCGCGCTTCAGCGCCGGCGACGAGCTGCCGCTCGCGCGCTTTGCCACGCTCCAGCGCGTGCTGCGTTAACGGATCCCGCGCAGATCGCCGCGGTGAGCGTGGCGGTACTGGCTCGGTGTGACCGCGGTCCAGCGCCGGAACGCGCGATAGAACGACGGCGTCTCGGTGAAGCCCGCCAGCAGCGCCACCTCCGACAAGCCGAGGTCGTGCCCGGCGACCAGGCGCAGCGCCACCGACTTGCGCACGTCGTCGACCAGCTGCTTGAACGTCGTGCCCTCCTCGGCGAGCCGGCGGCCCAGCGTACGCGAGCTCATGCGCATGCGGCGCGCGGCATCCTCCAGGCTGAAGTTGCCGCTGGCCAGCTGCTCGACCACGAAGCGCCGCACTTTCTCGGTCACGCTCTCCGCTTGCGGTAGCGCGGCCAGCGTCGACTCGCCGTAGCGGCACAGCACGTCGTGCAGGCGCGCGTCCGCGTTGCGCAGCGGCAGCTCCAGGAAGCGCTCGGGGAAGCCGAAGCCTGTCAGCGGTGAGTGGAAGTGCAGCCGCGCCGCGCCCAGCAGCTCCACGTACGGCTCGAGGTCGTCGGGCGGCGGATGCGCGAGCCACACGTCGAGCTCGTCGAGCATGCCCTCGGGCCAGTTGGGCGACTGGTTGCGGATCAAGCCCACGAGCCCGAAATCCTCCGCCGCCGCGGCCAGCCGCACCGAGCTCTCCAGCCGCACCACCACGCGACCGGCGTCGACCTCGACCTTCCACTCGGCGCTGTCGTTGAGCAGCCGCATGTAGCGGCTGGCGGCCTCCAGCGCAGCGCGCACGGTGCGGGCGGAGCTCATGATGAAGTCGAAGATGCCCACGTCGCCAGCGGACAGCCGTGACGTGGCCTTGAGCCCGAGCAGCGGGTCGCCGGTGAGCTGCAGCGCGACGTCGAGCAGCGAGTTCACCGCGCTGACGTGCACACGTTCGTCCGGGTCGAGCGACGCCAGCCAGCTGAGGGACGCCTCGGGGATCTGCCGGTGCTCGCGCAACAGGCCCACGAAGGGCGCGAGCAGGCGCGCGGAGTAACAGGGTTGTCCGGGGGTCGGCACCATCTGCATGCGCGGAAATGTATCTCCGCCGGCGCGGATCGGGGTTGACCTCGCAGCCCTCTCGCACGGACTCCACTGCCATTGGCCCGGGAATCTCGGTCAACCGAGCCAGTCTCAGCTGAAATATCCTGTGTCTCCACGCCGGTGCGACAAGGCGGTATAGAGACTCGTGCATTCCGTGATCGACTGGCTCGCGGCCGGCCTCCCGCCGTCGCTCGTTTGGGGCTTGGTCCCGCGCATCGTCGGGCTCCTGTTCGCGGTCGCCTTCGCCTCGCTGGCGCCGCAGGTGCTGGGCCTGGTCGGGCGCCGCGGGATCTCGCCCGCGCACGCGCAGCTGGACGCGATGCGCACGCACTTCCCGGGGCCGCTGCGCTTCGTGCGCCTGCCCACCTTGCTCTGGCTCGACAGCAGCGACCGCATGCTCTGGGCACTGCCGCGCATCGGCATCGTCGCCGGCCTGGCCGCGGCCTACGGAGGGCCTGCCAGCTGGGCGGCGCTGTTCGCGTGCTGGCTGATCTACCTGTCGCTCGACGTCTGCGCGCTGATGTTCCCGTGGGACTGCCTGCTGCTGGAGGCGGGCGTGCTCGCGCTGTTCCTGCCCAGCGTGCCGTCGCTGCCCATGCTGGAGGTGGCCGAGCTGCCGCTGCCGATCGCGGCGTTCGCGTTCCGCTTCCTGCTGATCCGGCTGATGTGGGGCTTCGCCAAGCTGAAGTTCATCGGCACCAAGCCGGGCGACAGCCTGTACCTGCGCGGCTTCCTGGCCTGGATGCCGATCTGCACGCCGATCGGCTTCGCGATGCAGCACGCGCCCGCGTGGCTGTTGCGCGTGTCGTACGTGTTCATGTGGTTCGTCGAGGTGGTGTGCCCCGGGCTTTCGTTCTTTCGCGGCGTGCCACGCGCGGTCGGCGCGATCGGCCTGACCATGCTGATGGGCGGCATCTGGATCACCGGCAACTGGGGCTTCTTCAACCTCGGCTACGGCGCGCTGTGCGTCGCGCTGCTCGACACCCAGAGCTCGTTGTTCGACACCACCAGCGCGCAGCTGCTTTCGTACCCACTCACGCACGCCGCGCTGTTTCTCCTGCTGTTCGGCTCGCTGCTCTACTTCCCCGTCAACAGCTGGGCGACGCACACGTTCATCCACTGGCCGTTCGAGGACATCACCTGGAAGCGGCCCTGGCTGCGCGGGCTGATCGGCTTCTACCGCGCGCTGGCGCCGTTCCGGCTGATCCACGCGTATGGCGTGTTCCCTCCCAACTCGTCGCCGCCGATCAAGGTGGTGCCGGTGTTCGAGGGCAGCGAGGACGGCCAGCTGTTCAAGCCGTACGGCTATCGCTACATGCCCACCGAGCCGGACAGCCCGTGTCCGATCGTGGCCCCGCACCATCCGCGCATCGACCACCTGTGTGTGTACGCGGGCTCCGGCATGAGCGAGAGCGACTACCTCGGCAGCCTGGTCGGTGCGGGCAAGGTGATCGGGTTCTCGCCGTTCTCCCACTTCAACTGGCTGGAGCGGCTGGGGCAGCGCTTGATCGAGGGCGAGCCGAGCGTGCTCGCGTTGCTCGGCCACAATCCGTTCCCCAACCGACCGCCGCGCTTCGTGCGCGTCAGCCTGCGTGCGCTGTCACCTCAGGCGATGGACGCCGGGCATCGCTGGCGCGCGCGGCACCTCGGCGTCGCGTTTCCCCCGCGAGAGCTCGACCCGCTGGTGTGGGAGCACTGGCTGCCGCCGCCCGAGCTGTTCCACCCGGACTTCGTGCACTGGCGCAAGAAGAGCTTCGCGCTGCGCGCGATGGTGCGCGACAACCGGGCGCTCGACCGCGACGCGGTGCGCGCCCACAGCGACCTGAGCGAGGACGAGGTCGCACGCTTCTGGGAGGACTTCGTGCCCGCGGTGGCGTCCGGCCGCGAGAGCTACGCGCTGATCGATGACATCGCCGAGGCGATGGTCGATCGCTTTGGCAAAGCTCAGCTGCTGCGCTTCGAGCGCCTGGCCGAGCGCTACGTGTACATGCTGCGCCTGCGCGTCGAGCCGCACTTCTACGGCGACGTCGAGCCCAAGCTGGAGAAGCGCTCCAACTTCCGCTTCCACCTGCTGCTGCACGAGGTGATCCTCGACGGGCAGGAGGCGTTCGAGGCGACGCTGCTCACGCCGGGCCTGATCGTCGAGCGCGCGGCGCACGTCACCGACCGCAGCTTGCTCACGTTCTCGTTGGTCGTGCGCAACGCGACCTTGCGCTACCACGGCCGCGCGCTGCGCATCGCGCGCTGCATGACCAACGTGGTCGAGCCCAAGATCCCAGGCATCCTGGAGTTCAAGGACCTGATCACCGAGTGGGTGCCGCCCGACGAGACCTGGCTGCCCGTGTGCACACGCTCGGACGACGGCGTGTGGAGCTGCCCGGAGTTCGTCGAGGCCGAGTGATCAGTCGCGCTTGAACTTGAATGGGCGCTCGCCGTCCCAGGCCAGGCCGGCGGCGAATTGCTGGATGTTGTCGACGAAGAACGCGTTGTAGAAGTCGCGGCCGGCGTAGTAGCGAGCGAAGAAGCCGAGCCCGGTCAGCCAGTACGGGCCCGCGACCACCTCCGCGCTGCCGGACTTGTTGGGCGTGCTGCCGTCGGTGCTCGGGTAGTAGGTGCCGCTGAGGCGCGCGGTCAGGGTGGCCCAGCCGAAGCGCTTCTTGGCCTCCAGGTTCAGCGACAGCCGGCCCCAGCCATACAGCCGACGCATGTACGGCTCCAGCGCGAGCGAGCCGCGCTGCATCAGGCCAAAGGCGCCGAAGCCCACGGCCAGGTGTCCGATCGCCACGCCCTTCGAGTTGGTCTGGTGGATGCGCCCGTACAGCTCGAAGATGTAGCCATTGGTGGCGAAGTTGCCGTTGATGCGGTTGAGCTGCCGGCCGGGGCTGGTGACGGCGTCCGTGACCTGCTTGCAGGCCTCCGACTCGTCGGGCTGCGTGCGGTCGAACGCGCACTGCTCCTGGCCGTTGGAGTAGTGCTCCAGCGCGAAGCGCAGCCCGAACAACACCGGCTGCGGCCGATGCCAGACGTAGAACAGCTGACCGTTCAAGTTCGGCCGGTACGACGGCATGCGCACCGGCTTGGACTCGCTGTTGAGCATGCGCAGGTCGCCTTCGAACGTCAGCGTGGCGGCGCCCGCCCAGTTGCGGCCGTTGAGCGCGACGTCGCGCACGTTGCTGTAGATCGAGAGGTGCAGCGCGTACTCGAGCGCGAACGTGAGATCCTCGCGCGCGTACTTGGGTCCGGTCGCGGTGCCCCAGTACAGGTAGCTGCGCGGCAGGAACACCGGCGCGTCCGCGAGCGCCAGGTAGTCGGCCTCCTCGTCGAAGCCCTTGTCCTCTTGCTCGGGCGGCTTCTCGTCGCCGCGCTTGCCGCCTTCCTCTCCGCCTTGCTGCCCATCCTTGGGCTCGGGGGCAGGTTCGTCTTCGCCCGCAGGCGCGTCCTGGGCGTGAGCTGTCAGCGTGAGGGAGGAGGCGAGGAGGAGAGCGAGCCAGAGACGCACGCCCGTAGCTTTACGACCGTCAGCCCTTACGCAAGGAGACATACATCGTGATGTCCGCCTCCATCACCACTT
>JBEVNG010000262.1:0-8739 GCA_040508235.1 Polyangiales bacterium | reverse complement strand
GAAGAAGGTCTTGCGCAGGTTCGGGAAGCGCACGAGCAGCATCGACTCGCCCATGCTCTTGGTGAACGTGTAGACGTTCGGCCAGCCGAGCTCGGCCGCGCGGTCCTTGCCCACGTCGACCAGGCGCTCGCTCAGGCGCGCCTTTTCCTCGCGCTTCATGATGCGCTCGATCAGCGCGGTGTTGCCCGGATCGTGGCCCTTGGCGGCGATGTTCTCGGTCACCTCGGCGCGCAGCTTCTCGATCGCGGCCGGGCTGGTGCAGTCCTCGCGCACCTGGGCGATCAGCTGCTTGAGGTGCAGGTACTCGGCCTCGACGTCGAACTTGGTGTCGTTCGGCGACAGCGTGGCGTCGACCTCCTCCAGGATGCGTCCCTCGCGGTTGCCGGCGACGAAGCAGGTCGACACCTGCACGAAGCCCGCGTCCTTGGCGCGCGCGCAGAACTCGGCCGCGTGGATGGTGCCCTCGAGGTTGGTCTCGACCGCCTCGTGCAGCTCCGGGTTGAAGTCGACCTGACCGGCGCAGTGCACGACCATGTCGAGCTTCTGCAAGATGCGCTCGGCGTGCTTGGGCTCGATGCCGAGGCCGGGCCGGCTGACGTCTCCCGGCACCACCTCGACGCGCTCGGCGAGAAAGCGCGAGAAGGCCTCGCCGTGCAGCTCGTGGAGCTTACTGAACGCGTACGAGTCGTTGACCATCTGGTCGAAGCGCGCGCGCGCGGGCTGGTTCTTCTTGCCGCGCAGGAGCACGTAGATGCGGCCCACCTCGGGCACCTTGTCCAGCATCATGGTGAGCCAGACCTTGCCGAGGAAGCCGCTCGCCCCGGTAAAGAGGATGTGCCGCCCCGCAAGCGCGCGCTGAACCGACAGCGACTCCTTCATTGCTTCCTCGCTCCGCATTTCGCAGCCCCACCCCAACCGAGCCCCGCACCCAAGTTTGCTCGCGCGCGAACGACCCGCGCGCTTTCCACGAGTGCGTACGTCAGCGATACTCGAGCACCGGCCAGTCGGCGTCGCGCGCCGCGGCGCGCAGCGCGAAGTCCGGATTGACCGCGCAGGGGCGGCCGACCGTGGAGAGTAGAAGGACGTCGGCGCCGTGCGCCGCGTAGGCGAGCGAGCGTGCGAGCGTGAGCCCGTGCTGCTCGGCGTAGCGTTTGGCGAACGCGCCACCGTCGTGGCCACCGACCACCGGGTCGAGCAGCTTGCCGGTGGCTTCGCCGCGCGCGAACTCGAGGCGGTTGCAGACGAAGTCGTCCGCGCCCAGTTCCTCGGCCAGCTTCGCGACCACGGGCTCGATGCCGTCGCTGATCAGCACGACCTTCGCCTTGTCACGGCGTGCCTGCTTGAGCAGCTCGCGGCCGCGCTCGTAGATGCGCTCCTTCAACACGTCGCTGTAATACTCGTCCGCGAGCTCGATGACGCGATCTTCCGACATGTGGCGGAGTGCCGCGTAGGCGGCGCGCGTGGCGAGCGTGCGATCACTGTTGGCGAGGAACGAATACAGCGGCGCGCCGAGGGCGAGCGCACCGATGCGCACGGCGCGCTCGGTGAATCCCTGCGCGTTGCTGGCGAAGTACGCGGATGCGGCGAGCGCGCCTCGGTCCACGAGGACGCCTTCGACCCGGAAAAATGCTGCGGTCTCGTTCGACAAGCGGGGGCTCCCTGGCTGAAGCCGGGTGAAAGCTAGCGAGGGTTCGTCAGGAAGGGAACCCAAAAACTAGACTGACGTGTCAGTTCAGTCTCGGAGGGGCGGTGGCCGGCGGATGTAGCAGATGCAACGTTTGCGGCCAAAGTGCGTGACGCCAGCGGTGCACCTACCTGCCCGAACGGTCGCCTAACGCACCCGAGGTGTCGGCTCGCGCGTCATTTACGACCGCTTAACAGTCGATCGCCAATCCGTTAACTCGAAAAGATGACCGGAAAGCCCGCATTTTGACGCCTGTTTATCCCCGCAAAACCTGGGAGTGACGCCGATGTTTACCTTGCGTCGCGCCAATTTCTTCTGCTACAGCTTCCGTACGTGTTGATTTGTAAATAGGTCGACGCGAGGAGGTACGGCGTGCGCAACGTGTTCATCGCTGGTGTTGGGCAAACCCCTGTGAGCAAGGCGAGTACGGATGACGTACGTCAGCTTGGGGCCGCCGCCGTACGAGCCGCGATCCAGAACAGCCGTCTCGAAGGTCCGTCCGCGCTGTACGTCGGCAACATGCTTAGCGGCATCCTGTCGGAGCAGCAGCAGCTCTCCGCACTGGTCGCGCAGCATGCGGGCTTGGGCGGTATCGAGGCAGCGACCGTGGAAGCCGCGTGCGGCTCCGGGGGCGCCGCGGCGCGCATGGGCGTGATGGCGATCCAGTCCGGTGCCCACGACGTGGTCGTGGTGGCGGGCGTGGAGCGCATGACGCACGCGCCCAAGGAGAAGGTCACGCGCGGCCTGGCCACGGCGTCGGACTGGGAGAAGGAAGGCAGCCACGGCGCCAGCTTCGTCTCGCTCAACGCGCGCCTGATGCAGGCGTACCTGGACACCTACAAGGTCGACAACCGCGTGTTCGCGCCGTTCGCGATCAACGCGCACCACAACGCGAACCGGAACCCGAACGCGCTCTTCCACAAGGAGATCGACTTCGCGACCTACCAGGCCGCGCGCGACGTGGAAGGCCCGCTCAAGCTGTTCGACATCTCGCCCATCTGCGATGGCTCCGCCGCCATCGTGATGGTGTCCGAGGACGTCGCCATGCGCCTCGCCCGCGAGGGGCAGCCGGTGGTGAAGATCCGCGCCTCGGCCGTGGGCACCGACACGCTCGGCCTCGACGACCGCGAGAAGCTGCTGCGCCTCGCCGGCGTGGAGCGCTCGGCCAAGCGCGCCTTCGAGCAGGCGAAGATGAAGCCCGAGGACATCGACATCTTCGAGTGTCACGACGCCTACACGGTGATGAGCATCCTCTCGCTCGAGGCCTCCGGCTTCGCGTCCGAGGGCCGCGGCTACACGCTCGGTGTGGAGGGCGACATCGTCACCACCGGTCGCCTGCCGATCACCACGATGGGCGGCCTCAAGGGCCGTGGCCACCCGGTCGGCGCCACCGGCGTCTACCAGCTCGTCGAGACCTTCCAGCAGCTGACCGGCAATGCCGGCGCGAACCAGGTGAAGGATCCCAAGGTCGCCATGATCCAGAACATCGGCGGCACCGGCGCCACCGTGGTGACGCACATCCTCGAGCGCATGAGCTGAGCGCTCGCGACTCGCCAGACCATGACGGCTCGACCTCGGTCGGGCCGTCTTCGTTTCTGCCTGGTGGGTAACCGCACTCAGAAAATGCGCGGCCACCCTCGACGCGGTTCCCGCGGCGCGTAACTTCAGTCGCGCATGTCCACCGCCGATCTGCCGCCCCAGCTGCGCTTCGATCGCCCGTACGTCGAGCGCTACCTGCGCAACTACCCGCTCGCGAAGGTCATCCGCAGCGTGCTCCACGACGCCGACCGCATCCCCGAGGGAGGCTGTCTGCTGGTGGGCAACCACGGACCGCTGGCGATCGACACCGGCATGTTGATCCACACCCTGTTCCGCGACAGCGGACGGATCGTGCGCGCGCTGGGCGACCGCTTCATGTTCGCGAACCCAGTCGGACGCTCGCTGGCGCGCGCGGTGGCCGGCGTCGAGGGCTCGCCCGACAACGCGCATGCGCTGCTGATGCACGGCGACGCGGTGCTGGTGTACCCGGGGGGCGCACGCGAGACCACGCGCGATCCATCGCAGCGCTACACGCTCAACTGGGAGGGCCGCCTCGGCTTCGCCCGCGTCGCGCTCGATGCACAGCGGCCGGTCGTGCCGGTGGCCTGCATCGGCTCGGACGACCTGCTCACCCAGGTGGTCGGCAGCGACACCGTGCGCAACTCGTTCGCCGGCAAGCTGTTCTCCAGCTTCCTCAAGCCGGAGTCGATCCCGCCGCTCTACATGCCCAAGCTGCGCGCCACGCAGTTCCATTATTTCTTCGGCGCGCCCCTCACGCCGCCCGTCGCCAGCTCGGACGACGAGTCCGCCGTGCGCGCGTTCCAGCTGGAGGTGAAGACCGCCCTCGAGGCCCTGCTCGCCAACGGCCTGGAGATCCGCCGCGAACGCCGCGCCGCCAAGCAAGAGCTACGCGACCAGTACGCCGCGGTCTGACCGGACGGAAAGCAAGCGCACCGCCGGACGCGGCCAGGGCCTCACCCACGAGCGCCGTGCGAACCGCCGACGAGCTCGTGTTCTCTCGCGTCGCCGTCTCGGAGTTGCGGGGTTTCTTGGAGGGGCTACCACCTGGGTTGGTGGCCATTCCAGGAAGTCCCGATCGGTTCGTGCTCGAGGCCGGGCTCACGCGCGCCAACACCACGTTGGCGCAGGCATCTCGTGCGCTCGCCGCGCGCGAGCGGGTGGATCTGAGCGGGCTGCCGGGCAGCGCGCTGGCGTTGGTGCTCACCGAGGGGGCCCGCAACGGCGCGCCGCCGATGTTGATCATCACGGCGGACCAGGACAGCGCCCAGCAGGTGGCGCGGGACCTGCGCTTCTTTGGTGTCGCCACCGCGGCCGGGGAAGACCCGCTGCCCGTCTTGCGCTTCCCGGCGCCGGACACCACGCCGTTCCTGCAGGTCGCCTCCGACCGCAAGTCCGCGATGGAGCGTGTGGCCGCGCTCTGCCACCTCGCGCACGGCTTGCCCTGGCAGTTCCTCGTCACCTCCGTGCAGGGACTGTTGCGGCGCGTGGCCCCGCGCTCGATCTTGCAGGCGCGCTCGCGCCAGCTGCGCGTCACCGACATCGTCGACCGCGACGAGCTGATCGAGCTGCTGATCAGCTCGGGCTACCTGCGCGTGCCGATCGTGGAGGACCCGGGCTCGTTCGCGGTGCGCGGCGCGCTGATCGACGTCTACCCCCCGCACGCCGACAACCCCGCGCGCATCGAGCTGGATGACGAGCTGATCGCGTCGATCAAGAGCTTCGACCCGGACAGCCAGCGCACGCTGGGCGAGCGCGATCACGTGTTCATCCATCCGGCGCGCCAGACTCTCACCGACGCGCAGACGCGCAAGCACGTACGCGAGCGCGTCAGCGACCTGGCCGACTCGTTCAACATGCCGAGCAAGCGCCGCAGCGAGCTGCTCGACGAGCTCGACACCGGGCGCAGCGTGCTCGGCGTCGATGCGCTGTTGCCGGCGTACTACGACAAGCTGGAGACGCTGTTCGACTACCTGCCGTCCGACCTGCGCTGCGTGATCGTCGACCCGACCGCGGTCGCCAACGCAGCCACCGAGGAGCGCGAGCGCGCGTACGCGGATCGCGAGGCGCAGGTGGCGAGCGTGCCGGCGTACAAGGTCGACCAGCTCTACATCTCGACGCACGATCTCAAGGACGCGCTCGAGCCGCACCCGGTGGCGGCCGTGCACACGCTGGCGATCGCCGGCACCCCGGAGGACGACGAGTCGCCGCTGTCGGTGTTCGAAGCGCACGCCCCGGACTCGATCCGCGCGCTGGGCGGCGAGGACCACGGCCCGCTGCTGACGGCGCTCAAGCAGCAGCGCAAGGAGAGCGGCTTCGACGCGCTCACGCCGCTGGCCAACGCGATGCGCGGCTTCCTGGAGAGCGGCCTGCGCGTGCTGGTCACCGCGCGCACGCGCACGCAGGGCGACCGCATCGCCGGTTTGCTGAAGGGCTACGGCATCGATCTCGCCCGCAGCGTCGAGCCGTTCACGCCGGACCTGCTCAAGTCGCCCATCCGCGGCAACGTGCAGGTCGTGCTGGGGGACCTCGGGCGCGGCTTCGTGCTCGCGACGGCGGGCCTGGCGTGCGTCACCGAGAGCGAGATCTTCGGCGACCGCCCCTCGCGCCAGGCGGCCGCGCGCAAGCAGAAGAAGTCCAACAGCGAGGCCTTCCTCGACGACCTCTCCGCACTGAGCGTGGGCGACTACATCGTGCATACCGAGCACGGCGTCGGTCGCTACCTGGGGCTCGAGAAGAAGACGATGCCGCTGTCGCGCTACGAAGAGCTGCAGGGCATGAAGCCCGTCAGCGTCGAAGTGCTGCTCGTGGAGTACGTCGGCGGCAAGCTGTTCCTGCCGGTCACGCGGCTCAACCAGATCCAGAAGCACTCCAGCGCCGAGGGCAAGACGCCCAAGCTGGACAAGCTCGGTGGTCAGACCTTCGCCAAGACCAAGGCGCGCGCCAAGGACGAGGTCAAGCAGCTGGCCGACGACCTGCTCAAGCTGTACGCGCAGCGCGCCGCGGTGGAGCGCCCGCCGCTGGCCGAGGAAGACCGCGCCTACGCCGAGTTCGAGGCCAGCTTCCCGTTCGACGAGACGCCCGACCAGACGCGCGCCATCGACGACGTGCTCTCGGACCTCGGCGAGAAGCGCGCCATGGACCGCGTGGTGTGCGGCGACGTCGGCTTCGGCAAGACCGAGGTCGCGATGCGCGCGGCGTTCCGCGTGGCGATGGCCGGGCGTCAGGTCGCGGTGCTCTGCCCGACTACCGTGCTCGCGCAGCAGCACGCCAGCTCGTTCGAGCGCCGCATGGCCGGCTACCCCATCAAGATCGCGCAGCTGTCGCGCTTCGTGAGCAAGGAAGACCAAAGCAAGACGTTGGCCGCCTTGAAAGAAGGCAAGGTCGACATCGTGATCGGCACGCACCGCATCCTGTCGAAGGACGTGCACTTCAAGAACCTCGGCTTGCTGGTGGTCGACGAGGAACAGCGCTTTGGCGTGGCGCACAAGGAGCGCATCAAGGTCATGCGCACGCAGGTGGACGTGCTGACGCTCAGCGCGACACCGATCCCGCGCACCTTGCAGATGGCCGTCTCCGGGCTGCGCGATCTGTCGCTGATCACCACGCCGCCGGTCGATCGGCGCGCGGTGCGTACGTTCGTCACGCGCTGGGATCCCCACGTGCTCAAGGAAGCGATCAGGCGCGAGCTCGCGCGCGGGGGCCAGGCGTTCATGGTGCACAACCGCATCGAGTCGCTGGCCGAGCGTGCGGCGCGCATCCAGGAGCTGGTGCCGGAGGCGCGCGTCGCGCTGGCGCACGGACAGATGAACGAGGTGCAGCTGGAGCGCGTGATGGCCGACTTCGTGGCCGGCCGCTACGACGTGCTGTGCTCGACCGCGATCATCGAGAGTGGCCTCGACATCCCGCGCGCGAACACGATGATCATCGACCGCGCCGATCACTACGGCCTGTCGCAGCTCTACCAGCTGCGCGGGCGCGTGGGCCGCTCGCGCGAGCGCGCCTACTGCTACCTGGTCGCGCCGCCGCCCAACACCATGAGCGACGAGGCGCGGCTGCGGATCGCGGCGCTGGAGCGCTTCACCGAGCTCGGCTCGGGCTTCAAGGTCGCCTCGCTCGATCTGGAGCTGCGCGGCGCGGGCGACGTGATCGGCGCGGAGCAGAGCGGCACGGTGAGCGCCGTCGGCTTCGATCTGTTCCTGCGCATGCTGGAGGAAGCGATCGCCGAGCAGCGTGGCCAGCCCATCCAGCACACCGTCGATCCGGACCTCAACCTCGACACGCCGCTGCTCTTGCCCGACGACTACATCGACGATATCGGCGTGCGCCTGTCGCTCTACAAGCGCTTCGCCGGCGCGGGCACGGAGAACGAGGTCGAGTCGATCGCCGAGGAGATGGAAGATCGCTTCGGGCCGCCACCGGACGCGGCTCGCACCTTCGTGCGCGCGATGGCGCTCAAGCCCGAGCTGCGCCGGCTGAGCGTGCTTGGCTGCGAGGCCTCCCGCACGCGCGTCACGCTGCACCTGGCCGACGATTCGCCACTCGACGTCGCGCGCCTGGTCGTGCTCGTCACCAAGGAAAAGGCGCGCCTCAAGCTCACGCCCGACCGCAAGCTCACCGCCCGCTTCGACGAGCACGAAGAAGGTGACGCCATCGACCGCGTCAACGCCTTGCTCAACGAGCTGCAGCCGCTGGTGCGCTAGTTGAGCGCGTGGTGGGTAGCCCAAGCCATGCGCACGTGGGACTTCACCACGTGCAAGTGCGAGCGGGCCTGCGATTTCGACCGCTAGTTGAGGTAGCTGCCGACGATGCGCAGGTACAGCTCGCGTGTGCTGCCGCAGTCACGGCACTGCAGCTTCACCTTGCGCAGCAGGCCGTTGGGGCTCGCGTGCGTGGTGTGCTCGGCCGCGCGCATGGGCTGGTTGCAGCGCAAGCATGGCTCCGCCTCGGCGCGACTCTCGACCACGGACGCGGAGCTCACGTCCAGCGGTCGGTCGGCGCTGCCGCCCGGCTCGAGTAGGGCGAGCTTGGCGCGCGCCTCGTAAAGTTTCTCTCGCTGGCGCACGCGCTCGCGCTCCTCCGTGCGCGGGCGGCCCCCCGTCTTCTTCTTCGCCACCGGGAAAGGATACATGAAACGCGGAGCGGTTGGACGGAGTGATGGGGCCTTGCCATAAGTAGGGCCCATGAGCGCCAAGCCCCTCCTCGACGCCCTGTTCGAAGCCGATCGCAAGCTGCGCGAGGCCGAGGCAGCCCTGCTCGCCTACCCGAAGAGCGAGGCGGACACGGACACCCTGGCGCGCGAGTTCGAGCGCGCCACGGAGCACGCCTTCGGCCTCTCGGATGGGGTCGAGGCGGCCGCCCGGCTGGCGCGGCTGGCGGACCTGTGCGCGCAGGCGCAGAGCGCCCGCAGCGCGGACACGCTGCTGCGCATCCTCAACCATGCATCGCCCGAGGTTCGGGTCGCCGCCGGCGAAGCGCTGCGCGACTTCGCGTACGAC
>JBEVNG010000253.1:0-6476 GCA_040508235.1 Polyangiales bacterium | reverse complement strand
AACGCGCTGGTCGCCAGCGACTACCTGTTGGTGCCGTGCGACCTGTCGCCGCTGGCGCTCCGCGGCGTGGACAACCTGCTGACGCAGGCGCAGCAAGTGGGCGCGCGCCTCAACCCCGCGCTCGACCTGCTCGGCGTGGTGATCACGCGCCACGACACGCGCACGCCGTCCATGAACGAGGCCGTGCTGACGTCCCTGCAGCAGAACTACGGCGAGTCGTTGCTGCCGGTGAAGATCGGCATCAGCACCAGCCTCTCGCGCGCGCAGCACAACGGCGTGGAGATCTTCGAACACGACGAGAAGTCGCGCGGCGCGGTGCACTACCGCGAGCTGGCGGCGGAGATCGCGCGTCGGCTCGGCGTCATCAACTGATGGCGGAGCTGAGCGAGCGCGAGCGTACGGAGCTGGAGGCGGCGGCCTTCCGTCGCTTGGTGTCGCACCTGCGCGAGCGCACGGACGTGCAGAACATCGACCTGATGAACCTGGCCGGGTTCTGCCGCAATTGCCTCTCCAAGTGGTATCGCGCGGCGGCCGAGGAGCGCGGGGTGGCGTTGAGCGACCCGGAGGCGCGCGAGATCGTCTACGGTATGCCGTACGACGAATGGAAAGCGAAGCACCAGAAGTAGCCGCCTGGCTGCGCGCGCTCTACGGAGTGAGCGAGCTGCCGCGCGAGGGCGTGCTGCACGTGACGTCGATTGCGCCGTCGCGGCAGGTGATCGCGATCGGCCCCGACGCACCCACGAGCGAGGGCGACTTCTTCCTGCTCAACCTGGCGCGCGCGCGTGCCGACGCGATCCTGACCACGGGCTCGATCGTGCGCTTGGAGGCGACCTACCAGGCTTCGCTGCAGGGGCCGCACGCACAGGCGCTGCAGCGTTATCGCGTTCAAGTGCTGGGCAAGGGTCGAGTACTGTGCGCGATCATGACGCGCGATGGTCGGCTGCCTCGCCTGCACCCGCTCTGGGACGACGACACGGAGAAGCTGGTGCTGACGGCGCCCGAGCACGCTGAGGCCCTGGAGCGCGAGCTCGACGGCCACGCCACGGTGCTGGGTGTGTCGGACCTCGACCCGCGGCGCGCGGTGCAGCTGCTGCGCGAGCGCGGAGCGAAGCTGATCAGCATCGAGGCGGGTCCGAGCGCGAACGCGCCGTTGTACGAGAGTCCCTCGCTCGTCGATGAGCTGTCGCTGTCGATCTACGAAGGGCCCCTCGTGCAGCTCGGTGGCGCGCTGACGCCACGGCTGCTGGAGGGCATGACGATGCAGTCCGAGGTCACGCGCGAGGAGCAGAGCGGGCGCTGGCGCTACCAGCGCTGGCTGCGCGCCTAGCTTCAGCCCTTGGCGAAGCGGAGTGCGTCCTCGACGTCGGCCTTGCTGCCGATGTAGAGCGGCACACGCTGGTGCAGCTCGCTCGGCTCGATGTCGAGCACACGCTGATCACCCGTGGACGCCGCGCCGCCCGCCTGCTCGACGATGAACGCCAGCGGCGCCGCTTCGTACATCAAGCGCAGCTTGCCGTTCTTGTTCTTCTTGTCCGGCGGATAGGCGAACACGCCGCCCTTGAGCAGGGTGCGGTGGAAGTCTGCGACCAGCGAGCCGACGTAGCGCGCGCTGTACGGACGGGCCTTGTCTTCACTGGGCGTCTTCAGCCAGTCGACCCACTTCTGCAGGCCCGGCTCCCAGCTGTGCGCGTTGCCTTCGTTGACCGAGAAGATCTTGCCGCGCTGCGGGATCTTGATGTCGACGTGCGAGAGGAAGAATTCACCCACCGAAGGATCGAGGGTGAAGCCGTGTACACCCTGACCGGTGGAATACACGAGCATGGTGGACGAACCGTAGATTACGTAACCGGCGGCTACCTGTTTGGAACCTGCTTGCAGCAAGTCGCCTGCGTTCGCCTTGCCACCGGCGGGCGAACGGCGCTCGTGCACGCCGAAGATGGTCCCGATGCTGACGTTGACGTCGATGTTGCTGGAGCCGTCGAGCGGATCGAACATCACGACGTACTTGCCGGCGGGATACCCATCGGGCGGAAGGATCGGCTGATCCTGTTCCTCGCTGCCGAGCGCGCACACGCGGCCGCCGCGCGACAGGTGCTGGATCAGCACGTTGTCCGCCAGCTCGTCGAGCTTCTGGACCTGCTCACCTTGCACGTTCGTCTCGCCGGTCAGGCCGAGCACGTCCGCCAGGCCGGCCATGTTCACGCGGCTTGCGATGATCTTGGCGGAAAGCGTGATCTGCTGGAGCAGCGCCGTGAGCTCACCGGTCGCGCCCTTGGCCTTGAGCTGCCCTTCGAGGATGTGCCTCTCGAGGGTCCAGCCGCGTTCTTCGGGCTTGGGCGGATTCCAGGTCGGGGTGCTCGCCATACTCTTTGCGCTCTCCTTCTCACGCGGTTGACCGGGCTCGGTTAGCGCACCTGGGGCGCGGGCTCAACCCCGCGCCGCTCGCGATGTCCCTTCATTATCGTTTGGTTATTGCGATAGCGAAGAAGTAAGGTACGACACTGGGTAATCGAAGTGAGGAAACCACGCGCAAGCTCGTCGCGTGGGGAGGGGTGGATGGCAGAGAAGAAGAAGAAGGCGGCGGCCGGTGCGGGCTCCCGGAAGCGCCGTTCGAGCGATGAAAAGGCGGCAATCGTCCGTCAGATCCTCGCTAGCGACAATCGCACCGCGGAGATGAAGCGGGTCGGCATCTACCCAAACCAGTTCTATAGCTGGAAGAAGCTGTTCGGTGGCAAGGGTGGTGGCGAGCGCGCGGCGATAGGTCGCGGCGGCTCCACGGCCGCGCGCAGCCTGGCCGAAGAGGCAAAGGCGTACATCCAGGGCAAGGACGCGCTGCTCGATCGCCTGCGCTCGCAGCGCGCCGAGCTGGACGAGCTGATCTCCGCGCTCGAAGGCTGAAAGGTTGCCCGCGCGCAGGCGCGCGATCACACCTCCTGCGCTCATGCACGCCATCGGTCGTCGTTCGTTCCTCGCCTTGCTCGCCTGCAGTGCGTGCACTCGCCTCGCACACGCGGAGAGCCCGCTGTTCGGAAAGCCGCAGCCGTTCTCGTTCGCGGGGCTGGTCGAGCGCGCGCGCAAGCTCGCCGCGCAGCCGTACCGAGCGCCAGCCGTGCCGGCGCCCGCGCTGGTGCAGAAGCTCGACTACGAGACGGTGGGCCGCATCCACTACAAGGTGGACCACGCGCTGGATGGGGAATTCCCCACCACGTTCTTCCATCTAGGCGCGTACTTTCCGAAGAGCATCCAGATGTACACGCTGGCTGACGGTAAGGCGCGCCAGGTGCTGTACGACGCGCGCTACTTCGACATGCCCGCGGACTCGCCCGCGCGCGGACTGCCCAGGGGCTCCGGCTTCGCGGGCTTTCACGTGCACGAGTCGAAGCGACGCGCGGACTGGAAGACGCAGGACTGGGTGGCGTTCCTGGGCGCCTCGTACTTTCGCTCGATTGGCGCGCTCAACCAGTACGGCCTGTCCGCGCGCGGTCTGGCGGTGAACACCACCGAGCCCACGGGCGAGGAGTTCCCCGACTTTCGCGAGTTCTACCTGGACTCGCGGCCCGGGCAGCCGCTGATCATCTACGCGCTGTTGGACGGACCGAGCGTGTGCGGGGCGTACACGTTCGTATGTACGCGCGGCACTGGCGTGGTGATGGACGTGACCTGCACGCTGTTCTTGCGCCAGGACATCGAGCAGCTCGGCATCGCGCCGCTGACCTCGATGTTCTGGTTCTCGGAGTACGACAAGGCGTATCGCATTGACTGGCGCCCGGAGGTGCACGACTCCGACGGACTCGCGCTGCACACGGGCAGCGGCGAGCGCATCTGGCGCCCGCTCAACAATCCGTCGCGCACGGTGACGTCGAGCTTCTTCGATCGCTCGCCGCGCGGCTTCGGCCTGATGCAGCGTGATCGCGTTGCCGATCACTACCTCGACGGCGTGCGCTACGAGAACCGCCCGAGCTTGTGGGTGGAGCCGCGCGGCGACTGGGGCGAGGGCTGCGTGCAGCTGATCGAGATCCCCACCGACGACGAGATCCACGACAACGTGGTCGCGTTCTGGCGCCCCAAGCTGGCCCCGAGGAAGGGCGCTCGGCTCGACTACGGCTATCGCCTGCACTGGCTCGCGGACGAGCCCAGTCCGGCGCCGCTGGCGCGCGTGGTCGCGACGCGGATCGGTCGCGGGGGCGAGCCCGGCAAGCCGCGTCCACCCGGCATCACCAAGTTCGTGGTCGACTTCGAGGGTGGCGCGCTTGCGGGCCGCAAGCTGGCCGCGCGCATCACACCCTCGCGCGGCAGCATCTCGTACGTGTTCGTCGAGCCCGTGCCGGACAGCAAGCGCATGCGCGCTCAGTTCGATCTGCGCGCGGAGGGCACGGACGCCGTCGAGCTGCGGCTCTACCTCCACGAGGGCGAGCAGACACTCAGCGAGACCTGGGCCTGCCAGTACCTGCCGCGCGCCTGATCACTCCACAGGCCTGGGCACCAGCACGCGCAGGCTCTTGGGGATGCAGCGCACGGTGATCGGCGTGACGTCGGCGTCCTCGCCGTCGATCATCACGCGCTTCTCGGGCTTGGTCTCGATGCGCACCTCGGTGGTGCGGAAGTGACCGATGTTGTCGCGGTCGGTGGGCAGCTCGCGCATGGCGCTGGTGGCGAGGTGCAGCGAGGTCAGGAACGCCTCGGCGAAGCCCTGGATGGCGACCAGCGTGACGTCGAGCTGGCCGTCGTCGTGCTCGACCTTGTTGCCCTGTGCGAGCAGCGTCCAGGGCGGCGCGATGTTGGCGACCGCGACCGAGTTCGCCTGCGCGGAGATCTTCTGTCCGTCGGCCTCGATGGTGACCTCGAACAGGTCGTTACTGAGCATGCGGTTCACCTCCTCGACCAGGTAGGCGACGGCCCCGAAGCGCTTCTTGAAGTCCGGGTCGACCTCGGTGACGGCCTCGGCGTGCACGCCGATGGTCGCCATCAGCAGGGACGGGCGGCCGTTGACATCCGCGGTGTCCACCACGCGCGAGTGGCCATCGAGGATGATCTTGCAGGCGGCCTCGAGGTCGTGCGGCACGCCGAGGTGTCCGCCGATCGAGTTGGCGGTGCCGCGCGGCACGATGCCGAGCGTCAGCTCGGTGCGGCCCACCAGCGCGCCGGCGACCGCGGACACGGTGCCGTCGCCGCCGCTGGCGATCAACAGCTGCGCGCCCTCCTCGACCGCGACGCGCGCCAGCGACGCGGGGTTCTCGCCCTTGCCGACGATCTTCACGTCCAGGTCATGCACGGCGCCGAGCAAGGACTTGGCCCGCTCGAGGTCTTCCTCGGAGGCGCTGCCGCCGCCGGGACTGTGGATCAACGCAGCCTTCATCCACGGACTGTGCCACGTGCGACGGGCGGTGGTGGGTAGAACCCTTCGATCGTGTACTCGCCGTTGGCATGCTTCACCGGAACCGGGAGGAACTCTTCGTCCGGCGGCTTCTGCGCGGCCAGGTGCGGGTAGTACTCGAACAGGCCAGGCCCATCGAACTGGTGCCCGCGCATGCCGAGCTCGGTCCAGCGGAACGCGCGCAGGTGCAACATCATGATGTCGTAGCGGAACAGCGTGAGCGCCCAGAGCTGGGTCGGGTCCGTGGTGGTCGCCGCTCGCGCGGCCGCCGTCTCCGGATGCTGCAACATCTCGCGCAGCGCCTCGCGGCCGTCGAGCACCACCTCGTGCAGGAACAGGTGGTACTTGAAGTTGCTCTTGATCTCGATCTTGGGCGTCTGATCCGCGAAGTGATGGCGCTCCGTGGCCAGCCGCAGCAGCCAGGCGAAGCGCTCCAGGAGGCGCTCGTGCCGCGCGAGGTGCGACATGCCGTAGCGATCGAGCAGCGCGTGCGCACGCTCGTGGACCTTGCTCCAGTCGCCGCGGTCGCGGGCGAGCATGGGCACGATCTCGCGCCAGAATTCCTCGACGTCGGCCCTGGTGAGATCGCTGCACTGGATGACGGCTTCGTCGGGATCCATGCCCGCGCGCCAAGCGTTGCCGAGCTCGATCAGCGGCCGCGCGCGGCGGCGGTAGTCGATGAAGTCCGGGTGGAACAGCTCGGGCAAGGGCAGCGCGACTTCGTCCGGCCAGCTCTCGATGGTGCGCGCGGGGATGGTCGTGCCGACGCGGCGGATGTGCCACCAGTGTCCGGTCTCCTTGCGATCCTTCAGGCTGGTCGGCGTCATCAACACGGTGCTGACGCGGATCCACTTGGGCGGCGCGTTCGGAAACGGGTTCACCGCGAACGAGTCGACGAACAGCTTCTCGTTGCGCAGGAGCTTCTGCTGCACGCGGTCGAGCCAGCTGCTGCGCGTGTACGACGAGTACGGGTTGCCGTCGCCGATCACCGAGCCGAACAGGCTGCCGTCGAAGATGCACGCGTTCGCGTAGTACAGGCCTTGATCGAGGCGCGGGTGGTGAGGCGCCACGAACGGCGCCTTGGAGGTCGCGAACGTGGGCA
>JBEVNG010000234.1:0-5052 GCA_040508235.1 Polyangiales bacterium | reverse complement strand
CGCGCGCGCTGAAGTAGTCGCGCACCGCGCGCACGGCCTGCGTGGGGCTCTCCGCGCTGGCGTACATCTCGACGCGATTGCAGGTGCTGACCAGCATCGCTTCTTCGAGCCCTCGCTCGCGCAGCGCACGCAGGACCTCGGGCAACTCTTCGCCCGCGATCGCGAGCTTCTCGCGTACCTCGAGCGGGGCCGTGTGGTGGGACAAGCCCACCATGATCAGTTCAGGGGCCACTTACATCGCTCCCGTCTTACTCCGTAGCGCGTATCCGATCAGCACGGCCACCGCACATGCGAAGCCGAGGAGGGTCCCGATCGCCGCGCGCCGACCTTGCCATCCCGCGGCCACCCGAAGCAAGAGCACGGTCGCGAAGACGGCCCATGCCACGAGGCCCAGCATCTGCGTGCCGGACAGTGCGATCGGAAGTTTCGCTGCCCAGAACGCGCCACTGACGGAGCCTAACGTGAACAGCGGGAAGCCGATCAACAGCAGCTTGAGCCCGAGCGAATCGAGTACGTCGAGCGGGGGCAAGCGGGTGAAAAGGCCACTCAACTGCCTACGCCGTAGCAGGCGCTCCTGGATCAGGTACGCGGTGGCGACCGCGAACGCGAGCGTGAAGGCGGCCACGCCCAGCACGTTGACCAACACGTGCGCCGGCAAGAGCAGAGAACGGACCTCATCGGGCACGTTGGGCACGCTGTGCCCGAGGCCGGCGGCGAGGAACATCAGCAGCACGACCGGAGTCGTGAACGCGCCCAGCACGGCCAGGCGCCCGTAGCGGAGCGCGACCAAGTGCGCGGTAACGATGGCGAGGCTGGCGATGGTCAACATTTGTCTGACGTCCCCGAACACCGGGTGGCGCGCGGTATCTCCGAACAGGAAGGTCACGTGGAAGATGGCTGCCGTTAGCAGCAGTCGTGCCGCCCAGGTTCGGCCCCACTCGCTGCCGTAGCCGATCAGCATGAAGTAGCCGACCGACGCGCCGAGGTAGGCGACGCTGGCGAGCACGAAGATGGCGTAGAGCGTGGTGTGGCTCATGACAGGCCCTCGTGCGGCAGTCCGTCCAGAGCTTGCGCGATCAGCCCGCGAATGCCGGCTTCGTCGCCGGCGGCGCACGCCTCGTAGAGGCCACTGTCGTTGAGCTTGCGCAAGCGCTGCGTGGCGTCGGCCCGGCCCGCCAGGGCGCGACGCACGGCGGCCACTTCGCCCGCGAAGCGATCGGGCGCACCGAGCGCCCAGCTGGCCAGCTCGCGCGCGAGGCGGCGCGAGGCGCTGGGCGCCTCGCCGAACGTGGAGACGGTGGCCTCGCAGTGTTGCCCGCGCACGAAGGCCGGCACCGTGAAGTCCGAGCCGTGGGGGGCGTCGACGCGCGACACCAGCGCGCCATGCGTGCGCGCCCAGCCGGCGACCCGCGCATTGGTTGCGTCGTCGTCGGTGGCGAGGATCACCAGGAAGCAGCCCTCGCTGTCCGTCTCGACGGGCGTGCGCAGCGACAGCTGGAGACGGCCCTCGTCCGCGAGCTTGCGAATGGGCGCGGAGGCCTGCAGGGCGACCACGCGCAGCTCCGCGCCGGTCTGCGCGAGGCGCTCGATCTTGCGCGTGGCCACGCGGCCGGCGCCGACGACGAGCGCGCGGCGGCCTCGTAGGTCGAGGTGGACCGGGTAGCTGACGGTGGGGGGAGTCATGCGAACAACGCGGTGAGCCGCGCCATCACGTCGGGGGCGCGAGCGGATTCGGGGTCGAGCGTGAGCAAATAGCCCTCGGCAACCTGGTAGGCATTGTCGCCCAGCAGCACCGCCTCGTGGGTGTGTTCCGCACCCAGCTGATCGAGCTGTGCGTTGGATTGCACACGGCCGATCAGCCGCCGCTCGTCGGCACCGCCGGCGACTTCGGCGAGGAAGCGTACGCCCGGCTCGGCGGAGAAGGCATTGCCGTCGAGGGTCAAGACCTCGCGCGTCAGATCGGCCCGTCCCTGGTTGAGCCAGCTCTCCACGGCTTCCTGTGGGACGAACACGCGCGCGTGCATACGCGACCTTATCACGCTGATGGGGCCTCGGTAGGCGCCGTCGGCCCGGGGCCACGGCGTAACGGCAGCCCGGCGCGCGGCGTCTACCTTCGACCTGCGGGAGAAGACCCCCTGCGACGGCCCGCGAATTGTCGCCCGATTGACATGGGCGGTGCGCGTCTCTAGGTTCCCGGGGTTAGGAGAAAAGCAGCATGGCTGGCAAGAACGTTCAAGAGTTCAACGAACTCAACTTCGACCACGAGGTCCTCAAGTCCGACGTGCCGGTGCTGGTCGACTTCGCCGCCACCTGGTGCGGCCCCTGCAAGGCGATCGCGCCGTTGGTCGGCCAGGTCGCCGACGAGTACCTCGGCAAGGCCAAGGTCGGCACCATCGACATCGACGAGGCGCCCGGCATCGCCCAGCGCTACGGCATCAAGGGCGTACCCACGCTGTTCGTGTTCAAGAACGGCGAGGTCGTGGGCAAGCTGGTAGGCGCTGCGCCCAAGCAGAACATCGCCTCGCTCGTCCAGCGCGCGCTCTGAGCGCCGCGCATCTTCATTGATGGGCGCGCAGTACGCGCGGTGACGTCAGCGCCCGGTGCTGCCGAAGCCGCCCGCGCCGCGCGTGGTCTCGCCGAGCTCGCTCGACTCGATCACCTCGCTGCGGGTGTACGGCGCGACCACCAGCTGCGCGATGCGCTCGCCCGGCTGGATCACGAACGGATCGTCGCTGTGGTTGACGAGCAGCACCGCGACCTCGCCGCGGTAGTCCTCGTCGATGGTACCCGGCGCATTGAGCACGGTGATGCCGTGCTTGGCGGCCAGGCCGGAGCGCGGCCGGACCTGCCCCTCGTGCCCCGCGGGGAGCGCGATGATCAGGCCGGTCGGCACCTTGGCGCGCCCGCGCGCGGCGATCACCATCTCCTGGTCGATCGCCGCGGTCAGGTCGAGTCCGGCGGCACCCTCACTCGCGTAGCGCGGAAGAGCTGCACGGGGGTGGATGCGCTGGACTCGAAGCGCCATTAGTCGCGCTCCCGCTCGCGCTCGGTCTCACGCACGCGCTCGCGGTTGCGGGCTCGTGCGCGCACGCGCGAAGGGCGATCGCGCTCGATGCGATCCTCACGCTCGCTGGCGGCGGCCACCGGCTCGTCGAGCACCTCGTCACGACGCTTGGCCGGCGCACGGTCGCGCGCAGGCTCCGCACGCGGGCGGGCGGGACGCTCGCTGGCGCGGTCGTCGTCACGGCGCGGGCGGCGGTCGTCGTCGGGCTCCGGCTCGCGGCGCGCACGGCGCTCGCTCAGGTCGGGCTCGCGACGGGTGCGCAGCTCGTCGCGCGGGCGATCGTCGTCGCGCGGGCGAGCACGTGCGGGGGTCTCCTCGCGGCGCGCGGCGCTGCTGCGCGGCTCGAACTCGTCGTCGCGTGCACCGCGCGGGCTGAACTCGCGCTCGGTGTCGCGGCCGGGCTCGCGGCGACCCGCACGCGGCGGCTCGCGGTCGAAGTCGCGGCGACGCGGGGCTTCCAGCTCGGGCTCACGCGCGGCCGGACGGGCAGGGCGCTCCTCCGGCGAACGGCGAGCCGGGCGCTCGAAGTCGGCGTCGAGGTCGCGCGGCTTGGCGCGGCGCGGGCTCTCGACGGCGTCGCTCTTCTCGTCGCGGCGTGCGCGCGGGAAGTCGCGGTCTTCCGTCGTCGCGGCGGCGCGGCGCGGGCGGTCGTCGCGCTCGTCCGCGACCAGGTCGCGACCGCGCGGACGATCGAAGTCACGCGCGGGACGCTCCTCGCGCGCGGGACGATCTTCGCGAGCGGGGCGGTCTTCGCGCGCCGGGCGGTCTTCACGAGCGAGGCGATCCTCGCGCGCGGGACGCTCGTCACGCAGGGCGCGAGCCGGACGCGCATCGCGCTCCAGATCCCGCGGTCGGGCGGCCGGACGCTCGTCGCGCTCGACCCGGCGCGGCTCGTCCAGGTCGCGACCACGACCGCGTCCGAGACGCTCGTCGAGGGCGCGCGCCGGGCGGTCGTCGTAGTCGCGCTTCTCTTCGAAGCGACGCGGACGCTCGAGCTCGCGGGTCGGACGCTCTTCGCGCACGGCCGGACGCTCTTCGCGCGCGGCCGGACGCTCTTCGTCGAAGTCGCGACGCGGACGCGCGGCACGCTCTTCACGGGCGGGACGCTCCTCGCGTGCGGGGCGCTCTTCACGGGCAGGGCGCTCCTCACGGACGGGGCGCTCCTCGCGCACCGCACGCTCTTCACGGGCGGGACGCTCGTCGAAGTCGCGCTTCGGACGCTCGGCGCGACGCGTGGGCTCGTCCTCGATCAGCTCGACGTCGTCGCGCTTGGGGCGGTCGAAGTCGCGCTTCGGACGATCCTCGCGCGGTGCGCGGACAGCACGCTCCTCGCGAGCCGGGCGCTCTTCACGCACCGGACGCTCGTCGCGAGCCGGGCGCTCTTCACGCGCGGCGCGCTCCTCACGCGGCTGGTCGAAGTCGCGCTTGGGGCGATCGAAGTCGCGACGCGGCCGATCCTCGCGAGCCGGACGCTCGTCCGAGCCACCGGGCGCACGACCGTTGAGCTGCGACGGCACGCCGCCCGCGGGCTGCGGGATGGCGTCCTTGCGCGACAGTCGGATGCGACCTTCGCGGTCGATGTTGGTCAGCCGAACCGGGACCTTGTCGCCGAGCTTGAAGTAGTCTTCGACGCTCGTGACGTGGTTCCAGTCGATGTCGCTGATGTGGCAGAGACCATCCTTGCCGGGCATGATCTCGAGGAACGCGCCGTACGGCTCGATGCGCTTGACGGTGCCCTCGTAGATCTCGCCGACCTCGGGCTCCGTGGTCAGGCTCTTGATGATCTCGAGTGCCTTGGCCACGGACGCGCTGTCCGCGGACGACACGTTCACGGTGCCATCGTCCTCGACGTCGATGCTGGCGCCGGTCTGGTCGACGATCGCGCGGATCATCTTGCCGCCGGGGCCGATGATGGTGCGGATCTGGTCCGGCTTCACGCGGATCTGCGTGATGCGCGGCGCGTACTGCGACATCTCGTCGCGCGGCGC
>JBEVNG010000231.1:0-9026 GCA_040508235.1 Polyangiales bacterium | reverse complement strand
GCTTGCTGATGCTGGAGCGCGATGCGCAGCTGACCTCCGCCGTGCGACGGGGTCTGTCCGCCCACGGCATCGAGCTCACCGCCGTGCACGGCGAGGCCGAGGCACTCCAGCGCATCGCCTGCGAGCCGTTCGACGCCGCGCTGCTGGAGAGCGACCTGCTCGGCGAAGAAGGCTTGCTGTCGTTCGCGGGCTTGCCGCTGATCTTCACCACCACCTGCCTCGAGCCGGCCGGCACGCACAGGTTCTTTGGCCGCGGCCTGCTGCTGAACAAGCCGTTCACCAGCACGCAGCTGCTGGCGGCGCTGCAGCAAGCCCGCACGCCGTCTTCGCATCGCTGCGATGGACTGGTCGATGTGCTGCGGCGCGCGAACTCCGCCGGCGCGAGCATGACGCTGCGGGTCGGCGATGCGCTCTTGGTGATCGAGCGCGGCGAGATCGCGCACGCGGAGTGCGGCAGGCGCCGTGGCGAGCCCGCGCTCGCGGAGGCGCTGTCGCTGCGTCAGCCCTTCACCAGGCTGCCGACGCGGCCGTACGTGCGCACGATCGAGCGGCCGTTCCAGCTGCTGATGCTGGAGATCCTGGAGCAGCTCGACGACCGGGGGCAGCCATGATGGATGCGAGCATCTCGTGCGCCGTGGTCTGCCTGCGCACCAGCAGCGTGCTCGAGCTGCTGGAGGGGGCGAGTGCGCCGCGCATCGTCGAGCTGGCGCAGGTCGCGCGCTCGCTGCTGCAGCGCGCCGTGCCGCCGCCGCTGGTGACCGCGTTCGCACGGCTCGGCAGCGAGCGCAGCGAGGCGTCGTTCGCGGAGATCTGCTTCGTGTCGGTCGCCGGGGCCCACGTCATCCGCCAGCTGCCCGCGGAGCGTGCGATCGTCGCGGTGTGCGCCAGCCCGGAGCGGCTCGGCGCCGTGCTGTCGGCGGCGCGCACGCACCATGGAGCACGCTCGCCATGAAGCCCGACTTCACGCCCAGCCCCACCAGCGTCTCCGGCAACCCATTGTTGGTAGCCTCCGTGGTCGACTTGCTCGAGCAGGTCGAGCGCCTGCCCGCGGGCGCGACGGGCGCGCTGGTATTCGGCGACGAGGGCGTGATCCTGGTCGAGGACAAGCAGATCTGCTGGGCGGTCGCGCGCGGCATGCAGCCGCGCTTGAGCGATCTGCTATGCGGCCAGCGCCAGCCTCCGCTGTCGCACGCGCGGCTGGAGCAGCTCTGCCGCAGCTGCCGCGAGCTCGGCACGCCGCTCGGCCAGGCGCTGGTGGAGCAGGGCCTGTTGTCCACGGCGGAGCTGCGCGCGGCGCTGGAGCGGCACACTTGCGAGGCGCTCGTGCGCATCGCCCAGCACACGCGCGGCGAGCCCGCGCGCTTCGAGAGCCACCGTCGCGATGGTTACCATGCGGACTTCCTGTTCGGACCGGTGGAGCTGCTGGCGGCGTTCTCGGGCAGCCGTCGTGGTCTGCTCGCGGCCGAGGCCCACGTGGAGCTCAAGCGTCGGCTGCCGCCCGATGCGTACGGGATCTCGTTCATGCGCGAGCTCGACGGCGTACCGGTGTTGCTGGCGGTGCGTCCCGGCTGGAGCTTGACCGTCAGCGCGGCGCTCGCGATCACACGCTGGGTGCTGCAAGCGCTGGACGACGCGTCGCGGGTCGATGCCGCGTGCACGGCACTGTCCGGCGTGTGGTGCGAGAAGACCAGCTTCGTGGCCTGGCGCGCGGGCAGCCTGCACTACGCCGCGCTGTGTGCCTCGCGCCCCGCCTCGGCGCGGCTGCTGTCCTCGCTGGTGGCGCAGCGACGACCGCCCACGGAGGTCACGTGACCAAGGTCCTGGTCGTCGACGACGAGCCCACGCTCGCGCGCGGCCTGATGCGCGCGATCTTGCACCGCCGCCCCGACTACGCGGTCTTGACCGCGCACAGCGGCGCGGAGGCGATGGGCTTGCTGGAGGAGCAGCACATCGACGTGGTGGTCACCGATCTGCGCATGGGCGACGTCGATGGCTTCGAGCTGCTGGCCTGGCTCGTGAGCCACCGACCGCAGCTGTTCGCGCTGGCGATGACGGGTCATGTCGACGACGACACGGAGCGACGACTGCACGCGCTCGGCGGCGTGGAGTACTTCCAGAAGCCGCTCGACATCGACGCGCTGGTAGCGCGCATGAACGATGGGCTGGCGCGCCAGATGCGCGGCCACGTCCACAACGTGGGCCTCGCCTCGTTCCTGCAGCTGGTCGAGCTGGAGCGCAAGACCTGCACGCTGGAGGTGCGCAGCGTCGACCGCGTGGGCAGGCTGTACCTGCGCGGCGGCGAGCTGGTGGACGCCAGCACCGGCACGCTGCGCGGCGACGAGGCGGCGTGCGCCATCATCGGCTGGCCGCAGGTCAGCATCGCGATCGACAGCACGTGCGTCGCCAGCGCGCGTACCATCGAGCACTCGGTGAGCTACCTGGTGATGGAGGCGATGCGACTGTGCGACGAGAACGAGCGCGCGGCACCGAGCCTCGAGCCCGAGGCGCCCTCGGCATGGGGCCCGATCTTCACCAGCGCGCTGCCGCCGAGCGCACCACCAGCACCTGCTCCGCGCAGCAGGCTCGATGCGCTCCGTCTGCCGGTCGGCGCGCTGATGTTGGCGATCGTCGACGTCAGCACCGGCGCGGTGTTGCTGGGCCCGGAGGACGGCAAGGCGGAGACGCACGAGCTGGTGCAGAGCGCGTGGCAGGTGTATCGCCAGGAGCGCACGTTGCTGGCGAGTCACGGGCTCGAGGAGATCACCATCCTCACGTCGACGCGCGGCGAGCTGATCCGCCCGCTGCCCGCGCTCGACAGCTTTGCGTTCCTGCTGTTCGACACCGAGAAGACGAACCTGGTGATGGCGCGGCTCGAGCTCGACTCGTTCATGCTGGAGTACGCCGCCGCTTCCTAGCCGAGCCGTGCCTCCAGCTGCCCCCACGCGTGCGGCTCCAGGACCTGCGACGCGAGCTGGCACATGCCCGCGAACACCTCCGGCGGCGCGCCCGCCCGCATGCCCGCGAGCAAGTCGAAGCGCTCGTCGAGATTCATCGCCGGCAACATCATCGCCATGAACTCGCCCAGCAACGGCGGCGCGATGCTGCCGACCAGCTCGCCCTCGATCGCCATCAAGTCACGATCGGTGTACGCACCCTGCAGCGCGTCGTTGTAGGCGCCCTCCTCTTGCGCCATGTGCGCGAGGTAGCTGGCCACGAAGCTCGACAGCGTGCGGTAGAACGCGCGCGCGTCGTCGCTGGCTCCGACCGTGGCGAGCTGCTGCGCGATGGCGTGGTGGTCCCGCTCCATCTCCGCGAACAGCGGCGGCGCGATGCGGGCGAGGTGCGGCCCGATGAAGCGGTCCTCGTGCGCGTGGTGGGCCGCCAGCTTGGCCTCCAGCGCGAGCCAGCGCGAGCGCAGCTCGGGCAGCTCCCGCTCGCTGGCGACCCCTGCGTCGACCAGCAGCGCGCACAGCGAGCGGCGCAGGCCTTTGTGGACGTTGTTGTACATGTCGTAGCGAGAAACCATGACCGCGTGCCTCCGGAGCCTGAAGGTAGCGGGGCCAAACTCCGGGGTTCCTCACTGTTCCCTAGCCCGATCCTAGATCTTCCTTATGGCGGCTCAGGCGCGTCCGGCCGGCTTGCTGCATAATCGCGGCATGCGACCCGCGAGTGCTCCGGTAGCGCGCAAGGATGTGGCGGCGTTCCTTACCCAGGGCGTCAGCCTGGCCGCGGTCACGCGGGACGATCGCATGGCCGTGGAGATCACGCGCTGCGGCGGCGCGCGCATGGACGACCAGGGCTGCGTGTGGGTCGCGGTGCCCCTGCCCGAGGGCCGGCGCACGCTGTTCAACGTCGAGGCGACGGGCGTGTTCGCGCTCAGCGCGGCCTACCCGCTGGACTACCGAACGGTGCAGCTCAAGGGCAACGATGCGCGGCGCGTGGAGTGGCCCGAGCTGGAGCAGGTCACCACGCAGCATCGCCAGCGCATGGCCGACGTGCTGACACAGCTCGGCACCGTGCACGCGCCGTTTCAGCTCTGGTCGCGCGAGTTCGCCGCGGTCGTGTTCACGCCGAGTGAGATGTACGATCAGACGCCGGGGCCGATGGCGGGGCTGGCGCTCGCACCATGAAGAAGCTGTTCGACCTGCCGCGCGCCTGCTTCGAAGGCGTGCTGCCTTCCATGCTCGCGACCGTGTCCTCCGACGGCACGCCGAACATCACCTGGCTGTCGCAGGTGCACTATGTAGACGAGCGCCACCTCGCGCTGTCCTGCCAGTTCTTCCGCAAGACGCGCGAGAACCTTGCCGCGGATCCGCGCGCGCAGGCGCTGCTGGTCGACCCGCAGTCGTTCAAGCAATGGCGGCTCGACCTGCGCTTCGCACGGCGCGACACCTCGGGGCCCGCGTTCGAGGCGATGGCGCAGCGTATCCACGCCATGGCGCAGCTCACCCGCACCGAGCACGTGTTCCAGCTGCAGTCGGCGGACGTGTTCGAGGTGATGATGATCAGCGACGTCGACGTGCTTGTGCAGCCGACCGAGCCGCCCGCGCGCACGGCGCACGACCCCGTGCACGCGCTGGCGCGGATCAGCGCGATCATCGCGAGCAGTCGCGGCCTGGAGAGCCTGCTAGAGGCGGGCCTCGAGCAACTGGCTCTGCAGCTCGGCTACGAGACGCTGAGCGTGTACCTGGCGGAGCAGAGCGAGCAGTCGCTGTACGCGCTGGCGTCGGTGGGATACCCGCACAGCGGCGTCGGCGCCCGCATCCCGTACGGCATCGGGCTGATCGGCATGGCCGCGGTCAGCCGCGCGCCGGTGCGCATCGCGGACGTGCACCGCGAGCTGCACTACGGGCGCATCGTGCGCGAGCAACTGGAGCGTGCCTCGGGCGAGGTCGAGCGTGAGGTGCCGCTGCCCGCGCTCGCCAACACGGGCAGCCTGCTGGCGGTTCCGCTCACCGTCGATGGCGAGCTGTTCGGCGTGCTGAGCAGCGAGAGCAAGCACCGGCTCGCGTACGACGAGCGCGACGCGATGGTGCTGCAGACGGTGGGGCAGCTGCTGGCGCAGGCGATCGCGCGCGCGATGGAGCGCGCCAAGGAAGTGGGCGAGGCCGACGTCGCGCCGCCCGCGCAGCTGGTCACGACGCAGCCCGGTGTGCTCAAGGTGCGCTACTACGAGGCGGACGACAGCGTGTTCGTCGACGGCGAGTACCTGATCAAGGGTCTGCCCGGGCGCATCCTGTGGTTGCTCCTGACGGTGCGTCAGCGCGAGGGGCGCGACACCTTCCTCAACCGCGAGCTGCGGCTGCACCCGCTGCTCAAGCTGCCTTCGTACAAGGACAACCTGGAGGCGCGCCTCTTGATGCTGCAGCGCCGGCTGGACGACAAGGGCTCGAGCCTGCGCATCACGCGCGAGCAACGCGGTCGGCTGCGCCTGTCGTGCGAGCGAACGGTCGAGCTGGAGCACACGCCCGCGTAACGGTCAGTCGCTCGCGATGGGACAATCGAGCGCGCAGCCGCAGGCGACGGCCTCCTCGGGCTCGCACAGTCCGTCGCCGCAGGAGCCCTCGATGCAGGCGAACAGCCGCACGGGCGAGTACGCGCAGGACGAGCTGCTGTCGTCGCTGAACACGCGCGCGCGTTGCTCGACGCGATGCAGGCCGGAACAGCAGGCCCCGCTGCCGCTGTAGTTGCCGGCGGGCGCACAGCCTTCGTGCTGGCTGCGCTCGCACTCCGTGGCGTACTCGAGCTCGTCCTGGCAGCTCAGGCACAGCGCGTCGCCGCTGGGCTCGCACTCCGGCGTGCGCACCAGCCGACGGCAGCTGGTGCTGAACATGCGCGGCAGCGTGGGCTCGCCGTGCTCGACCTCGTTCAGGATCACCGCCAGCGACGGTCGACCGACGTAGGCGATGCGAAGCGATCCTTGCTCGTGCAGCAGCGTGAACGACTTGCCCGCCTCCATGGCCTCCAGCACGCAGCGCTCCGCGGTCGCGGCCTGCGCAGCGCTGGCGCCCGGCTCGAGCCGTCCGCACTCGACCTCCGCGACGCCTCCGAGGCGCTTCACACGCTCTGCCTCGAAGTCGCACGGCGCGGGCTCGCTTGCCACTTTGGCATCGGCCGTGGGGTCCAGCGCACGCAGCGCGAGCAACTCGTCCTGCGTATCGAGAGTTGTCAGCTCGTCGACGCAACCCAAAAACCCCGCAAAAACCAGCACCCATTCGCGCGTCCGCATGTCACCTCCGTGCCGCGCACGAGGCACAGCACGTCGTGTGCCAGTCAGCGGGCGAGCGCCGGCACCTCGCGGCCCTCGCCGAAGCCGAGCAGCCAGAACGTCGCGTCGTTCGCGGCGCGGATCGCTTCCTGGGCCGCGGTCTCTGCTTCGTCCGCGAGGTGGAAGGTGCCGTAGTGCATGCCCACGCTGACCTGCGCCTGCAGCGTGTGATGCGCCGCCAGCGCCTCGCGCGGATCGATGTGCACGGGCTTCATGAACCAGCGTGGCTCGTAGGCACCGATCGGCAGCACGGCCAGGCGCATGGCGCCGAAGCGCTCTCGGATGCGCGCGAAGTGATCGCTCATCGCGGTGTCGCCGGCGAAGTAGACCGGGCCGCCGCTGGTCTCCAGCACGTAGCCGGCCCACAGCCGCTCGTCGCGATCGAACGGGCCGCGCGCGGCGAAGTGCTGCGCCGGGACCACCCACGCGCGCTTGCCCGGCGCGTACGACAGCGACTGCCACCAGTCGCGCTCGTGCACGGCGTGGATGCCCTCGTCGCGCAGTAACGACGCGAGGTTGAGCGGCACCAGGAACTGCGGCCGATCTCGCGCGGCCAGGCGCTCGAGCGTGGGCAGGTCGCAGTGGTCGTAGTGATCGTGGCTGACGATCACGAGATCGATCGGTGGCAGATCCTCGAAGCGGATGCCGGGTGGCCGCACGCGCTTGGGGCCAATCCAGCTGAACGGGCTGGAGCGCTCGGACCAGATCGGATCCGTCAGCACGTTGAGGCCGTCGAACTGGAGCAGCACCGTGGCGTGGTTGATGAACGTCACGCGCAGCGTGTCCGAGCGAGTGGGTGGGCGCGCGCCGTGCTCGGCCGTGACCTGCTTCCAGTCGGGGCGATCGAGGCTGCTCAGCTTCCAGCGGATGACCGCGCCCAGGCCCTTGGCGTGCTCGCCCGCCGGGTTGTGGAAGTGCGAGCCATCGAAGTGATCGGAGTGCGGGTACGCCGGGGAGGCGCACGCACTCAGCAGACAGAACAGGCTAATCCGCGTCGATGCCATAACCCTTGAGCTTACGCTGCAGCGTGCGGCGGTCGATGCCGAGCGCGGTGGCGGCGCGCGTGATGTTGCCGCCCATCTCCGCCAGCACGCGCTCGATGTGCGAGCGCTCGACCTCGGCCAGGTTGGTGGAGCCCGCCACCGGTGCCGGCGCCGGAAGCGACGTGCGCTCCTCGCCATGCGCGAACACGCTGGCCGCGATCATGCGGCGCACCAGGTCGCCATCGAGCGTGCGGCCCTCCGCGAACAGCGTGGCGCGCCGCAGCACGTTGAGCAGCTCGCGCACGTTGCCGGGCCAGCGGTACGACGTCAGCACCGGGCGCGCGTCGGCGGCCAGCTCGTGGCCCGCCTTGAGGCGCGTCAGCAGGTGCTCCGCCATCGGCACGATGTCGTCCTGCCGCTTGCGCAGCGGCGCGAGCAGGATCGGCAGCACCTGCAGCCGGAAGAACAGATCCTCGCGGAAGCGCCCCGCCTGCACCTCCGCCCAAAGGTCGCGGTTGGTGGCCGCGATGATGCGCACGTCGACCGCCAGCTCCTGCTTGCCACCGACCGGCCGGATCATGCGCGTCTCCAGCGCGCGCAGCAGCTTGGCCTGGCTGTCGAGCGGCAGCTCCGCCAGCTCGTCGATGAACAGCGTGCCGCCGTGCGCCTCGCGAAACAGGCCGGCATGATCCGCCGTGGCGCCGGTGAACGCGCCGCGCTTGTGCCCGAACAGCTCGCTCTCGAACAGCTCGCGCGCGACCGCCGCGCCGTTGAACGCGACGAACGGCCCGTCGTGGCGCGAGCTGGCCAGGTGGATGTGCCGCGCCACGACTTCCTTGCCGGAGCCGGTCTCGCCGTAGATCGCGACGGTTTCGTCGGTGGGGCCGGCGCGTTCGATGAAGCGGCGCACCAGCTCCATCTCCGGGCTGCTGCCGACCAGCGGCGGCACGTAGTCCTTGCCGTCCTCGCCACGCGCGCCGCGCTTGTCGGCGATAGCCTGCTCCAGTAGCGGCGCCAGCACCTCGGCGTCGACGGGCTTCTCCAGGAACGAGAACGCGCCCAGCTTCATGGCCTCGACCGCGGCCTGCACCGTGCCATGGCCGGTCAGCACCACGAAGCGCGAGCGCGCGCTGATGCGGCGACGCAGCAGCTCCAGGCCGTCCATGCCGCTCATGCGCAGGTCGAGCAGCACGGCGTCCGGCGGCGTGGGGCGCGACAGCGGCGAGAGCGCGGCCTCTGCGCTGTCCGCCTCCTCGATGTCGAAGCCGAAGCGACGCAGCGCCTTGCTCATCGCGAAGCGGAAGCCGCGGTCATCGTCGACGATCAGCACCGAGCCCTTCATGCCGACACCAGCACGGGCGCGCTCGCACGCCGCAGGCGCAGCGTGGCCACGGTCCCGCCCACGGGGCGCGGGTCGAGCCACAGGTCGCCGCCCATCGCGCGCGCGAGCATGAACGAGATGTAGAGCCCCAGGCCGGTGCCGTGCGGCTTGCTGGTGGCGAAGGGTTCGAACAGGCGCTGGCGCACTTCGTCCGCGATACCCGGCCCGTCGTCCTCGATCAAGACGAGCGCGTGCTCTCCCGCGACCTCCGCGCGGATGGTGACCGTGGCCTTGCCCTGACCGCGCACCGCGTCATGCGCGTTCTGCAGCAGGTTCACCAGCACTTGCACCAGCCGGTCCGGGTCGGCGGTGACGGTCAGCCCGTCGATGCCGTCCCCGATCACCACGCGCGGACCGGTGCGTACGCCGGCGAACACCAGGGCGCGCGCACGCT
>JBEVNG010000131.1:0-10939 GCA_040508235.1 Polyangiales bacterium | reverse complement strand
GCGCTGATCGGCCGCGGCAGCAACACCGCCCCCACCGCCACCATGCGCCGCGGCGCCGAGCGCATCGCGTCTATGTTCCAGGCGCGCTGGGTGATCATGGGCCACACGCACGAGCCCGTGAACACGCCGGTGTCGCCGAGCGCGCGCTACGTGAACCTGGGCAGCTGGGGCCAGGACGACCCGCCCGACGAGCAGAACGGCACGCACGAGAGCTCGCGCACCTTCATGGTGATCAGCGAGGGCGAAGGCGCGCTGATGCGCTGGGACGACACGGCGGGTCCGGTGCCCTTCGCGCCGCTCACGTGAAGATGCCGGCGATGCACGCGACCAGGCAGGTCGTGAGCAAGCCGCCGAGCATCGCACGCGGCGCGAGGCGTCCGAGGTCGGCGCGGCGTGAAGGCGCCAGCGCCGCGTAGCCGCCGATCTGGATGCCGATGCTGCCGAAGTTCGCGAAGCCACACAGCGCGTAGGACGCGATCACGCGCGTGCGCTCGCTGAGCCAGGCGGGATCGCCGGCGAGCTCCTTGGCCATGGTGGAGTAAGCGACGAACTCGTTCATCACCGTCTTCTGCCCGAGCAGCCCCGCCAGCTTGGTCACGTCTTCCTGTGCGACGCCCATCAACCAGGCGAGCGGCCAGAACAGCGTGCTCAGGACGCGCAGCAAGCTCAGCCCGGGCACCACGGCGCCGAGCAGGAAGTCGACCAGCGCCGTCAGCGCCAGGAACGAGATCAGCATCGCGCCCACGTTGGCCGCGAGCTTGAGGCCGTCGCTGGTGCCCATGGTGATCGCGTCGAGCACGCCGCTGGCCGCAGGCGGCAGCTCCAGCCTGTCGATGTCGGCCGCCGCCGAGGTCTGATCCTCCGGCAGCATCAGCTTGGCGATCACCAGCGAGGCGGGCGCGGCCAGCACGCTGCACGCGATCAGGTGGCCCGCGATGCCGGGGATCAGGTCCTTCAGCATCATCACGTAGGCCGCCATCACGCCGCCCGCCGTGGTCGCGAAGCCGGCCGTCATGCACGCCATCAGCACGGACGTCGTCAGCGCGTCGAGGTACGGCTTGATCACGAGCGGCGCCTCGGTCTGGCCGACGAAGATGTCCGCCACCGTCGACAGGCTCTCGACGCCGCTGACTCCGAGCGCGCGCGACAGCAAGCGCCCGAGCTGGCGCACCACCCACGGCATCAAGCCCACGTGGTACGCGAGCGACATCAGCGCGGAGAAGAACACGATCGTCGGCAGCACCTGGAACGCGAACACGAAGCCGAAGTTCTTCACGTCGACCAGCGGACCGAACACGAACTCCGCGCCCGCCTGGCTGAACGTCAGCAGGCGCTCCACCACGTCGTTCGCCCACACGAACAGCCAGCGCACCGGCGTCAGCAACACCAGCACCGCGAGCGCGACCGTCACCACCAGCCCACCACCCACGGTGCGCAGGCGCGCATGCGAGCGCAGCGCGCGCGGACAACACGCAAACGCGATCGCCAGCAGCACGCACGCCCCCAGCGCGCTGACCAGGCGCTCCACTTACGCCATCGACACGTTCTGCGAACGCCCCAGCTTGAGCTTCACGTGATCGGCGATGCGCGCGGAGAGCGCACAGATGGTGAGCGTCGGGTTGAGCGAGCTGCCGGTGGGGAACGTGGCGCTGCCGGCGACGAACAGGTTGTGCACGCCGTGCACCTTGCAGTCCTCGTCGACCACACCCTGGCGCGGGTTCGCGTGCATGCGCGCGGTGCCCATGTGGTGCGAGGCGCCGAGCGACGACCAGATCAGGTCGTCGTCCTTGGTGCGATGCGGCTCGAAGTGGCCGAGCTTCTTCGCGCGCAGCTCCTCGTCGAGGATCTTCTGGCCCACGTCGATGGCGCGCTTGTCGATGTCGCGCCAGCGCGTGATCAGCTTGGCCTTGCGTCGGCCGAGCGCGTCGCGCTCCTCCGCGAGCACCAGCCGGTTCTCGGGGTCGGGCGCCTGCTCGAGCAAGTGCAGCACCTCGAACACGCCGTAGGCGCGATGCTTCTGCTGCTGCTTCGCGTGCCAGTCTCCCTCGGCCAGGTTCGACCAAAACGGGAACGGCACGCCGGTGAGCTTGTTGTAGATGCCGTCGAACACGGCGCCGCCACCGCCGAGCGCGCTGGTGAAGTCCGACCACGCCTCGCCCACGCCGCCGCCGAACGAGCGCCCGCGTGCGAAGCGACGCAGCGCCTTCATCGAGTCCTCGCGCGCTGCCCACTTGGGGCGCGGGAAGATCCAGCTGGTAAGGTTGAGCAGGCTCTCCTTCACCACCAGGTCGTCCGAGAGCACGAGCCCACCCATCACGGTGGCGCCGCCGACCGCGCGCTTGTCGTAGAGCGCCGTGCGCTCGAAGATGCGGCGGTCCTTCGGGTAGATGTGGCCGCCCTCCGCGATCGGGTGATCCATGAAGTAGCGGCCGAGCACGTCGTGGTGGTTGCCGAGCCCGTTCTTGTGGACCTTGTCCGAGAGCATCAGCAAGTGCGTGTTCTCGATGCCGCCGGCGGCCAGCAGGAAGTACTTGGCTTGCACCGTGTACTGCACGCCATGCACGGTGCCGACGCGCACGCGCTCGACCACCTGCCCACTGGCGTCGGTCTCCAGCTCCAGCGCGTTGGACGACAGGTACACCGTCACGTTGCGCGACTGCTCCAGCTCGTCGCGATAGACCTGCGTGAACATCTCGCCATTGCCGAACATGAACATCACGGTCTGATAGCGGTCGCCGAGCGGCAGCGGCGGCGTCTCCGGCGTGACCCAGTTCTTCAGGTCGTACGCATACGGACCGGCGCCGAGGATCGCCTGCGCGCGCGCGTACCAGGGGTCGAGGTAGCTGCGGCTGAAGGGCCAGCCACTGAACGGCACGCCCTCGCGCCGCTCGAAGTCGGAAGGCAGGTACGGGATCAGGCGCACGCCGTTGGTGGTGTCGGTGCGGTGCACGCCCCAGAAGCCCGAGTTGCCACCGAAGCGACGGTTGCGATTGTCCGGGTTCACCTGCACGAAGTTGCCTTCGCTGGCGAGCTCCGAGAGCGAGCGCGTCGCGCCCTCCGAGGGCTGAAAGTTGCCACTCTCGAGCACGCACACCTGCAAGCCGCCCGCGCCCAGCTCTCGCGCCAGCGTCAGGCCCGCGGGCCCACTGCCGACCACACACACATCGAACTGGAGCGTCTTGCCGGCCGGCAGCGCGCTCGACTCCACAATCATCGCAGCCTCCCGAAGCTAGTCGGGAGATTAGTACAGCCGTTCGTTAGCCGCTCCTAGTGCGGAGTGGGAAAAAGCTCTCCGTCAGCGGCCTCGTGTAGCGCTTGGCTTGTGCAGCGCCGGTGTACAGGCCGCGGAAAAAATGGCGCACGTTCACGCCGAGCGTGCGCGTGTTGTAGCCGCCCTCTTGCACGACCAGCGTGGGAAGGTTCAGCGCGCCGATGCGTAGCCCATTTGCCTCGAAGTCGGCCGCGCTGAGCGACCAAGTTCCGGTCGGATCCGACTTCGCGGTGTCGAGGCCGAGGCAGACCACCAGGAACGATGGGGCGAATTGCCTGATTCGATTGAGCGCGTACGCGAGCGTCTTCACGTACTGCGCGGCACTGATGTTCTCCGCCAGCGGCAGGTTGAGGTTGAACCCCTCCCCCTCACCTTCGCCGACCTCCTCCGCGAAGCCGGTGAAGTATGGATACGCGAACACCGGATCGCCGTGGATCGAGATCGTGAGCACGTCCGGACGACGGTAGAAGATGTCCTGCTGCCCGTTGCCGTGGTGGTAGTCGACGTCGAGGATGGCGACCTTGCCGTGGCTCGACAGGTAGTGCGCCGCGACGCCCGCGGTGTTGAGGTAGCAGAAGCCACCGAACACCCGGCGCTCGGCATGGTGCCCCGGCGGTCGCACCAAGGCATAGGCGAAGTGACGTCCGTCGAGCATCGCCTGGGCCCCGGTCAACGCGCAGTCCACGGCACGCCGTGCGGCGGGCCAGGCGTTGTAGTGGAGCGGCGTGAAGGTATCGATGCAGTAGTAGCCAGCGCGCACCGGCATGTCGCGCGGCGGGCGCGCCGGATTTCGGATCGGGAACACGTACGGATAGACCGAAGGTTTGTCCTTCAGGCTGGCGCACATGCGCTCGAGATAGCGGACGAAGTCGGCGTCGTGTACCGCGAGCACGTGCTCGTCTCCGAAGCGCCCCGGCTTGCTGAACTCGAACAGGTCTGTCTTGCCCAGCTCGCGCCGGATCGCGCTGACGCGCGCGGGCGACTCGACGTAGCCGCGCTCGCGCACGTGGTGGATGTCGTGCTTCTCGTTCGCGACCACCAGCACGCGCAGGTCGGCCGGGATGGCCGGCAAGCGCGGGTCCTTCACCGGACTCAAGCGCGGCTGGCTCGGCTTCTGGCGCAGCGCGTCGAGTAGCACTGGATCGTCGACGAACGAGCGCGTGACCTTGTCGATGTACTCGGGCGGACAAAGCCACCCGTAGCGACGCTCCAGGATCGCGCGCACGATCGCGCGCGCCTCCGCGCGGCGCAGCACGTGGCCCTCGCCGAGGTCGTCGACCACCAGGTACGGCATGGTGTCGGTGTCGCCCTCGCTGATGGGCGTCTCGTAGGCGGTGTTGACGACGCGGCGCGCGCCGTACTTGGCGTAGAAGCGCAGCGGCGACTGCACGGCCGGCACGAAGCCCGGCTTCTGCACCGCCACGTTCTCGTCGGGCAGGCACTCCAGGAACAGCGCCTTCACCTCCAGCAGCCGGCACTCCTCGCGCACGCGCTCGTAGAGGGCGCTGCCGATGCCCGCGCCGGTCTCGCCGCGCATCGCCGCGATGAAGTCCAGGAAACAGAACTCCAGGTCGGGTGCGTGCAGCAACACGGCGGCGCCGCGCAGGCCCTCGCGCGTCTCGGCCACGAACACCACGGTGCGAAAGCCGCTGGTGAGCGGATCGCGCATCTGGCCTGGCAGCTCGGCCACGCGTTCCTCGGGCAGATCGGGGAACTGTTCGCGCAGCAACTCCTGCACCCGCTCCAGCGCGGCGCGGTTGGCGGACAGCACGTCATCGTGGATACGGCGGATCCGGAACAAGCGGGCCTCCCTCGGAGCGCGTTATCGTAGCGTAGGTATGCGCGATCTTCCGCGAAGGAAGCAGCAACGCAGGGCACTTGCGCAGGCTGTGCACGATGTGGCAGGCGCCCCCGAGAGTGCGCGGCGCGCCTGCCCCGCAGCTCACGAATTGCCACGTTTTCAGGCCTGAGCGCGCGTGAGTCTTCGCGAGCGAAAGCGGCCATTGGTACCCTGAAAGAGAATGGGGCAAGAGGCTGTTTCGAACGCCGCGGCGTTCTCGGGGACCGTGCTGCTGAGCGGCGCCGGGGCCGCGAACGACGCAGGCGCCGCGAGCGCGGACCCGCTGCTCGGCGTGGAGCTGGGAGGCGCGTACCGCATCGAGCGTGTGCTCGGTGAAGGCGCGATGGGGCGCCTGTACGAGGCCAGCCACCTGCGCCTCGACCGCCGCTTCGCGATCAAGCTGCTGCACCAGCCGCTGGCCCAGCGCGACGACATGCGCGCGCGCTTCGACCGCGAGGCCCGCGTGATGAGCCGGGTGCGCAGCGATCACGTGGTCGATGTGGTCGACGTCGCGGCCCTGCCCGACGGACGCGCCTGCATCGTCACCGAGCTGCTGGAGGGCTGCGACCTGGAGCGCCACCTGGAGGTCAAGGGCGGCAAGCTGCCGGTGGGCGAGGCGGTGCACCTGGTGCGCGAGTGCCTGCGCGGGCTGGCCTCGGCGCACGCGCTCGGCGTGGTGCACCGCGACCTCAAGCCGTCGAACCTGTTCCTGGCTCGCGACGCGAGCGGGCGCGTGACGCTGAAGGTGCTCGACTTCGGCGTCGCCAAGCACGGCGGCGACGCCGAGCTGACGGCGGTCGGCACCATCATGGGCACACCGGCCTACATGGCGCCCGAGCAAGCGCGGGGCGCGCGCTTCGCCGACCATCGCAGCGACCTTTATGCCGTGGGCGCGGTGCTGTATCGCCTGCTGACCGGACAGCCGCCCTACGAGGAGGCGGACGTGAACGGCACGCTGATCCGGCTGCTGAGCGAGGCGCCGCGTCGACCGACCGCGCTCGACCGCAGCATCCCGGCCGGCCTGGAGGCGATGATCGAGCGCGCGATGGCGCGCGATCCGGCGGCGCGCTTTCAGGATGCGGAGGAGCTCTCCAGCGCGCTGGCGCCGTTCGACACCGGCGAGGCGACGATCGAGTCGCTCGGTAGCTCCAACAAGGCTGCCGCCACGCTGACGCGACGTGCGCGCATCGTGCGTCCGCTGGCCGTGCTGCTGTGTGCGCTCAGCGCGCTCGCCGCCAGCGCCGGCACGGTCGCGATCCTGGCGCTGCTGGTGGCGGGCTTCAGCAAGGACCGCTCGCTCGGCACCACCGAGCTGATGCTCGTCTACGTGGGTGGTGGCGCCGCGCTGATCGGCGCCGCGTTCGCGAGCGCCCGTGCGCTGCATCGCGCCTGGCGCAACGCCGCGGCGGTCAGCGAGCTGAGCCGCATCCTCGGCGTGACCATGCTCGGCTTCGCCGGCACGCTCGGTGCGCTGGAGCTGGGCGCGATCGTGACGTCGACCTTGAGCGCGCATCGCCCGGCGGCGACGGATCCGCTCTACGCCTGCGCGCGCGCGATCACCGCGCTGGCCGTGGCGCTGGCGCTAACGTTCCGCGCCAGCCGCACCAAGACTTAAGGAGCGCAGCGGGCGCAGCCCTGCGCCGCCGCTTCGTCGGAGCCGTCGCCGCAAGCGTCGAGGCCGTCGCACACCAGGCGGGTGGGGATCTTCTTGCCGTTGGTGCAGGTGAACTGGTCGGCGCAGTTGGCCTGGTCCGCGCCGTTCGTGCACTGCGACTCCAGGTCGCAGACCACGGCGTAGGTCACGGTCTTCCCGTCGCCGCACGCGAAGCCGTCGGTGGGCGCGATGTCACAGGCCGCGATGCAGGTGTCGACCGCGGTGGTCTGCTGGGTGCTGCGGCAGAGCGTCGACTTGAGCACGTTGCACGGGGCGTTCACCAGGCAGGTCGCGACGCAGCGCTCGTACGAGTCGCGCACCGCGAAGAAATCGCCCGGCAGCTTGCCCTGGGTGAAGACGCCGCACTCGGTGCGCACCTTCGCTTCGGCCGCGGTGGCGAGCAGCTGGTCCGGCGTCGGCTGCGGCGGCGTCGTCGCGTCGGGCTGCTCCGTGGTCTGGCCCGCGTCGGTGTCGACGGGCGTATTCCCGGCGTCCGTGTCGTTCGGGGTCACGGCGCTATCCGAGACGACCGGCGTCGTCGCGTCGGGCTGCTGCACCGGCGTCGTCGCGTCCATCGCCGGCGTGCTGGCATCGGTTCCGGTCGGTGGCGTGCTGCCATCCGGCTGCGGCTGCGCCGAACCGTCATCGTCCCCACAAGCCGCCAAGAGCAGGATCAAAGCCAACGAGCGCAACGAAGTTTGCATGTCGTTGAGTGGTGGCAGGCGGCGGAGATTATGCAGCGGGCTGCGTAGCCACTCCGGGACGCAAGCGATTCGCACACGATTGGCGAGCTGCCGCGCATGCGTAGCGCGTGCGCGAAAGTCCTACGAAGGTTGGACCATCCGCTCTTGTGGCGCGCACCACCGGACGTGCAGATCGATCGCCAATTCCCGCGTGACGTAAATGTGCGCGCGCAGATCGCGCTTGGCCTCGCGCAACGAGTGCTCATCATCGATGGAGAGACGCAGCCGGGGGGCGCGTCCAAGGGGGAAGACGTTGCGGAAGACGAAGTGGTTGGCGTTGGTCTCGGTCGGAATGCTGGCTTGCGGGGGAGACGAAGGGGGCGCGAAGCTCGACGAGGGCGACGACCCGAGTCAGCTCGGTGATGCCGCCTCGCCCACGCCTTCGGGCGACGCGAGCAGCAGCGATGCGGGCCTCGGCGACGGGGGTCGCAAGCCGACCGGCAACACCTGCGCGACTGTCACCACGGGTGTCGATCTGCAGCCCGTGCACCTCGCGTTCGCGTTCGACGTCTCGGGCAGCATGGGCAACGGCGACCGTGCCTGGTACGACAAGGCGCTCAAGTGGGATCCGGTCGTGGCCGCGACCAAGTCGTTCTTCGCCAGCGAGAGCGCCAAGGGCATGAGCGCCTCGCTCACGTTCTTCCCTGGGCCGAACAGCCGCTTGATCTGCTCCAACAGCGAGTACGCCAAGCCCGACGTCGCGTTCACCGCGCTTCCGTCGCAGGCGTTCGCGACCGCGATCGATGCGGTCGCTCCCAAGACCAAGGCGGAGTGGCGCTCGGGCACGCCGACGCTCGCCGTGCTGCAGGGCACCGGGCAGTTCGTGGTCAGTGCGCGTGACCGCGAGGCCGGACGCTACGCGATGGTGCTCGTCACCGACGGCTACCCGCAGAGCTGCGGCAACACCGCGGACAAGGTCGACACCGTGGTCGCCGAGGCGAAGGCGCAGCTCGCCAAGGATCTGCCGACGTACGTGATCGGCGTGGCGAACCCCGCCGGCAAGGGCGGACCGGACACGGTGACCGACCTGCACCGCATCGCGGCCGCCGGTGGTACCGACCAGGCCGTGTTGATCGACACCGGCAACCCCGATGCGACCGTGACCGCGTTCAGCGCGGCCATCGAGCGCATCCGCCAGGCGACCATCTCCTGCTCGCTCGCGATCCCGAGCGAGAACCAGGCCGGCCGCGCGTTCGACAAGCAGAGCGTGGTCGTGCACTACGACGGCAGCCAGGGCTCGACCGAGCTCAAGTACGACGCCGAGTGCAAGGGCAGCAACGGCTGGCACTACGACGACGTCAACAACCCGACCGAGATCGAGCTCTGCGACCAGACCTGCACCACCGTGCGCGCAGACGCGAACGCCAAGCTCGCCGTCGAGTTCTCCTGCGAACGCGTGATCCTGATCTGAGGAATGACGTTCGTTAACGGACGGCGTGGCGGCTTCCTCGCTAGCTTCGGCTGGCGAGGAGGTCGCGATGAGGCGGATGATTGGGGTCGCTGTGTTGCTCGGCTGCTGGGCGGCGTGTGCGCCGGTGGACGAGGACGAGGCGCTGGGCGCTGAGGTCGACCAGGCGCGGTCGAGCGAGGCGGAGCTCGAGGGCACCGAGAGCGCGCTGCTCTGGGGGCCGGACAAGTACACGCTGCTGATCGACGTGGCGGGCGACGGCTACGTGCTCTACAGCAAGCCGCCGGACAAGGCGCTGTACCAGTGTCATGGGCCGCGCTGTCGCGTCGCGCTGGGAGGCGTCACCCGCGTGCTGTTGCGTCCGGTCGGCAACTTCGCGGGCTGGAGCGGAGCCTGCACGGGCACCTCCGCGTGTGATGTCACCGTGAGCCGGAAGACGTCGGTCACCGCGAGCTTTCGCTAGCGCGCGACCTTGCGGAGGGCGGCGAAGCAGCGGGGGATCTGCGTGCTCAGGGCGTGCTCGGGGGCGTCGACCCAGCGGCGGACCGCGAGGCCCATCGCTTCCAGCGCAACGGCGGCGGTGATCTCGGGCTGGGGGGAGCCCTCCGCGTACTTGCCGCGCGCGCGCAGCACGTCGGCGAACCAGCTCTTCCAGCGGTCCTGCTGCAGCAGCTGCTGGCCGAGCAACGACGGCGTCTCCTCGGTGAGCTTCAGGATGCGCACCGACTGGGCGGGGTCGACGTTGTAGAACTCGGCGGCCTCGGTCAGCGCGCGCTCCATCGACGTGAGTGCGGGCTCGCGAGCCGGGCGGGCGCGCAGCAGCTCCACCACGCGGCGGCCGATCAGGTCGTAGCGCCACAACACGACCGCGTCCTTGCTGTCGAAGTAGCGGAAGAAGGTGCGCCTGCCGATGCCGGCCGCCCGAGCGATGTCGTCGACCGTGGTGCCCTCGTAGCCGCGCTCGGAGAACAGCCGCAGCGCATGCTCGCTGATCGCCGACCGCACCGACTCCTGCTTGGCCTCGAGCAAACTGGGGATGGTGGCCAGGGCCGACTTCGACATCGCGAGCCGACCTTGCCCGTTTTCGCAATTTCGCGCCACCCCTTTGGCACTCCATGCTAACAATGGCACTCGGTGCCACACTGGACATGGGGTGCCACAGGAGGAACGATGAGCCCGAATCACCCACCTGGCCCGCGCAGCTGGCCCCTGATCGGTGCGTTGCCCTCGGTCATTCGCGACCCGCTCGCCTTCTACACGCGCATGGCCCACGACTACGGCCCGCTGTCGTTCGCGCAGGTCGCCCACACCGAGCTCTACATGCTCGGCGACCCCACCCTGGTGGAAGAGCTGCTGACCGAGAAGAACAAGCTGCTGATCAAGGACGCGCTCACGCGCACGCTGCACCCGCTGGTCGGCAACGGCCTGCTCACCAGCGAGGGCGAGCTGTGGAAGAAGCAGCGCAAGCTGAGCGCGCCCGCGTTCGCGCCCAAGCGGCTCGACGCCTACGAGGGCACCATGGTCGCCTGTGGCCAGGAGCTGTTCGGGCGCTGGGTCGACGGCGAGCGGCGCGACTTCGTGCGCGACAGCATGCGCGTCACGCTGGAGGTGGTGGGGCGCACGCTGCTCGGCATCTCCGACAGCGCGCGGCTCGACCAGGTCAACGAGCTGGTGGACGACGTGCTGGCCTACTACGCCGAGCGCATCCACAACTGGGGCGCGCTGCTGCCACCCAGCTTCCCCACCCCACGCTATCGCCGCTTCTTGTCCGCCAAGCGCGAGCTGGACGAACTGCTGCGCGACATCATCGCGCGCGTGCAGCGCGACGACCGCGACGCCGACTACCTGCTGGCCCGGCTGGTACGCGCACGCGGAGAAGACGGCCAGGGCATGAGCGCGCAGCAGCTGCTCGACGAGGGCGTCACCATGCTGCTCGCCGGCCACGAGACCACCGCGCTCACGCTGGTGTACGCGGTGCAGCTGCTCTCCGCGCATAAGCACCTGCGCAACACGCTGCGCGAGG
>JBEVNG010000111.1:0-16766 GCA_040508235.1 Polyangiales bacterium | reverse complement strand
CCTTGGAGACGTAGGCGAGCACCGGCCAGTCGCTGCCGCAGCCGATCACCGCGGAGAACGCGAGCGAGGTGGAGTACGCGTCGCTGGTGATGTTCCAGAGCTTGTTCGCGTTGCTGCCGTACTTGCCGTAGGGGCTGGTGTCGTTGCAGACGCCGTCGGTCGCGAAGAACTTGGAGCTCGCCTTGCCCATGGTGACGCCGTCGCTGTCGAATACCTCCAGCCGGTCGCCGAAGCAGTTGACGCCCACGAGCGGAGCCGTCTCGTCCTCGGCTTCGCAGTACGACGCCGCCGCGCACACCTTGGCGGAGCCACTCAGGGCGGTGCAGCAGCCGGACTCGCACTCGCTGTCGGCCGTGCAGGTCTCGAGGCAGGCAGGGAACGGCGCGGCTGTGCTGGTGACGCAGGCGGTGCCGTCGCAGCAGGCGCCGGTCTGACAGTCTTCGCCTTCCGCCACGCACATCGCGGCGTCGTTGCCGGCGTCGACGACTTGCGCATCGAAGCTCGCCGCGTCGACCACGCCATTCGCGTCGGGCACCTGGACGGGAGCACTCGCATCCGGCAGCTCGCCCGCATCGGCCTCGATCGCGGCATCGAGCAAGCCAGGCGCTGCATCACGCGCGGCGTCGAGCGTGTCCGCGTCGGCAGGGCGACTCGCGTCCCTGGGCGCGGGCTCCTGCGGCTGATCTTCGTCCGGCGGGGCATCGTCACCACACGCGACGACGGAGAGCGAGAGAGCGAGCACCAAGCGTTTCATCGCCGCGCAATGTAGCGCCGATCGCGCACGCGCAAGAGCGCGGCTCACCCCGTTACTTGTCGCGCACGGACTGCGTGGCGCGGTCGACCTGCTCCAGGATGCCGCGGGCGTGCACCAGGAAGGTCTCACCGGCGGGTGACAGGCGTACGCCCTGGGCGAGGCGCTCGAACAGCGGCGTGCCGAGCTCGTCTTCGAGGCTGCGGATCTGCCGGCTGAGCGGCGGCTGCGAGATGTGCAGCCGCTTGGCCGCGCGCGTGACGCTGCCCTCTTCCGCCACCGCCACGAAGTACTGAACCTGCGAGAAGCTCATCGGTCAGGCCGAGTGTGCGTCGGCCGAGGACCCAGATCAAAGAGGTATTTCTCAAACGGAGAGCCATCTCGCACCATGGGGGCCATGTCGATCGAGCGCTTCACCGCCGCGGAACAGGCACGCCTGCGCGCCGCTGGCCAGGCCGCCGCCCAGACCCTCGCCCTGGTGGGCAGCCGCCTGCGCCCCGGCATCGCGACCAGCGAGATCGATCGCTGGGTGAGGCAGCATACCCAGGAGCTGGGCGGCACCCCGAGCCAGCTCGGCTACCACGGCTTCCCGGCCGCGGTGTGCACCAGCCGCAACCACGTGGTGTGTCACGGCATCCCGACCGCCAAGGACGTGTTGCAGGAGGGCGACATCGTGAATGTCGACGTCACCACCTGCCTGAATGGCTTTCACGGCGACACCTCCCGCACGTTCGCAATCGGCGAGCTCGGACCGGAGGCGCGCCACGTGATGGACGTCGCGCAGCGCTGCATGTGGGCCGGCATCAAGGCCGTGCGCGCCGACGCACGCATGGGCGACATCGGCGCCGCGATCGTGGAGCTCGCGCACAAGGAAGGCTGCAGCGTGGTGTCCGACTACGGCGGACACGGCATCGGCCGACGCATGCACACCGACCCGCACGTCTCGCACGTGGGCAAGCGTGGCGAAGGACCTCGCCTGCGCGCGGGCATGGCAATCACGATCGAGCCCATGGTCTGCCTCGGCTCGAACAAGCTGCGCACGCTCGACGACGGCTGGACCGTGGTGACCGCCGACGGCAAGCTCTCGGCGCAGTTCGAGCACACCGTGCTGGTCACCGACACCGGCTGCGACGTGATGACGCTACTCGACGGCTGAGCGCCGCGGGGCCGAGGCGCGCACGATCACCGAGAAGGTGAAGGCCTCCTCGCTCACGTGCACCTCTCCTCCGGCCACGCTCAGGTCGATCGACGCCGTGGTGCTCAGCAGCGCCGGCATCGGGATCGAGCGCGTGAAGGTCGCGCCGAAGGGCCAGGTGGGCTTCACGCGATCGGCCAGGGCGCGGTTCACCGCCTCGGTCAACGTACCGTCGAGCTGCTTGGGCACGCCGGTCAGCTCCGCCTGCTCGATGCGCGGCTTGAAGGCCAGCGCCGGCTGCCCATCGACCTCGACCACCGACGGCGTCATCAGCACGGACAGGTTCCGCGCGGTGATCGGCACGTTCATGCCCAGCACCGGCCAGCGGATCTGCGCGCGACAGGCGATGCGCAGCCCGCGCTCGGGCACCAGGTCGATGGTCTTGGGGTCGCTCAGCAACAGATAACGATCGTCCTTCTTCGGGTCACCGAGCTGCAGCTTGAGAGGCAGCCACTGGGAAGCGAAGGCGACCAGCTCGTCGCGCGAAAACACCGTCTGCAACTTCATCGCGTGGGGGTGCTAGCAGGACCCGGCCGCCCTCGCCCACCGCATTTTCGTCCCCACGGGGCGCTTTGGTCGGTCGAAAGCTGGTCCCTTTTCGCTCTCGCCAGTACCACTTGACCGGTCCGCGCCTACGTTCTGACAGCGCGCTTCCAAGTTGGGGGGCGCTTGTTCAGTTCGCTACATGCCTGAAGGGCTCGCTCGGGAATCACGTGGTCTGGCACATTCGCTGCTTCGTACCGAGCCGCACCGCCGTCGTGCGTTGGCTGGCGCTCGTCCTCCTCTTCACCGCGGGGGCCTGCGCACACAAGCCCAAGCAGCGCTACGGCATCGAGAAGCTGAGCTTCGTGGGCATGAAGGCACTCGACCCCAACGCACTGCGCGCCTGCCTCGTGACCGAGCAGCGCGACAAGGTCACGCTCGGGCTCGGCGCCATCATCAGCCCGGACTGCGGCGTGCCCCCGTTCGACAAGACGCGCATCAACGCGCGGCTGTTCGCGCTGCCCTGGGCGCAGTGGCCCGTCTACGACGAGGCCGTGTTCAAGCTCGACGTCGAGCGCATCGAGCGCTGGTATCAAGCGCGCGGCTACTACGGCGTTCGCGTGCTCGACGTCGCGTTCAAGCCCACCGAGGCACGCCAGGGCGACGTCTGCAGCGACGACAAGGGCGAGTGCGAGATCCAGATCGAGGTCAGGCTGGAAGAAGGCGAGCCCGTGAAGGTTCGCAAGGTCGAGCTCGACATCGAGGGCAAGCTCGACCCCAAGCTGGTCAAGCGGATCAACGCCGCGATCCAGCCCAAGAAGGGCGACATCTTCGACGAGGCGCTGTACGACGAGGGCCGCGAGAAGCTGGCCGACGTGGTGCGCGAGGCCGGCTACGCGCGCGCCGCCGTCGTGGGCAACATCGAGGTCAACCGCGGCCTGCTCGTCGCCGACATCAAGTTCGTGATCACGCCGGGACCGCTCTGCCACTTTGGCGAGGTCAAGCTCACCAGCAAGAGCAAGATCCCGGAGGAGCCCATCCTCGCGGCGACGCTGCTGCGCAAGGGCCAGCTCTACCAGGAGAGCGCGCTCGACGACGCGCAGCGCTCGATCTACGCGCTCGGCGCGTTCTCCGCCGTCACCGTCAAAGGCGATCTCGAGCACTCGGAAGGTGCGGAGGTGCCGATCCTGATCAACGTCGAGCCGCGCCGCGAGAGCCAGTGGCTGGTCGGCGGCGGCATCTTGAGCGGTATCCCGCAGAACAGCGCCGCCGCGATCGAGAACATCAGCGTGCCGCAGTGGGACGTGCACCTGGTGGGCAGCTACGAGAACCGAAACTTCGTGGGCGGCCTGCGCAAGTTCAAGATCGAAGAGCGGCCGCGCATGCTGTTCATGGGTCAGTTCCCGTCGGTGCCCGACAACAGCCCGCGCTTCGGCAACACCATCAGCGCCAACTTCTCGCAGCCCGGCGTGATCGACGGCCGCACCGCGCTGGTGCTCGACACCAGCTGGGACAACGGCCCCGACCCGTTCTTGCTCTTCTTCCGCAACGACATCGGCGTGGCGCTCGGCCTGGAGCGCGGCTTCTGGCGCCAGCGCATCAACATGCGCGTCGCGATCCATCAGGAGATCATGCGCGTCTCTCGGCGCCAGCCGATCCGCGACGACGTCTCCGACAAGCTCAATGCGCGCTGGGAGGACCAGTACTCGAACGAAATGAACCCGAACTACACGGGCATGATGGCCTTCCGCGTCGGCCAGCAGCAGGCGCTGCTGATCGACGAGCAGAGCAGCTACGTGCTGCCGTTCGTCGAGCAGCGCATCACCGTCGACCTGCGCGATGACGCGGTCAAGCCCAGCAAGGGCGGCTACCTGCGCCTGCTCGCGCACGAGGCGTTCCGACTGCCCGACACCGCCTCGTGGAACTACATCCGCCTGACGCCCGAGGCGCGCGGCTACGTGCCGCTCGGCCTCGGCATCGTGCTCGCGGGCAAGTTCGAGATCGGCTGGATCAAGATCCTGAACGCGTCGGACAAGCTGGACGACGTGGGCAAGCTGCTCGGCCCCACCGCCTACCGCCTGCGTGGTGGTGGCGCCACCAGCAACCGCGGCTTCGCGCCGGGTCGCCTCGGCGACAGCTTCAACGGCGGCACCCACCGCTGGGGCGCCTCGCTGGAGCTGCGCGTGCCCCTGTCCACCAACTTCTACATCGTCGGCTTCAGCGACATCGGCGATGTCAACGCAGGCGCCGACCTGGTGCGCTTCTACGATCCGGCGGTGAGCGGGAACCCGAGGCGCGGCTACGACGGCGTGCCCGACGTGGTGCGTCGCTCCGGCAGCTTTCGCTGGGATCACATCAACGGCACGCTCGGCGCGGGCCTTCGTTACTACACCGTGATCGGCCCGGTGCGCCTCGACGTCGGCTATCGCCCCAAGTGGTACCAGGGGAACGCCGACAACACGCAGACCATGGATCTCGGCAGGTTCCTGGGCGGCAAGTTCAACGGCGCCGTGCAGCTCACGATCGGAGATGCATTCTGATGAAGCGCGCCGCCAAGATCCTCGGCTACGTCGTGCTGGGCATCCCGGTGGTCGCGCTCGGGCTGGTGACGCTGGTCTTCCTGCTGCTGTTGATCCCGCCGCTACGCAACTTCGCCGTGCAGAAGGGCGTCGCGTACACCAACGAGAGCGTGCTCGAGGGCATGCGGCTCGAGGTGAAGGCCGTCGATCGCATCGATCCGTGGGGCCTCAACGCGCGCGGCATCGAGCTGTTCGACGAGCAGGAGCGCACCTTCGTGAAGGTGCCGTGGGTGCTGGTGCGCATGCGGCCGTGGTCGCTGGTCAAGAACACGCTGCGGCTGACGCGCGTGGAGGTCGACGGCGCGGAGGTGCACATCTACGCGCCCGAGCCCAAGCCTCCGGAGCCCGAGGAGCCGCCGACCGAGCCCTCCACGTTCGTGGTGCAGGCCGAGTACGCGCGCGTGCGCGGCTTCGAGTTCTTCATGGACCTCACCGGACGCGAGCTACACGCGTCCGTGGGCACGCTGTCGGCCGGTGGCCAATACGGCCCCAAGATCGCGGCCGCCATCAAGGAGCTCACCGCACGCGCGACCATCGACGACGAAGAAGCGCTGACGCTCAAGTCCAAGGGCGCGACCTGGGACGCGGTGAAAGGCGGCAGGATCAACCTGGAGGGGAGCCTCGCCGGCGCTCCGCTCTCGCTCGCCGCCACCGTGCGCGGCCTAGACGACATGGAGCCGTGGCCGATCGAGGACGCCACGCTCCGCGTCACCGGCATCAGTCGCCACGCCCTGGAGCTGGCCGGCCTGCGAGACGGCCTGGAGCTCAAGACGCCGCTCGACCTCGCGCTCGACGCCAAGGCCGACAAGAAGCGGCTCAACGCCAAGCTCAAGCTCAACGCGCGCAAGCTCGGTGCGATCGCGATCCAGGCCAAGGCCGACGACGACAACTACGCGGTCGACATCGGCATCACGCCGATGCAGCTGCGCTCGGTCGCGGGCGGCTTGCCGGTGCTCAAGGTGCAAGGCGACATCGACATCCGCGCCACGCACGGCAAGGACATGTTGCCGCGCAAGATCGACGTGCGCTGGAACAACGTGTTCCTCGACGACGGCTCCGTGCCGCCCGCCCACCTCAAGGCGCAGCTCGCGCTGCCAGTGGTGCGCCTCGACAGCCTGGAGCTGCGCGGGCTCGAAGATCAGTTCGGCGTGCACGGCGAGTACAACATCGATCGCTCCAATGCCAAGGGCGCCATCGAGTTCCATCAGCTGCAGCTGACGGCGATCGAGGCGCTCCAGAAGATGGGCATCGCGGGGCTGCTCGATGGCGCGCTGAGCGGCAGCTACACGCCGCCGCGCGTGGGTGCGGACGGAAACCTCACCGTACGCGACTTCAAGCACCCCTCGGCGCAGCTGCAGGCGCTCGACCTCGGCGTGGCCATCGGCGGCACGCTCACCACGCCGCAGGGGCACTTCAAGGTCAAGGTCAACAAGCTCAACGCCGGCGACCTCAAGCTCGACCGGCTCAACGTCGACGCCCAGGCGAACCCACGCACGCTGACCGCCAAGCTCGACATGTCCGGCCCCGACACGGGCCTGCGCGCCGAGATCGGCGGCCAGCGCGCCCAGAGCGGGTTGCTACGCGTGCAAGGCATCGGACGCGGGCAGTTCAAGAAGAAGGAAGTGCGCTTCGACCTGCGCGAGCTGACCTACGGCGACGCCGGGCTGGCGGTGCAGCAGCTGGCGTTGTTCAGCGGCAAGCAGTCGCTGCAGGCGGAGGGCACGCTCGACAAGAACGATGGCCTCGACTTCGACCTCGCGATCAAGGACATCGACCTCGCCACCTGGGCGGACCTCGCGAACTTGAAGCAGCTCACCGGCAAGCTCGGCGGCACCATCCACGTCGACGGCACCACCAGCACGCCGCGCGTCGACACCAAGCTCAAGCTCGACAAGGTCGCGTACCAGGCGGACATCCCGATCGACGGCACGATCGACCTAAAGGGCGACCTCGGCACGCGCAAGGCCGAGCTGACGCTGGGCCTCTACTCCAGCGACGAGCTCGGCGCGCGCGGCGTGGTGCAGGTGGCGATCCCCAAGAAGCCGGCCGCGCTCGGCGACGCGATCCTGCTCGCCAAGGTGCACAGCGACCTCAACATCTACATGCCCATCATTCAGATCTCTGCGCTCGCCGGCGATCAGATGGCGGGCCTCGACGGCATGCTCACGGCGCGCATCGTCGGTGACGGCACGCTCGACGATCCGCACCTGGACGCCGACATCACCGCCGAGCTCAAGCTGCCGGAGCAGGCGGGCAACCCCGAAGAAGCGCTGCACCTCGCGGCCAAGGCGGACAAGGACCAGTTCAAGCTCAACCTGTGGACCAAGGACGCGGAGGGCGACTGGCTGCGACTCGACGGCGAGGTGCAGTGGCCGGGCGGTAGTCCGCGCGCCGCGCTGGAGCACCCTGCCGGCTGGCGCAACGCGCACTTCTACACCCAGGCCTCGGTGCAGCCACGCCGGCTCGACATGATGCAGGGCGTGTTCGCGTACTTCACCAAGCTGTACGCGCTCGACCTCCCGTTGCGCACCAGCGCCTTGATCACGCTGCGCGGCGACGACGGCGTGCTCGACGGCGATGCCAAGATGGAGGCGACCATCTTCGGCGACAAGCTCGACGGCCGCTGCCGCATCGGCGCGCAGTCGAACCTGGGCATCGACGCCAAGCTCAAGCAGGACAAGGTCGAGGTCGTGCTCGACGTGAAGACCGACGGCGGCGGCAGCGTGAAGGGCAAGGTCGAGAGTGTGCTCGCCTTGAACGCGCTCGAGGGCACGGAGCCCGTGATCGGGCCCGCGCGCGTCCAGATCGAGGGCGAGAAGGTCGCGCTCTATCGCATGCCGGGCCTGTGCAACCTCGCCGCCGGCGACCTGAGCTTCAAGGCGGAGGCCACGGGCCTGGGCAAACAACGTCCCGCGCTGGAGCTCAACGCCAAGGTCGACGGGCTGCACGCGGCGGGCATGCCGGCGATGGACGTCACGGCCTACGTCAAGGCCGGTGGCAACAAGGCCGAGCTGAAGACCTCGATGAAGAGCCAGCAGAAGGACGTCGGCTACATCGCGGCGGAGCTGCCCCTCAGCTACCCGGACAACGGCACCACGCCCACCGTGCTGCCCGACGCGCCACTCAAGGCGAAGCTTCAGCTGGCGAAGCTCGAGCTCGCGAACGTGCTCGCGTTTACCGAGTCGCTCGGGCGCGTGCGCGGCACCGCCAACGCGAACATCGACGTCGGCGGCAAGCTCAACGACCCGCAGCCGAACGGCTACATCGAGCTCGACAAGGTCAACATGTCGATCGCGTCGCTGGCGCAGCCGCTGCGCGACATCGACGGGCGCATCGAGATCAAGGGCCGCAGCGTCAACATCAAGAAGCTCACCGCGCACGATCGCGGCGGCAAGATCGTGGTCGACGGCTTCGCGAACCTCGCGCAGGACATGACCGGCGAAGGCGGCCTGTACATCGAAGCCGACAAGTTCCCGCTGCGTCAGCAAGGCACGGTGGTCGGCGAGCTCACGCTGCGCGCGCGTGCGGACGCCAAGCTGCCGGCCGATCAGCGCGTGAGCGCGCAGCTGAAGATCGTCGACGGACGCATCTGGCTCACCGGCGATCGCGGCAAGAGCGTGCAGACGCTCGATGCGCACCCGGACGTGCACTACTCCGACGAGAAGCTCGACGAGATCGCGGACACGGAGGCGTCCAAGCAAGCCAACGGCGGAGGCGGCATCACGCTCGGCGAGTTCAAGATGAACACCGAGAGCGAGCTGTGGCTGATGCACAAGGACTTCACGCTGCAGGTGGGCGTCGACATCAAGCTCTCGCAGAGTGAGGCCGGGCCCAAGCTGGAGGGCCAGGCCACGCTGGTGCGCGGCGAGCTGAAGCTGCTCGGCAAGCCGTTCACGCTCAAGAAGGGCGCCATCCGCTTCACCGGCGACATGCCGCCCGATCCGGAGCTCGACATCACCGCGGTCTACTCACCGCCGTCCGACCAGGACCTGATCGTGAAGGTCAGCGGGCGCGGCAGCATGCCGGTGCTGGAGTTCAGCGGCGCGGCGACGGACGTCGGCGAGGCGGTCGCCCTGCTGACCGGCGTCGGCGCCAAGAAGTCCGGCGCGCAGCAGCAGGACGCAGCCTCGCAGGTCGCGGGCATGGCGGCAGACATGACGGCTGGCCTGCTGGTCATGACCGCGCGCCGCAAGTTCGGCGACTGGGTGCCGATGATCTCGGTCGAGACGGGCCAGTCCGGCACCCCCAAGGGAGCCAGCGCCGGCTTCGATGCGTCCAAGCTGATCCCCAACTGGGCGCGCGGCTTTGCCCGCGGCGCGTACGTCGAGGGTACCGTGGGACAACAGTCCGAACGCGGCGGCTCGGTCGGCGTCGGCGTGAAGCTGGAGGTCGCTCTGCCGCACGACCTGGTGACCGAGCTCGGCTATCGCCCCACCGGCTGGAACACAGATATCGCCTGGGCGCCGTGAGCAGCAGACGCTACCTTCGGCCGCGATGCCGAAGGTACGAGTCAACCAGGATGTCGAGCTCTACTACGAGGAGTTCGGCGAGGGCGAGCCGCTGCTGCTGATCATGGGCATCGGCGCGCAGATGATCATCTGGGAGGAAGAGTTCTGCCGCACGCTCGCGGCCGAGGGCTTCCGCGTGATCCGCTTCGACAACCGCGACGTCGGTATGTCGTCGCGCATGGAATCGCTGGGCGTGCCGGACATGAACCGCATGCTGCTCTCGCGCCTGCGCGGCAAGCCCGTCAAGCCGCCCTACTCGCTCGACGACATGGCCAACGACACCTTCGACCTGATGGACGCGCTCGGCATCGACAAGGCGCACGTGGTCGGCCTCTCGCTCGGCGGCATGATCGCGCAGTGCATGGGCCTGCTGCGGCCGGAGCGCGTGAAGTCGCTCGGCATCATCATGTCGGCACCCGGCGAGGTGTTCGCGGCGATCCCCACGCCCACCGCCCTGCGCGCGCTGATGACGCGCCCCAAGGAGCTGTCGCGCGACGGCATCGTCACGCACTTCATCAAGACCTGGGGGCTGTTCGGCGCCTCGCCGCATCGCACGTCGACGGAGCGCCTGCGCGTGCTCGGTGGCCTGTCGTTCGATCGCGGCATCAACCCGCGTGGCTTCGCGCGTCAGTTCGCGGCGATCATGGGGGCACCGTCTCGCATCAAGCCGCTGCGCTCGCTGCGCGTGCCCACCGTCGTGATCCACGGCGCGCAGGATCCGCTGATCCCCGTGCATGCGGGCCGCATCATCGCGGCACAGATCCCGGGCGCGCGGCTCGCGGTGATCGCCGGCATGGGCCACGACCTCGGGCCGAGCGCCTGGCCGTTCGCGATCCGTCAGATCACCGACAACGCGCGCCGTACGGTCGAGCGCGGCGCCAAGCGCCTCGGCACCGTGCGCGCGTTCCTACAGCGCGCCCAGCAGGTTTGATCACTCGTCGGCGGGTACGACCACCACGCTGGTGGCGCCTGGACCGGTGACGACCGTCGGACCCACCTGCGCACCGCTGGTGGTGTCGAACGCGCGCACCTGGCCGGGCGTCGTGCCGTCGTAGATGCCGGTGAGCAAGTAGCTCGCGCGCACCGGCTCGTTCACCGAGTCGGGGCCGAAGTCGGTGATGTACACGCGCGAGCCATCGGCGTTGAACTCCACGCCCACCGGCCTGGCCGCGAGCGGGATGCGCTTCACGACCGTGTTGCTGGCGGTGTCGATGGCGATCACCTCGTTGGTGCCGTGGTTGGTCACCCAGAGCTGCTTTCCATCGGGCGTGACGTTGCCGATGATGCCCTGCGAGCCTACGCCGGTGTCGACCGTGGCGGTGACCTTCCAGCTGTGGATGTCGACCACCGACACGGTGTCCGACAGGAAGTTCAACGTGTAGACCTTCTGGCCGTCGCGCGCGATGGTGATCCACGCGGGCGAGCGGCCCACCGTCACCGACGGCCACGGCTTGCTGCCGTCCGCGATCTGCACGCCGACCAGGCCGCCGTTGGTGATGCCCAGCCCGAGCGTGGCCACGTATAGCGTCTGGTTGTCGGGGCTGGCGATGATCGACGCCGGCAGCTCGCTGAACTTGATCGAGCGCGCGATCGCGTCGGTGCTGGTGTCGATCAGGGCGATCTCGTTGACCGTGTCGAGCCCGACGTAGACGTTCTTCCCGTCCGGCGCCATCGCGATCACGTACGGGCGGCCCGGCATCTGCAGCGTCTTGGCGGTGTCGTTGCGCGTGTCGATGATCGACACCGTCTTGTCGCCCCAGTTGGCCGTGAACAGCTTCTTGTGGTCCGGGGTCTTGATGATGATCGCCGGGCCCATGCCGACCGGGATCTTCTTGAGCACGTCGTGCGACGCCTCGTCGATCACCAGCACCTCTGCGTCCTTCGAGACCGTGGCGTAGACGCGGGCCGCGCGCGGCAGTGAAGGTTCGTCGTCCCCGCAAGCGCCTGCGAGCAGCGCCAAGGCAACCAAGAGCTTCCAGACCATGAGCCACACCCCTCGATAAGGAAGGTGGAGCTGTACAGCCCGGCCAACCCACGGTCAAACGTGGTCAGACCCGTGGCAACTCAGGGGTGTAGCGCGGCCCAGAGGCTCTCGGGGGTGCACAGGCGGCCGTCGACCGAGCCGAAGCGCACCGTCTGCCCCGGCAACACCTCGACGCGATTGCTCACCTGCTGGCCGTCCACGAACGTGTGGTTGCGGCTCTCCTGATCCTTGACCATCAGGCGCGAGCCGTCGTGCAGCTCGAACCAGGCGTGGAACTTCGACACGCTGCGGTGGCGCAGCACGATGTCGTGGTTGCGCGCGCGCCCGACCGAGACGTGCTGCAGGAACGAGCCGCCCTCCGCGCGCTTCTTGATCGGAACGATGTGGCACGGCATGCGCAGCACCTCGTTCGGGATCTTGTCGATGCTGCCGCGCTCCGGCATGGACGGCGTCATCACGCGCGGCAAACGCTGCGTGGAGCCGCTGGCCGACGACTTATCGCCCGCGAACGTGGCGTCCAGATCGCGCACCACCGTGCGGAACGCGAGGCCGTCCGTCTCCCCCGCCAGCCGACTTGCTTCCAGCGCCAGCAAGCCTGTCGCCAGCTCGGAGTTGGGCTCGTCGAGCATGACCAGCAGGAAGAAGCGCGTCTCGCAGCCCGCCAGAAAGGTCTCGAACGATTGTTGGCCTGCTTGGAGCACGAGCTCGCGTGGCTGCCAGTTCGTCAGGTCTTTCCGGACTGTCATGGCCTCATCTCGGTATCTCTCGATGCTTTCACGCTGGGGCTCGCGCTGTCAACGCTCGTTCCCCACCAGGAACAGCCTGCGGTGCGCGCAGCACACGTGTTCGCGACTCAACGCTCGCGCGCGTGGCTCTCGCAGTCCGGAAAACCAGGTGCGAGCAGGGCGACGAACGCCGCCGGACGTAGCACGCCGAGCGCACGAATGGCGTGCTCGGCGCGCTCCACCAACACGCGCCCTTCTTCCCCTCCACGCAGCTGCCCATGTCGGTAGCGCACCACCTCCTGGTGCAGCCGCATGTCGAGCGCGTCGAACTGGCCCTCCAGCTCGCGCAGAAGCGAGAGCGCCTGCTCGACGTCGTCGAAGGAAGCCGCGCACGCCTGCATCAGGCGCCCGATCGCGAAGCCCCAGGCGGCATCTTCCCCGAGAATAGCGCGGGCATCCGCGCGCACGGAGCGCAGCAGCTTCTTGCGGTCTCCCTGACGCGCCAGCGCCAGCGAGAGCCGCGCGCGCGTGTGCCAGACCTCGATTCGCGTGTACTGAATCTTGCGCAGGAACATGAGCTGCTTCCACTCGCGCTCCAGCCGCTCCAGCGAGCGCTCCGGTTGGTCGGCGTACAGGTCGACCTCGGCCAGCGCCTGCGTCGTATACCAGTGCTGCAGGTGGTAGCCCTCCTGGTTCCACTGGTCCTCGGCGAGCTTGACCTGCCGGTAGGCTTCGTCCGCCTGGTCCGGTCCGAGCCACGCCCAGATGCAGCGCCGGGTGCGACAAGATGTCGCAGCGTAGAGATCACCACGCGCCTCCGCATCGCGCAGCGTGCTCGGAACGCGCGCGACGATCTCGCGCACGTCGCCCAGGTACGCCGTCGCCTGCAGGTCGAACATCACCATCGTGGTCAGGTCCCACGCCAAGGTGGAGTTGAGCCGCTCGCGCAGCACCAGCTGGGACTCGCGCGTCAGCCGCTGCCCCTCGCGAAAGCGCCCTTCCAGGAAGCGCGCCACGCCGGCCGTGCCCTTCACCGCCGACATCGCATGCGGCTCGCCGGACAGGCCACCGATCTCCAGCCCGCGATCGATGAAGTACTGCGTGCGCGCCGGGTTGCGGTTGGTGGCTGCGCACAGCCCGACCTCGACGCCCATCGCGCGCGCCATGCGATACGGATCGTTGGTGCGCAGCGCGACCAGCAAGTGCTCGGCCTGGTAGACGGCGCCGCGCAGGTTGTCCATCACCACCAGCGCCGCGCCGATGCCCCACAGCATGTCCGCGCGCTGCAGCAGCCGCGGGTCCGCCGGCTTGTTCGACTTGCGCCAGCGCACGCGCTTGAAGCGGATCTTGAAGCGCCGCCAGAGCAGCATGCCGACCGCCGCCCAGTTGCTCGGCGGCACGCGCAGGCCGGTCAGCTCCTGCGCACTGTCGAGCTCGCGATACGCCGCCGCGACCTTGCCCGCACGCAGCAGCTGCGTGGTGGCCAGGCTGCGCAGCTGCATCGACTGCGCCGGCGCGGCGTCCGCCGCCGCGAGTCGGAACGCATCGGCCGCCTCGATGCCGCGACCGGCGAGCGCGAGGCAGTGACCGAGCCGCTCGATCAAGCCGCGCCGCTGCTGGTCGTCGATCGCGAGCCGCTCCAGGGCGTGCTGGTAGAGCCGCGCCGCGCGCTCGAACGCGAGCTGCGACTCCGCCTTGCGCGCCGCCTCCAGCGCGTAGCTGCCGGAGCTGACCGGGTGATCACTCTGCCGCCAGTGTTCGAACAGCGCCTCGGGGTCGCGCTCGGAGCTGTGCTCCAGCGCCTCGGCCAGCGCGCGGTGCAGGCGCTGTCGCGTCGCGGCATCGAGCTGCTTGTACGCCGTCTCGCGCAGGCGATCGTGGTAGGCCTCGATGCGGTCGTCGGCGCCGGTTCCGGTGCTGTGCACCAGGTTGCGCGCCTCCAGCACGCGCAGCGCGGCAAAGGCCTGCTCGCCCAGGCCCGAGGCGCCTTGCAAGAGCGCGCGCTTCTCGGGGCGACCCGCGGTCGCGATCAGCTCGAACATCGCGCGGCTCTCGCGCGGCAGATCGTGCAGGCGCTCGACGATCAGCGTCTCCAGCCGACGTTCGCCCGACGAATGCGTACCGCGCGCACGCACGTGCAGCGCCAGCTCGCGTGCGAAGAACGGGCTGCCTCCCGCCTCCGCCGCCACCAGCCGTGCCGCCTGCTCCGCGTCCTCGACGCCACGCAGCAAGCCGAGCGCCAGCTCGCGTGCGTCGGCGTCGGCCAGTGCATCGACGCGCACCTCCACCGGCGTGATGTGCAGCTCGGGGAAGGTGTTGGCCCGCAGCGTACGCAGCAGCGGGCTCTGGTCCTCGTCCTCGATCCGGTAGGCGCCCACGAACAGCAGGCTCGGCGCCTCGGGCGCATGCAGCAGCTCGCCGAACAGCTGCACGCTGTCGAGGTCGCCCCACTGCAGGTCGTCGATGAACAACACCAGCGGCTGGCGCAGCGTCAGCTGCACGCACAGCGCGCGGAACGCGGTGTAGGCGCGGCGCTTGAGCTCGAGCGGATCGATCACCTCGCCCTTGCCCAACGTCTGCGCGATCGCCGGCACGCGTCGCAGCGAGGGGAACAGCCGCGCCAGCGCGGACACGTTCGCGGGCAGCAACTCGCGCAGCTCGCTGTCGGGCTGCGTCAGCAGGTACGTGCTGAGCGCGTCCATCAGCGGGTCGAACGACTTGTGCGGCAGCTCCTCGCGCTCGTAGCAGCGCCCCGCCAGCACCACCGCACGCTGCGTGCGCGCGTGCTCCAGGAAGCTCTGCACCAGCGACGACTTGCCCATGCCCGAGCGACCGCCGACCATCGCGACGGTGGCGCGCCCGGCACGCGCACGCGCAAAGGCGTTGCTCAGCTGCTCGCGCTGCACGCCGCGACCGACGAGCTGCAGCGGCGAGGTCGGCCCGAGCGAAGGGCGCTTCTTGGTGCCGTCGAGCCGCGCGACCACGTCCGCGTAGCGCGGTCGCTTGCTGGGGTCCGGGTCGAGCAACGCCACCGCGAGCTCGGCCAGATCCTCGGGCGCCTCGCGCGCGACGGTGCACGGGTGCACGACCACACCGCGCTGCTTGGCCGCGACCAGGTCCTGCACGCCGAGCCGCGCAGCGAACGGCAGCGCGCCTGTGAGCGCCTGGTAGAGCATCACGCCCACCGCGTACCAGTCGCTGGCTTCACTCAGCGCGTGGCCGGTGGCTTGCTCCGGCGACATGTACGCGAGCGTGCCGGCGATGCCGCCCTCGCGCTGTTCGGTGCGCACACGCGAGACCTCGGTGACCAGCCCGAAGTCGCCGATCACGAGCCGCGCATCGCTGGCGAACACCAGCACGTTGGCGGGCTTCAGATCGCGATGCAGGTGTCCCGACGCGTGCAGCGCGCACAGCCCCTCCGCCAGCTGCCGCAGCGCACTGCGCAGGCGCCCCTCGTCGAGCGCACCGAGCTGCGCAGACACCGCCGGTGGCCGCGAGGGGTGGGAGCTGCCCGCGAGCGTGACGTTGTCGTTGGCCGACGGGCGCCGCAGCACCGCGGCCTCCAGCGCGCGCGACGCCTCCGGACCGAGCGTCTGGTCGAGCTCGGTGATCAGCGACTCGTCCGGCACGGGCGGCAGCGAGGGCGCGCGCAAGGGACGCACGTGGCGCAAGAAGTCACCGCCCTCGACCAGCTCCATCGTCAACAACCACTCGCCGTCGTGCAGCACCAGGTCGTAGAGCTGCAGCAAGTTCGGGTGCGCGATGCCGGTCAGGGCGCGGAACTCGCCCTTGAATCGATACACCGAGCCCGGGTCGAGCTGGGCCAGCACCTTGACCGCGACGGTGGCTCCCCGTTGCTTGTCGTAGGCGCGATGCACCGACCCACTCGCGCCCGCGCCGAGCCGCTCCTGGAAGACGAACCGCTCGGCGCGCTCGGGTGCCGTCATCTGCGATTGCCCTGCATGCCCGGGATTTTACGGGCCTGCTCACAGTGTTGGGAAGGGCGACGGCAAGCGACAGGACCAGACCTACCTGGCGCTACGTGTCGCGCTGCCATGGCGCTTGCGCTGGAACCCGGAACTGCTCAGGGGTATGGTGCCGTTGGGGAATGCCGTTGGGGGACGAGATGTCGAAACCGCCCGGTCGAGAAGTCTCCGAGACCGCGGCGAGTCGCGAGTCTGCGCGTGACGCAGGAAGCAATTCCCTGATCGCGCTGATCGAGGACGACGACGACATACGCGAGGCTCTGGAGAGCCTGCTCAACCATGCGGGCTACCGCGTGCTTCCGTACAGCAGCGCCGAGACCGCGCTGCGCGACATGGAAGGCGGGCGGCATCCCGATCTGATCCTGCTCGACCTGATGATGCCCGGCATGAACGGCTGGCAGTTCCGCGTCGAGCAGAAGAAACGCCCTGCCCTCTCCGACATCCCGGTGATCGCGCTGTCCGCCGACGTGTCGCCGTACGCCGCCGCCATCGACGCCGACGCGTACCTCAAGAAGCCCATCGACTTCGAGCGCCTGTGCGTGGTGATCGAGCAGA
>JBEVNG010000240.1:0-11696 GCA_040508235.1 Polyangiales bacterium | reverse complement strand
GGCGTCAGGCCCGCGCGCGCGGCAGAGCTCCTTGGAGAGCTCGGCCTCGGCTGAGCTCACTCGCGCACGAGCACTTCGCGCACCTCGCTGGTCTCGCCGAGCTCCAGCGCCACGTGGTGCCGCACGACGCCGCTGTTCTCTTCCCAGATGCGCGGCACGCGTGCGGCGTTGATGAACGAGGTGCCGTCGCGCTCGATGCACCATGTGCGCAAGCCGGCGTGCGTGCGCGTGTGCATGTGGCCGGCAATCACCGCGAGCACGCGCTTGTCGCGGTGGCGTGCGTGGTCGAGCGCGTGACGCAGATCGGGGTCGCCCCAGTCGCCTTGCTCGGGAGAGAAGTCGCGGCCCCACGGATCGGTCGCGCGGTCGCCGAGTCCCGTGGGACCGTTGTGGGCGAGCACGATCAGCTCGGGCGTCTCCACCGCGTCGACCAGCGCGCACAGCTTGCGCGTGGAGTCTTCCATGCTGGTGACGCCGAAGCGCGCGGCGAGCTCGTTCCCATAGGTGAGGTCGGGCCCCCCACGCGAGTAGGGGCGAGCGGCGAGCACGGTGAGCGCGCGCCCCGCGAGCTCGAACGTGTGCAGGCTGTAGCCGCAGAGATGGACCTGGCCGGCGCCCTCGTCGCGCCGCAGCAGCGACAGCAGGCCGCGCTGGTGGCCGAGCTCGGCCGCGATCCGCGCGACATACTGCACGTCGTTGTTGCCGGGCATGACCAGGGCGCGCTTGGACATGCGCCCGAGCGAGCGCGCGATGCGAACGCCGTTGTCGCTGGAGCCGCTACCGAGGTCGCCCGTCACCAGCACCAAGTCGTAGTCCGCGGCGCTGAAGTAGCGCGCGTCCCAGTCATCCCAGTGACCGTGCAAGTCGCCCACGACTGCTATTCGCCCACGCATCGTGGTGGTGAGCATACCTGGCTGTCGCGGTTGGACCCGAGCCCGCGACACGATTTCGATAGTCATTCGACGATTGATTGCACCGCGACGCGTCTGACAATCGGCCGGAAACAGCCAGGCCACAAAGCTTTGAAAGACTCCGCTGAGATTCTGCGAGGTCCGAACAAGCTCATGGCGCTCAACCCCTCCGTAAGCCCTGCACCCAAGCTGAGCGACAAACCTTCCCAGCTGCGCGCGCTGGTGGAGCGGCAGCGCAGCGAGCTGCGTGCGTTGCTCGCGTCGCCGCACCACACGGGCATCCAGCTCGCGCGCCAGCACGCCGCGCGCATGGACGAGATCCTGCGCACGATGTTCGCGGCCGCGTGTCCGACGGATCAATCGCTTCTGCTCGGCGCGGTCGGAGGCTACGGACGCAACGCCCTCGGCTGGAAGAGCGACCTCGACGTCTGCTTCATCACCCACGGCACACGCGAGGCCCTGCAGCCGATCGTCGACGAGCTGCTCTATCCGCTCTGGGACGCGGGCGTGCACGTCGGTCATCAGGTGATCCCACTCGGCGAGGTGGTGGAGTCCGCGGTGCACGACCTGCCCACCGCCACCGAGCTGCTCGACTTTCGTCCGATCGCTGGCAGCGACGCGCTGGGGCGCTCGCTGCGCGACAGCCTCGCGCTGAGCGTGTTCGCACCCGCCAAGCTGGGCGACTTCATCGCCCGGCTCGAAGAGCACATGGACCTGCGCCACAAGCGCTTCGGCGACTCGGTGTACTTGCTGGAGCCCGACGTGAAGAGCGGCTCGGGGGGACTGCGCGATCTCGACTTCGCGCTCTGGGCGGCGCGTGCGCGCTTTGGCACCGCCAGCCTGCACGAGCTGGCCGCTCACGAGGTGATCCCGGTGCACGCGGCGCACGAGGTGGAGATCGCGGTCGACTTCCTGTGGAAGGTGCGCAACCAGCTGCACGAGCTCGCGGGCCGACGCTCCGACCGGCTGACGTTCGCGGAGCAAGAGGCGGTCGCCCGTGCACTCGGCTACGCGGCCAGTGCGAACGTGCCCTCCGACGCGTCGTCGCTGGAGCGCAACGGCGCGATGGTCGAGTCGTTCATGTCCGACTACTACCGCCACGCGCGCGTGATCACCCGCGTCAGCGAGCAGCTGATCGGACGCGCCAAGCGGCGCACCAACCTGCCTCCGGCGGTGGTGGAGTTCCTGGGTGACGGCCTGATCGCCTGCGAGGGGGGCGTGGCGTTCGCGGACCCGACGCAGCTGCACAGCGATCCCGCGCTCGCGCTGCGCATCTACAAGGTGGCGCTGAAGCGCGAGCAGTCGGTGCTGGCGCGCTCGCGCGACGCGATCCTGGAGGCGACCACCAAGCCCACGTTCGCGGCTGCGCTGCGCGCGAGCCCAGAGGCCAACAAGCTGTTCCGCAAGCTGGCGGCGAGCGCGCGCAAGGCGCCGTTTCGCTCCGGCTCCACGCTCGGCGAGCTTCACGAGGTGGGCTTGCTGCTGGCGATGATCCCGGAGTTCGCGCCGGTGGTGGGGCGCGTGCATCACGACATCTATCACGTGTACACGGTCGACGTGCACTCGGTGGCCGCCGTCGATCGCTTGCACGCGATGGCGCGCGCGGAGCTGGCCGCGGAGTTCCCGCTGGGCTGTCGGCTGGCCGCGGAGATCGCACGTCCGCAGATGCTCGCGGTAGCGACCCTGCTGCACGACGTGGGCAAGGCGATCGGTGGCCACAACCACGCCGAGCGCGGCGCCGAGATGGCGCGCCCGATCCTGACCCGACTGGGCTTCAATGCCGACGACGTCGATGACGCGTGCCACCTGATCCTCAAGCACCTCGCGCTGTACGTGGTGGCCGCGCGGCGCGACCTGTCCGACCCGTCGACGATCGAGGAGTTCGCGGGCGAGGTGCGCGGCCGGGAAGGGCTGCGCGACCTGTACCTTCTGACGGTCGCCGATCTCTCGACGACCAGCCCCAAGGCGATGACCAAGTGGAAGGCGAGCATGGTCGATGCGCTCTGGCGAGCGACCGATGCGCGCCTCAGCGGCGTGGGTGGTGGGCCCTCGCGCATCGCACGCGCGCGTGCGTCGGTGCACGAGCAGTGGCCCGACTCGCTGAGCGAGGCGGCACTCGACGAGTACCTCGACACCATGCCCGAGCGCTACCTGCTCTCGAACACGCCCAGCGAGATCGCCGCGCACGCGCTGGTGGCGCTGCAGCCGCGCGACGTGCCGGTGGCGGCGGCGGTGGTGCCGTCGTCGCACGAGGACGTGATGGAGCTGTGCGTGGTCACCGATGGCCGGCCGAGCACCGGCCTGATGGTGGTCGCCGGCGATCGGCCTGGCCTGCTGGCGTCGATCGCGGCGGCCATCTCCGCCAACCGGCTCTCGATCCAGGCCGCGCAGATCCACTCGCGCCCGCTGCGCTGCGGCGGCGTGCAGGCGGTGGACCTGTTCTGGGTCAACGGCGTGAGCGAGGACGAGGACTCGCTGCAGGAACGGCTGGTGAAGCTGGAGCGCGACCTGAACGCGATCGTGCTCGGCAGCGTGAAGCCGCGCGAGCTGATGCGACCCACACAGCGCCCGTCGCGCTGGAGCGTGCGCACGCTGCCGCCGGTGCAGACGGAGGTCTACATCGAGCACCACGCGTCGAGCCTGCACACGATCATCGAGGTGATCACCGAGGACCGACCCGGGCTGTTGTTCGACCTGGCGGAGGCGCTGCACACGCTCGGGCTCACGATCAGCGTCGCCAAGATCAGCACCGAGGGCACGCGCGTGATCGACGTCTTCTACGTCAGCGAGGCCGACGGCCGCAAGGTGGAGCCCGGCACGCGCACCGAGGTGATCCGTCAGGTGCTGCTGGAGACGCTCAAGCTGCAGCGCGCGTTGAGCTGACTCAGGGCATCAGGAAGTCGCGCAGGCGCTCGAGCTCCGCGTCGAGCTCGCGGCGGAAGTCCGCCTCGCGCGGGCGTGCGCCGTGGTAGCCGAGCTGCACGTCGAGTCCGGTCTCGCCGCGCTGCACGTTGGCCCAGCCGATGATCCGCTCGCCCCAGAGCAGCGGCAGCGCGTAGTAGCCGCGCACGCGCTGCGCGACCGGCGTGTAGGCCTCGAAGCGGTAGGCCCAGCCGAACAGCTGCTCGAAGCGGGCTCGGTCCCACACCAGCGGATCGAACGGCGCCAACAAGCGCACCACGCGCGGCACCTCGGCGGCGACGGACGAGGCCGGCCACAGGTACGGCACGTCGTCGAGCGTGTCGCGCACGAGCGCGCCCTGGTCGAGCAGGTGCGCGAGCTGCGCCCTGGCCGGTCCCGCCCGCGGCATCCAGCGCCTGAGGCGCGTGACGATGCCGCGCAGCGTGCTCTCGGACACCGGCGCGAGCACGCCGGCCACCAGCATCGCGAGCCCACGAAGGCGTGTGTCCGCGTCGAGGGCACCTTCCGTGACGGGCGTGACCTGGTAGAGCCGCACGCCCTGCTCACGACGAGCGACGCGCACCAGGCCACGGTGGTGCAGGCGCTCCAGCGAGCGCTTGGTGGCGCGCGAGAAGCCGCCCCAGGCGTTGCGCTGCCGCTTCACGCCGAACTCCTCGTCGAGCACGCGAGGGTGCACCACGCCCGCCTCCCGCACGGCCGCGAGCACCCGCTTGTCGAGCGCGGGCATACGCGCCGTCAGCGCGCGCGGATGGAGCCACTGCCAGGCCTCACGCGGCAGGAAGCCATACGCGTAGAGGAAGTCTTCCTCGATCTGCAGCGAGGCGTAGTGGCGCTCCAGGTCGCCCGCTCGGTAGCCGGGCACGCGCTGACGCAGGATCAGGTCCTGCGCGCGCGCCGGCGCACGGATCGGATCCGCCTGCACGAAGCCGAGCTGACGGACCGCGCGCGCGAGCGGGCGGGGCGGAAAGAACGTGTGCGCGATGGCGTGCGTGACGAGCGAGCGGCGGCGGAGCACTGCGCATGAGACTAGTGCGGCGCCTCGATCGTTACGACGGAAAGGCGAAGGGCCGCCGGCATCCGTGCCGACGGCCCTTTCAAGGGGAGGGACTCTAATGGGTAAGTCTTACTGGCAAACGTCGCCGTGCTGGAAGGCGTAGGGACGCTTGGCCGTGTTCTTGATGCTGACCGCGTTGTCGACCGAGACTTCCTTGCCCCAGGACTGCAGCGAGTCGAACGAGAAGGTCTTGGTCATGTCGAACTCGCCGCAGTCGGTGTTCCACACGCCGTTCGGGTCGTTGTCACCCCAGGACCACGCGAGCCAACCGTAGCCCGCCTTGTTCGCCTCGCTGATCAGGCTCTTGTAGTCGATGTCCTTGCCACAGCCCGGCGGCTCCTTGTTCGCGAACTCGCCCACGATGAAGGGAATCTGCAGCGACTTTGCCTTGGCGAACATGCTCGCGTAGGTGGCGGCGGGCAGCGGGTCGTAGAGGTGCGCCGAGAAGATCAGGTTGTGATCCGGGTCGTGGTCGAGCAGCTCCTTGCCGCGGTTGAGCAGGGTGTCGTAGTCGCGACCGCAGCGGCCGCCGTCGATCATCAGCGGCGTGCGGATGCCCGCGTTGCGCATCTTGGTGATCGCGGTCTTGTACTTGCTGACGAACTCGTCGCCGTTCGGGTAGGACGCCTCGTTGGCGATGTTCACGATCAGGTGGTTCTGGTGCTTCTTGATGAAGCTGACCATCTCCGGCTTGATCCACTCCGCGATGATCGGGTCGACGTCCCACTTGCAGGTGGAGTCGTGCATCTCGATGATCGGCAAGAGGCCGCTCTTGACCGCGTTGCTGACGGGAGCCTCCAGCTCGTTCACCGACACGCCGTGCGTGCCGAACCAGAACAGGCGCACCGTGTTGGCGCCGGTCTTCGCGATCTCCGGGAACGCCGCGCCCGCGCGGTCGGTGTAGATGGTCGGGTGGTTGACGCCGCGCATCACCAGCTCTTCGCCACAGCCGTCGAAGATCTTGCCTTCCTTGACCTTGTACACGCCGGCGGCGGTGCCGTTGTTGGCGCTCGGGGTGGGCTTGCTGCCGGCGTCCGCCGTGGCGGTGCTCATGCCCGCGTCGTTGCCCTCGTTCGACTTCACGTCGGTGTCGACGGTCTCTTCTTCTTCGGTCTCTTCGTCGTCGCTGACGTTGGAGAGGCCCGCGTCGGCGCTGGTCGTCGTGCGCGAACCCGCGTCCGCCTTGGTCTTCACCGGAGCGACCGCAGCGTCCGTGTACGTCTCTTCCTGCTCGTCCTCGTCCGCGTTGGTCGCGTTCTCGCCGATCGCGGAGATTGATCCACCGGCGCAGCCAGTGAGCAAAGCGACTGCAAAGGCAAAGTGTCGAATGCTGCGGCTACGGCTCACGATGGACTCTTCAGACGAACGACGGTTCAGCTTCACTACGCTCACTTCTCCGGCTGTGGGTCTCTCGGTTCGGCGGCACTCTGCGCGAACCCTCGAGCCCGTTTGCTGGTGAGTGAGTGCCGCGGGCAAGGCCCATCGGTCCTCGCAAAATTCGCCTCATTCACCGGGCGAAAACGCACGAGCAGGCCCTACAAACCCTGGTTTTGCAGCGATTCTAGCGATCTGAGCGCATGCGCCCAGTGTGCGCTCGCGCCCAGGCGAGGCAGAACCCGACACACTTTGGTGGGCGCTTTGCCTACCCTTCGTGCAGTGGGTTGGGGATCGGATAGAGCTCGTCGAGCATCTTGTTGCGGCGAAAGCCGGCCGCCTCGCGGTGGATCAGCAGGTCCCGCAAGCGCGCCTTCGCGACGGCTCGTTGCGCATTGAAGGCGCGCGCCAGCTCGGCGCTCGGTGCGCGCGCATGACGAGCGGCCAGCACCTCGCACTCGGCCAGCGCCATGTTGACGCGGTCCTCGCTGCGCCCGAGCGCGCCGGCGATCTCCTGGAGGATCTCCGCCTCCACGTTCTCCAGCCGCTGCTCCGGCGTCACGCGCGCCTGCACCCGCGCCATGTACTTGCTCTCGATACCCTGCTCCTGCAGCTCCGCAGCGAGCTTCTTCCAAGGCGTCTGCGCCATGCGCTCAGTATGGCGCTATAGGCTGGGCATGCTCGCGCTCGTCTGCTCCAAACCGCCGCGTCTGGACCCCTCTCGCGCCGAGCCCGTGCGCACGCCGGGAGAGGTGTTGCTCGGGCTGCGCGTCGGCGGCATCTGCGACACCGACCTGCAGCTGGCGCGCGGCTACATGGGCTACCAGGGCGTGCTCGGGCACGAGTTCGTCGCCGACGTGATCGACGCAGATGATGCCTCGCTGCGCGGACGGCGTGTGGTCGCCGACATCAACGCCAGCTGCAACCGTTGCGAGGTCTGTGCGCGCGGTGACGGGCACCACTGCCCGCAGCGTTCCGTGCTCGGCATCCTCGGCCGCGATGGGGCGCTGGCCGAGCAGTTCCTGGTGCCGGCGCACACGCTCGTCGAGGTCCCGGACCAGGTGCCCGACGAGCGCGCGGTGTTCGCCGAGCCTCTGGCGGCCGCGCTGCACGTGCTGGACGACCTGCCGCACGAACCCTGCGTGGTGCTCGGCGACGGCAAGCTGGGGCTCCTGATCGCGGCGGCCATCGCGCAGAGCGGGCGGCGCGTGACGGTGGTGGGCCACCACGCGCACAAGCTGGAGCTGGCGCGCGCGTTCGGGGCCGAGGGCGTGCTGGAGCAGGAGCTCGCGCTGACCCACGTAGCCGCGGTGATCGAGGCCACCGGCAGCAGCGCGGGCCTCACGCGTGCACTCTCGCTGCTGCGCCCGCGCGGCACCCTGGTGCTCAAGACCACGGTCGCCGGCGCCAGCGACGTGGACCTTTCGCCCATCGTGATCAACGAGCTGCGCGTGCTCGGCTCCCGCTGCGGCGATCTCTCGCGGGCCGTGCAGGTGCTTCGCTCGCTCGACCCCACGCCCTTGATCGCTGCGCGCTATCCGCTCTCGCAAGCCGAGGCAGCCTTCGCGCACGCCGCCAGCAAGGGCACGCTCAAGGTGCTGGTCAGCTCACGCGGTTGAGGCCGTTGAGCGCCGCCACGCGGTAGGCCTCGGCCATGGTCGGGTAGTTGAACGTGGTGTCGATGAAGTAGCGCAGCGTGTTGGCTTCGCCCTTCTGCGCCATGATCGCCTGCCCGATGTGGATGATCTCGGCGGCCTGGTCGCCGAAGCAGTGCACGCCCAGCACCTGCAGCGTCTCGCGGTGGAACAGCAGCTTGAGCATGCCCACCTGGTTGCCGGTGATCTGCGCGCGCGCGAGCGAGCGGAACTGCGCGTGGCCCACCTCGTACGGCACCTTCTCCGCCGTCAGCTCGCGCTCGTTGCGGCCGACGCTGCTGATCTCGGGCGACGTGTAGATCCCGGTGGGGATGTCCTGCACCAGGCGCGCGTTGGTCTCGCCGGTGACCGCGTGCAGCGCCGCGAAGCGGCCCTGGTCGTAGCTGGCGCTGGCGAGGCTGGGCCAGCCGACCACGTCGCCCACCGCGTAGATGTGCGGCTGCTCGGTGCGATAGTGCTCATCGACCTTGAGTTGCCCGCGCGAGTCGGCCTTGAGGCCGATGGTCTCCAGCGCCAGGTCCGCCGTGTTGCCGGTGCGGCCCTGCGCCCAGAGCAGGATGTCGCTCTTGATCTTCTTGCCGCTCTTGAGGTGCACGGTAACGCACTCGTCCGACGCCTCGACGCGCTCGTACTCTTCGTTGTGGCGAAGCAGCATGCCCTGATCGCGCAGGTGGTAGCTGAGCGCGTCGATGATCTCGTCGTCGAGGAAGCTGAGCAGCTTGTCGCGGCTGTTGACCAGGTTCACCTTCACGCCGAGCTGGCGGAAGATCGACGCGTACTCGCAGCCGATCACGCCGGCACCGAAGATGGTGATCGTGGTGGGCGTGTGGTCGAGGCCGAGCACGGTGTCGCTGTCGCGCACGCGCGGGTGCGTGAAGTCGATGTCCGGCGGGCGGAACGGACGCGAGCCGGTGGCGACGATGAACTTCTTGGCCTTGAGCGTGCGCTTGGCGCCGCCGATGTCGATCGCCAGCGTGTGCGGGTCGACGAACGACGCCCCGCCGTGGATCATCGGCACGTCGTTGCGCTGGTAGAAGTCGCGCCGCAGCTTGACCTGCTTGGCGATCACGCCGCTGACGGTGGAGAGCAGGTCGGGCAGGTCGATGTCGATGGTGTCGAGCGACTTGGCGAACAGCGGGCTGCTGCGCAGCTTGAGCAGCTCGCTGACGGAGTGGCGCAGGGTCTTGCTGGGGATGGTCCCCCAGTGTGTGCAGCCGCCTCCCACGAGCTGATAGCGCTCGATCATCGCGACCGAGGCGCCCTCCTTGGCAGCCAGCATCGAGGCGCCTTCGCCCGCAGGACCACTTCCGATCACGGCTACGTCGTACTCTTTGTCCCAGGCCACCCCAGCCCTCCGTCTTGTTCTACGCCCCCTGTAGGGTACCGGATGGCGCGCACGTTGCACCGTTTCGTCTTCGCGAAAGGAGAGTGCCGTGCCGGAGAAGAAGACCATCAAGCGCGCGCAGCGCGACAAGCGCGAGGGCAAGGCCCCGACCACGCAGGCCGGGGAGTTCGTGCGCGAGGAGATCGAGCACATCCGCGAGGGCAAGCACGGCGCGCGCAACGCCAAGCAGGCGATCGCGATCGGCCTGTCCAAGGCGCGCAGGGCGGGTGTCGACCTGCCGGCGCCCAAGCGAGGTTCGCGCGCGCTGAAGAAGCAGGCCGCGCGCGACTCGGCGCGCTCGCCCAAGAAGAAGGTGTCGCGCACGCGCTCGCGGGCGACCACCAAGGCGCTCCGGCGAGAGGGCACCAGCGCCGCGAGCCCCACGGCGATGGCGCGTCAGACGCGCACCGCCTCCAAGCGCCGCACCGCGAGCGAGCGCTCCGCCGCGGCGCGAAAGGCCGTCCGCACCAAGGGGCCCACCAAGCGCAAGGCAGCCGCCCGCAAGGCGGCACGGACGCGGGCTAAGCGCGTGTGAGCTCGACCGCACTGGCCGTGGCGAACGCGAGCAGACCGTGCGCTGGCGCCTCGCCACAGGCCGCGCTTGGTCATGATTTGCTCATGCCTTCGCTGTTGGAACGAGCGTTGCAAAGATGCTTGGCATGCCGAACGCACACACGAGCGACGACGTAGCCAACGCGCGCAAGGCCGCGGAGGCCTCGCGTCAGAAGAAGTGGGAAGGTGAGAGCTTCCTGCGTGAGCTGTTCCTCGGTCACATGCGCCCCGAGCTGTTGCTCGCGGACGACGACAGCTACGAGCGCCCAGAGCGCCCGGAGTTTCGCCGCTTCTACGACGCGCTCAAGCACTATCTCCAGACCGCGGTCGACCCGGCGGAGATCGACCAGCTCGGCGACTACCCCAAGGAGGTCCTGAAGGGGCTCGCGGAGCTGGGCGCGTTCGGCATGAAGATCAAGCCCAAGTACGGCGGCCTCGGCCTCACTCACCGCGAGTACGTGGCGGTGATGCAGATGGTCGGCAGCCACGACGGCAACCTGACCGCGCTGCTCAGCGCGCACCAGTCGATCGGCGTGCCGCACCCGGTGGAGATGTTCGGCAGCGAGGAGCTCAAGCAACGCTACCTGCCGCGCTGCGCCAAGGGCGCGATCTCGGCGTTTGCGCTGACGGAGGAGGCGGTGGGCTCCGACCCGAGCAAGCTCGCGACGGTGGCGCGGCCGACCGAGGACGGCTTCATCCTCGACGGCCAGAAGCTGTGGTGCACCAACGGCACGCTCGCGGAGATGTTGGTGGTCCTCGCGCGCAACCCGGAGACGCACAAGGTCAGCTGCTTCGTCGTCGAGACGAACTGGGAAGGCGTGAAGGTCGAGCATCGCTGCCACTTCATGGGCCTGCGTGCGCTCGCCAACGGCGTGATCTCGTTCACCGGCGTGAAGGTGCCGCGCGAGAACCTGGTCGGCGAGGAGGGCTCCGGCCTGCGCATCGCGCTCGCGACCTTGAACACGGGCCGACTCACGTTGCCGGCCGCAACCACCGGCGCCGCCAAGGCCGCGCTGGAGGTCTGCCGAAAGTGGGCCAAGGCGCGCGTGCAGTGGGGCCAGCCGATCGGCAAGCACGAGGCGATCGCACACGGCCTCAGCGACATGGCGACCACCACCTACGCGATGGAGGCCGTGGCCGAGGTGGTCGGCACGCTCGCCGATCGCAAGGATCGCGACATCCGCCTGGAGGCCGCCGCCGCCAAGGAGTGGAACACGGTGCGCGGCTGGGAGCTCACCGACAAGGCGCTGCAGATCCGCGGTGGCCGCGGCTACGAGACCGAGACCTCGCTGGCCGCGCGCGGCGAGGCGCCGATCGGCATCGAGCGCATGCTGCGCGACTGCCGCGTGAACCGCATCTTCGAGGGCTCGAGCGAGGTGATGCACCTGTTCATCGCGCGCGAGGCGGTCGACCGTCACCTGGAGGTCAGCGGCAAGCTGATCGAGCCCGACGTGCCGGTGATGGAGAAGCTCAAGCTGCTGCCGTCGGTATTCTGGTTCTACGCGACCTGGTACCCGATGTTGTGGGTCGGGTTCGTGTGGGCCAAGCACGGCAAGTACGGAGCGCTGGCGCCGCACGTGCGCTTCCTCGATCGCGCGTCGCGTCGGCTCGCGCGCACCATCTTCCACGGCATGCTGCGCTTCGGCCCGGCGCTGGAGAAGAAGCAGGCGTTCCTGTTCCGTGCGGTCGACGTCGCGCTGGAGCTGTTCGCGTTCGCGTCGGCGATCATGCGCGCGCACAAGAAGCCTTCGCTCGGCGAGGAGGAGCGCAAGCTGTTGGCGCAGCTGGCGGCCAACACCGAGGAGCGCGTCGACCAGGTGCTGCACGCGATGTGGAACAACCAG
>JBEVNG010000104.1:0-15489 GCA_040508235.1 Polyangiales bacterium | reverse complement strand
CTGGTTGGTCTCGTAGGCGCGCTGCGAGGCGATCAGGTCGATCATCTCGTTCACGACTTCCACGTTGGAGCCCTCGAGGAAGCCCTGCGACACGGTGCCGGTGCCTTCTTCGCCAGGGTTCGCGACCACGGCCACACCGCTGGCTGCGGTCGTGGTGTACAGGTTGCGACCGGTGGAGAGCAGCCCCGCCGGGTTCGCGAAGTTGGCGAGCTGCAGCTGGCCGACTTCCTGAGACTGCTGCTGGCCGGGCTGCGTGACGCTGACCAGGCCGGTCGACGAGATGGTGATCGCGGTCGCGTCGGCAGGAATGGTGATGTTCGGCTCGATGGCGTAGCCATCCGAGGTGACCAGTCGACCGTCCGCGTCCGCCTTCAAGTTGCCGGAGCGCGTGTAGGCGATGTCGCCGTTGGGGCGCTGCACCTGCAGGAAGCCGTTGCCCTCGATCGCGAGATCGAGCGAGTTGCCGGTCTGTTGTAGCGAGCCTTGCACGTGCATGGTCTGCGTCGCGGCGGTACGCACACCGAGGCCGATTTGAAGGCCCGACGGTGCGCTCGCGCCAGTGCCGGCCTGACCACCCGGCGCACGCACCGTTTGGTAGAGCAGGTCCTGGAACTCCGCGCGGCTCTTCTTGAAGCCGGTGGTGTTGACGTTGGCCATGTTGTTGGCGACGACGTCGATGTTGGTCTGCTGGGCCTGCATGCCCGAGGCCGCCGAATGAAGTGCTCTAAACATCTAACTACCCCTCAGCTCAGCCCGAGCGCGAACCCACGTCGCGCGCAGTGCGTTGATCGATCTCTTGGAAGCTCTGGATTACGCGCTGCAGCGCATCGAACGAGCGGTTGACCGTGATCAACTCGTTGAGCCCGCTGACCGGGTTCACGTTCGAAGCCTCCAGGTGGCCCTGGACCACGTCCACGAACTGCGCCTGTTCGACCTGCGTTCCAGGTTGAACCGTGTAGGTGGTGGTTCCCTCGCGCAGCAGCGCGTTGGGATCCTTCACCGTCTTGAGCGCCAGTCGAGCCACGTCCTGGTCATCTGCACGGATGGTGCCATCCGGGCGAATCTCGATATTCTTCGCGTTCCGCGGCAACACGATGGGAAGGTTACTGTCTCCCACCACCGGATTTCCGTCGGTCGTCGAAAGTCCGCCATCTTCGCGCAGCATGAAGTTACCGCTGCGCGTCAGGCGATCTCCCTGCGGCGTGCGCACCACGAAGAAGCCGTCTCCCTGCAGTCCGACATCGAGGGCGTTGCCGGTCTTGCGCAGCACGCCCGCCGTCATGTCGAGCTGATTCATGTCGACGCGCACGAACTTGTTGTCTTCCTTGGGGGCGGGCTGACGCGGGTCGATGCGCTGCGCCTTCTGCGCGCCTGCCACCAGCTCTCCGAACACGGCGCGGTCGCCGCGGAAGCCCGCGGTGCTTGCGTTCGCGACGTTGTTCGCGACCGTGTCGAGCTGGTGCTGCTGCGCGAGCGAGCCACTGAGAGCCGTGTAGATACCGTCTGCCATGTTTTTACTTCCCCAATGCGGTCCGCAAGCGGGCCGTTGCGTCGCCGAGGATCTGACACACTCGGCTCTCGGTCACGCCGAGGATCTCTCCGATCTCGGCCAGCGTGCACTCTTCCTGGTAATACAGACCGAGCACCGTCTGCGTGCGCTCGGGCAACCGCTTGATGGCGGCCATCAACTGCGACTTTAACTCGCGGCTCTCGAACTCTCCCTGCGAGTCCGCACCACCCGCGACGTCGTCCGGATCGAGGGCTCCCAGGTTGGCGAGCGCAGGCGCACGCGACAGGTTCTCCGTAAGCTTGTGATAGGCCTCGAGCTCGATGCCCAGCGCGGCCGCGACTTCATGCTCTTCCGGCGCGCGTCCGAGCTCGGCCTCCAGCTTGCGCATCGCGCGCGTCACGTCACCCATCTGACGTCGGCCGTGCCGCGTCAGCGCGTCCTGCGCGCGCAGCTCGTCCAGGATCGCGCCACGGATGCGCGACTCCGCATACGTCTCGAAGCGCGCGGCGTGGCTCGCGTCGTAGCCCTCGATCGCCTTGAGCAGACCTTCCGTTCCCGCACCGATCAAGTCCCCAACGTCGACGTTCGGCGGCAAGCGGCGCGCCAGACGAAACGCGAGCCGACGCACGATCGGGAGACCGCGCTCGATCAGCTCATCCCGCGGCGGGCGCGGGACCGGGTAGCCGCCGGAGATATGGGCGGCAGCCTCTTTCATGCAGACCTCGAGGGCCCGAGCGCGAGCAGGCGCTGCACGATCGATTGGATCGCGCGCGCCGCCACCCCGTCGGGGCTCTTGAGCAGGAACGGACTGCCCGAGGCGGCGCCCATACGCACGACTTCATCACGAGGCACGCATCCAAGATACGTGAGCTCGGTGGTGAGGAAGCGCTTGATCAAGCCGCGCAAGGTGTCGTGCAGCTCCGCGGCCTGGGACTCGGAATTGACCTGATTCGCGACGAAACGAATGGTCTCCACACCTCCGCGCTTGGCCAACACCTTCACCATCGCGTACGCGTCGCGCATCGATTGGGGGTCAGGCGTTGCGACCAGGATTACTTCGTCCGCACTCGCCGCGAACGACACCGAGCTCGAGTTGATGCCGGCGCCGGTGTCCGTCAGCAGGATGTCGTAGTTCTGCGCGCACTCGTCGATGGCGTTGGTGAGGTTGTCGCGCTCGCCGGGCGTGAGGTTCGCCACCTCGTAGCGGCCCGGGCAGGCGGCCAACAGGCGCAGTCCACACGGACCCTCGATCACGATGTCGTCGGGCTTCTTCTTGCCCTCCAGCACGTCCTGGAGCGTGTATTCGGGCTTCACGCCGAGCGCGAGGTCGAGCCCCGCCAGGCCGAGGTCCGCGTCCATCATCAGCGTGCGCAAGCCGCGCTGCGCAAGCGCGACGCCGAGGTTGGCGGCCAGCTGCGTCTTGCCCACTCCACCCTTACCGCTGGTGATCGCGAGCGAGAGACGAGGCGACTGGCCACGAGAGAGGGCGACCCTTGGTGCCGACTCCCAGCTCGGCGCATTCTGCCGGAGCCCTGCTGCCTGATCCCCCTTCAGCATCACTGAACCTCCTCGCCGCACAGCACTTTAGAGAGCCCCTCGGCCGTCGCCGCTTCGATGTCCTCCGGAACGCGTTGGCCGTTCGTGAGGTACGAGAGCGGGAGCCCGCTGTGCACGTATGCAGCAAGCACGCCGCCGCAGAAGTCCGCCTCGTCGAGCTTGGTGACGACCAGACGTGAGGGCGACGACGCACTCTGACGTTCGATGGTGGTCTTGAGCTCGTTCTCGCGCATCGACGCCGGAACACACAGGTGCACCTCCACCATCTCGCCCGCGCCGCGCAGCGTGTCGGCGGTCTGTTGGATGCCCACCATGTCCTTGGGCGAGCGACCCGCGGTGTCGACCAGGATCAAGTCCGCCTTGGCGAGCCGGCGCAGCGCGCGATCGAAGCCCTTCGCGTCGTTCGCGTTTTCCATCGGGATGCCGATGAGATCGGCGTAGCGCTGCAGCTGCTCGGAGGCGCCGACGCGGAACTGGTCGAGGCAGATCAGACCGACCGAGCGACCTTCGACCAGCGACGCGACGGCCGCCATCTTCGCGACCGTGGTCGTCTTGCCCACGCCGGTCGGACCGACGACGGCGCGCACACGCGCTCGGCCGCTCTCCGCGAACTGCACCTCGGACTTCAGCGCGGTCGCCAGTGAGTCGACCAGCGTGGAGTTACCATCACGAAGCTCGCGACGTACAAGCATCGACAAGGTGCGCGCGGCGTTCATTGGCACTCCCGCGTCAAGGAACCGACGCTCGAGCGATCCCGCGCGAGCGTCGGCTGCGTTCTGCGAGAGCTTGTCTGCATTCTTGCGGTCCAGTTGGCCCATAGGCGCTGCGATTACCTCCACCGACAGAGCAAACCCGTTGTTCGAGCGCTCGCGGACTTCGCGCGACGAGAGAATGACGGCGTCCGCACCCATCTCGCGCTTGATGCGCGCGAGAGCCTCACCCATGTGTTTGGCCTTGTAGGTTCGTTCGAGCACTGCCGTCTCCTAGTGTCAGACGGTCACTACTCCGAGAGTGCGAACCGTCGTCTTGCCGTCGATCTCTCGATACGAGAGTACCGATAGCCCAGGCACCCTTCGTGCCAAGAACTCAGATACGTTGCGCCTAACATCTGCCGCGCAGATGAGTACGGGCGGTGTAGCGAGTCCTGCAAATCCACGCGCCGCGGAGTCAAGCGAGCTGAGTAGGCGCTGGGTTCCTGACGCATCCGGGAAGCCGTGACGGAAGGCCTCTTCCGCGCGCGGATCGAGCACCAGCGCGGCGACCTTCCCTTCTTCGGACACGAAGCGAGAAGTGATCTGACGCGCGAGTCGTGCGCGCACCATCTCGGCGAGCATGTTGGTGTCCTTGGTCTCGCGCGCGTTGTCGCAGAGCGACTCGAACACGGAACGCAGGTCGCGCACCGACACGCCCTCCTTGAGCAGCACGCGCAAGACCTTGATCACCTCACCGAGACTGAGCAGGTTCGGGATCAGCTCGTCGACGAGCTTGGGCTCGCGACGTGCGAACAGATCGACGAGCTCTTGCGCCTCGGTACGTCCGAGCAAGTCGGGCGCCGCGCTGCGCAGCATCTCGGTGAAGTGCGTCGCGGCGACGGTCGCCGGATCGACGACGGTGTAGCCGTACGACTCGGCGAGCTCGCGATCGCTCGTGCTGATCCAGCGCGCGGGCAAGCCGAACGCGGGCTCGGTGGTCTGCTCGCCGTTGAGCGGCGGTGCGCTGCCGGTGGGATCCATCGCCATCAGCTTGTGCACGCGCAGCTCGCCCTTGCCGATCTCGTTGCCGGACAACATCAGCCGGTACGCACCCGGGCGCAGGCGCAGGTTGTCGCGGATGTGCACCGCGGGAACGATGATGCCGAGCTCGGCGGCGAGGTTGCGGCGGATCGCCGACACGCGCTCGATCAGCTCGCCGCCCTGCTGCTGGTCGACGAGCGAGACCAGGTCGTAGCCGACCTCCAGCTCGACCAGCTCCACCGGCAGCATCTCCTCGATGCGCTCGCGCTCGGTCGGCTCGTGCTTCTTGTCTCCGGGTGCGGCGCCGGCTCTGGCGGCCCCAGGAGCGCCCGGCACGGCCGTCGCGGGCTGCCCCAGCAGGTCGGACCGCGCGCCCCACAGGATGGCGCCCGCGAGCGCGAAGAACGGCAGCACGGGCATGCCCGGCAGCATCCCGATCACGGCCAGGATGCCGGCCGTGATCTGCAGCGCATTCTTGCGCTGGCTGAACTGCTTCAACAACACCGGCGACAGCTCGGTGGACAGCGACGCGCGCGTGACCATCACGGCGGCCGCGGTCGACACCAGCAGCGCGGGGATCTGTGAGACCAGGCCTTCACCGACCGCGAGGATGGTGTAGGTCGCGGCCGCGTCGCCGGCCGACATCTCGTGCTGCACCATACCGACGATGAAGCCGACGATGATGTTGATGCTGGTCATCAGCACGGCGGCGATCGCGTCGCCACGCACGAACTTGCTGGCACCGTCCATGGCGCCGAAGAAGTCCGACTCCTGCTCGACCTCCTTGCGGCGCAGCTTGGCGACGTCCTGGTCGATCGCGCCCGCGGCCAGCTCGGCGTCGATCGCCATCTGCTTGCCGGGCATGGCGTCCAACGCGAAGCGCGCGGACACCTCCGCCACGCGGCCCGCGCCCTTGGTGATCACCACGAAGTTGATCACGATCAGCAGGATGAACACCGTGGCGCCCACGATGTAGTTGCCGCCGATCATGAACTCGCCGAACGCGCGGATGATGCCGCCCGCGGCCTCGGTTCCCTCCGCGCCGTGCAGCAGGATCAGCCGCGTGGAGGCGACGTTGAGCGCCAGGCGCAGGAGCGTGATGAACAGCAGGATGCTCGGGAACGCCGACAGATCGAGCACGCGCGCGACCTGCAGCGAGACCAGCAACAGCGCCAGCGACAGCGCCATCGAGATCGCCAGCAGCAGATCCAGCAGCAGCGAGGGCAGCGGGATCACCATCATCAGCACGATGCCCACCAGCACCAACGGCAGGATGCTGGCCACCAGCGAGTTGCTCTTGGCAATCGTCGGTGAAGCCGCGGTACTCATCAGCGAACTCCAAGCTTGAGGCGCATCACCTGCGCGATGATCTCGGCGACCGCGCGATACATATCGGGCGGGATCGGCTTGCCGGGCTTACCAACCTTGTAGAGCGCGCGCGCGAGCGGGCGGTTCTCGATGATCGGCACGCCGAGCTTGCGCACGTCCTTGCGCATGCGCATCGCCGCGTCGTCGACCGCCTTGGCCAGCATCATCGGCACGGCGTCCTTCTCGGGGTCGTAGCGCAGCGCGATCGCGAAGTGCGTCGGGTTGGTGACGAGCACGGTGGCGGTCTTGAGGTCGCCCGCCCTGGCCTGCGCGATGATCTCGCGACCGCGGCGGCGGATCGCTGCCTTCACGTGCGGGTCCGCTTCCTGCTGCTCGTGCTCTTCCTTCTGCTCTTGCTTGGTCTGCTTGGTGTCTTCCTTGAACTTGTGCGAGGCGAGGTAGAAGTCCACCGCCGCGACGAGCACGAACATGGCGGCGCCCCAGATCAGCGCCTTGCCCGCCACCTCGCCCACCGTGGAAGCGGCGGCGCGCGTGTCTTCCTGGCCCAGCACCAGCAACGCCGGCAGCGCGCCCGCGATCAGCTTCCACATCACCACGCCCACGGCGCCGATCTTGAGCAGCTGCTTGCCCATCTCGGTCGCCATCTCCTTGCTGGGCAGGAGCTGCATCAGCTTGGAGGTGGGATCGAGCCGCTCGAGCTTGGGCATCGCGAGGTCGATCTTGAACATGCCCTTGGTCTGCGCGACGCCCGCCACGAACGCCGCCACCGCCGCGACGCCGAGGATCGGCAGCATGCCGGACATCGCTTGCAGCGTGGCGCGGATGGCCTGCGAGGGGTCGCGGTGATCGGTGAGCCGGAAGGTGCGGATCGCGAGCTCGCTGACGTCGACCGCCATCTTGCCGGTCATCACCAGCAGCGTGCAGGTCGCGCCCAGCATGGCGGCGGCGGAGACCACGTCGTGCGACTGCGCGACCTTGCCCTCCTCGCGCATCTCCTCCTGTTTATGCTCGGTGGCTTCCTCTGTTTTGGACTCTTTGTCCTCGTCACTCATCGGGAGCCTCCCGAGAGCAGCTGTGCGAGCGTGTCGGGCATGGTCGCAATCGTGTTTGCCATGCCCTGCGCGACCTGCGGCGCGGAGGCGACCAGGATCAGCGCACCGACGCTGACCGCGACGCCGAACGTCAGCGAGAAGATCTGCACCTTGGGCGCGGCGCGCGAGACCAGCGCCATACCGAGCTGCGAGATGAACATCGTGCCCACCACCGGAGCCGCGATTCGCAAGCCCTGTGCCACGATCTTACTTCCCAGACTCAGTAAGACGTCTGTTTGAAAGCTCGCAAATCCTTGCGCGGGCGGCGCCGCCACCAGGCTTGCGGAGAGCGCCTCGATCACGATGTGGTGGCCGCGCAGCACGAAGAAGATCAGCACCGCGACGTAGCTGAGCAGGCTGGTGGTGGGCACACCTTCGCTGTTGAACAGCGGGTCGATCTGGTTGGCGAAGCCGAGGCCCATCGCGTTGCCGGCGAGCGTTCCAGCCGCCTCCGCCGCCGCCAGCGTCACGCGCGCGGTCAGGCCGATCGCCGAGCCGACCATGAACTCCGAGCCCGCATAGCCCATCAGAACGAAGGGATCCTGCGCGATCGTGGGCGCCGCGTGCAGCGCCGGCAGCGTGATCACGAACGCGAGGATGAAGCTGAGCGCGGCGCGGATCTGCGCTGGCGCAAGCTCGCCGAACGGCGCGGGCATGAGCGCGAGCACCACCGCCACGCGCAGCGAGACCAGCGCCAGAAATGGCGCGATGCGCAGACCCTCGCTGATCAGCGCGTTGAGCACCTATTGATGATCACGGATGCAAGCGGCCAACGGCTTGGAAAACCGCCGTCGTGAACTCGACCAGCTGCGCGAGCATCCACGGGCCCGCGACCACCACCGTCACGATGATGGCCACGCCCTTGGGTGCAAACGAGACTGCGGAGTCGTTCACCTGCGTTGCGGCCTGCACGATCGCGACCACCAGGCCCACGACCACGCCGGCGAGGATCACCGGACCACCCACCAGCACGGCGGTCCAGAGCATGCGTCGATACCAGTCGATGGCGAGCGCGATGGTCATTGGAACGAGGCCACGAGCGAGCGCGTCAGCATGGCCCAGCCGTCGACGGCGACGAACAGCAGCAGCTTCAGCGGTGTGGAGAGGGTCGTCGGTGGCAGCATCATCATGCCCATGGCGGTAAGCACGGAGGCGACCACCAGGTCGATCAACGCGAAGGGTAGGAACAGCAAGAAGCCCATCTCGAAGCCGGTGCGCAGCTCGGAGATCATGAACGCGGGCACCAACAGGTGGATCGCGACGTCGCTGGCCTGGCCGGGCAGCTTGGTCTTGCTGAGCTCGTAGAACAGGCGCAGATCGTCCTCACGCGTCTGCGCCAGCAGGAACTCGGAGATCGGCTGCTTGGCCGCCTCCCAGGCCTGCACCTCGTCGATGCGCTTCTCGCTGTACGGCACGATCGCGGCCTGGTTCACCTTGATGCCGAGCGGCGCCATCACCACGAAGGTCAGCAGCAGCGCGAGCGAGATCATGATCTGCGTCGGCGGCACGCTCTGGGTGCCCATCGCCTGACGTGCGAACGACAACACCACCACGATGCGCGTGAACGACGTCATCGAGATCAACACCGCCGGTGCCAACGTCAGCACCGTCAGCATCGCCAGGATCTTCAAGCTCGGAACCAGCTGCTCCGGGCTCGAGCCTCCGCCGACCGTCAACGCGATGCTGGGGACTTGCTGGGCAGCGACCTGGCTCACGGGCGCGAGCAACGCGAGCAGGAAGCCCGCGAACATCAGCCACGTGCGCCTGATCGTCATGTCAGCGACCCGAGGCCTTGCGCAGGCGAAGCAGGCCGGAGACCGACTCCGACATCATCGCGTCGGCAGCCTTGGGCGCCTCGACCAGCTCCTCGTCGTCGACGCTGGCCGACGGCAGCGAGGGCTTGATCGCGGCGTTGATCTCGTCGCGCTCGGCCTCGAGGCGCGCCAGCTCGGCGCGTGCCTCGGCGCGAGCGGCTTCGAGGCGCAGGTTGGCCTGAGTCTGATCGCGCTGACGTTCACGCTGCTCGAGGGCGGCCTTGAATAGCTCGCCACCGAAGGTGACCTCGTCGTCCTCGAACGGCTCCGGGCGTTTGGCCGGCGCGGCGGAGGGCGCCTTGGACGGGGCCTTGGAGGCGGCCTTGGCGGGTGCACGCAGCGAGCCCGAGGGCGGCGCGAGGTCGAGATCTCCGACCGGTGCACGCTGGAAGGGCAGGGGCATTGCGCCCGTGGGCTCGCGGTCGCCGCTCATCCTGCCGCGCGAGCTGCGCGCCACCACGGTGGTCTGACCACCCTGGATCGAGAGCAGGTAGTCGCGGTCGAACGCGCGCACGATCACCAGCTGATGGCGTGGTCCCAGGCGCTTCTGCGCGATCACGTCGATGGCGGGGATGTTCTCGCCGGTCTGCTCCTTCATGACCAGACGCAGCACGCCGTAGCAGAGCGCGAGCAGGGCGCTGACGCCGAGCAACACGGGAATCGCGGAGCTGTCGCCACCCTGCGTGAGCTTGAGATCCTTCACCGCCTCGGAAGACTTGGGCGCGGGCTGACCAAGCGGCGTCTTCTTCGCCGGCGCGGGCGCGGGCTCCTGCTTCGCGACCGGCGCGGGCTCCGGCTTCGCGACCGGTGCCGGCGTGGGAGCAGGCTCCTGCTTTGCGACCGGAGCAGGCTTGGGTGCCTCGACGGGCTTGGCCGCGACAGGCGCCGCGGCCGGGGGCGTGACCGGCTTCGCGAGCGGGGCGGGAGCATTCTCGTGCAGCGCCGGCAAGAGGCCGCGCGCGATCCGCAGCACCACCTTGCCGCCTTCACGCTCGACGCGAACGTCGGTCGGATTCAGCCGCGTGCGGTCGGTGAAGTTCACCACGATGGCGGCGGTCTGATCGCTGCCGTTGGCGACATCGACGCTCTTCACCGCGCCGCCGTCGCCGGTCAGCTTCATCAGCGGCGTGTCCTTGGTGTCGTACAGACGGACGCGCAGCGAGCCGGAGTAAGTCCGGATCGTGGGTGCGTTCAGGGTCGAGTCCGCGAGTACGGTGATGATGATGTCTTGCGCATCGGATCCGAGCAGTACGTCCTCGATCGCCTTGGCGGACACCATCCGTGGCGTCGACACCGCGCAGAAGAACAACGTAAGGAATACTCCGATGCGCAGACCGCTCATGGAGCCTCCCCACCCAGACGGCGCACGCGCTCACGGGGCGACACGATGTCCGTGACGCGGATGCCGTAGCGCTCGCCCACCACCACCGCCTCGCCGTGCGCGATCAGGGTGCTGTTCGCGTAGATGGACAGCGGCGCGCCGGCCGCCGTGCCGAGGTCGATCACGCTGCCCACACCGACCGAGAGCAGCTCGCCGATGCGGATGCGCTTGCGACCGAGCTCGACCGTGAGCTCGAGTGGGATCTCCATGATGCGCTCGATGCCGTCATTCATCGCGCCGCCTTCACCGCCCAAAGCTTCTGCTACGTCTCTCATGGCTCTCCCTTCAACAACTGGGTGACCTCGACCGCGATGTTGCCGTGGCTGACCACCGGCACTCCGATCATCTTCTTCTGACCTTCGATGAACACCTGCAGCGGCGACGACGGCGCTTCCTCGAGCCGCAGCACGTCACCGATGCTCAGTGAAAGCACGGCGCGTACCGTGCTGTGCGAGGAGCCGAGCACGGCCACCAGCTCCAGCTCCGCGTGCGACAGGCGCGCGACCATCAGCGCGCGATCGCCGGACGCCAGCTGCGGCGTCTCCTCCGGCTCTTCTACTTGCATCGGCGTGTTGATCGAGTTGCCGCTGAACAGCACCGTCAGCTCTTCGCTGTTTGGAGTGTCTGTTCCAAAGCTCACTGTCAGCGGCAGGCGCAGGAGCGGCTGAAACTGCCCGAGCCGCGGCATGTCGACCGGGCGCCCGAGCACCTCGCTGATCGACAGCTGCACTTGGTCGGCGCCCCAGATCGCATTCATCGCCTGGAGCACTTCCTCGCAGAACGGACGCACGATGCGCCGGTCGAGCGCGCTCAGGAACTGGCGCACGTCTTCGCCCTGGCTGGGCGGCGCCTGCACCTCCGCGGAGCCGCCGAGTCGGCGGTTGATCACGAAGCTGGTCAGGCCCGGGCCCATCACCAGGAAGCAGATCGAGCCATCGCCGGCCTTGAGCACGCACACGCACGCGCCCGGCGGCACGGCTTGCTGGCTCACGCTGTACGGCACGATGTCCGTGGACAGCTCGCGCACGACCACCGAGATGCCGAGCATGCGCCGGAAGATCTTGCGTACCTCGGCGGCCCAGTCGCGCGCGACGTCGTCGGCGCGGCCGAGCGACTTGCGCAGGCGCTGGTCGGCCGAGCCGAGCTCGACCTCCTTGGCGGACGAGCCGCTCGGCGCCCCGTTCTTCATCGCTTGAAGGAGGGCGTCCGTCTCGTCGCTAGAAAGTAGCGGCTCGAAGCCCCCTTCGCTCATTGGATGACGAACTCCGTGAAGTAGACCGCGGTGATGCGCGAGCTGGGCATGGCCTCGTTCGCGATCCGCTTCACGCGCTTCTGGATGTCGCGCTTGTTGTCGCCACCGGAGGTGTCCGCGACCGTCAGCGACGAGAGGTAGAGCAGGATCTGATTGCGCACCGGGACCAGGTGCGCTTCGACCTCGGCGCGCGCGGGCTCGCTGGTCAGGCGCATCTGCATCGAGACCTTCAGGTATCGATCGGAGTCGGGGTCCGCCATGTTCGTGACCATCGAGTCGAGCGCGAGCAGCGGCCCACCGGCGGCGGGCGCCTCGCCACTGGCCTCCTCGCCGTGGCCACCCTTCTTGGCGCCGTGGCCCTCTTCCTTCTTGGCGCCGTGGCCCTCTTCCTTCGCGGCGCCATGGCCCTCCTCGGCGGGCTCCTCTTCGGCCTCTTCCTCGCCGTGCCCCTCGGCCTTCTCTTCGCCGTGGCCCTCTTCCTTCTTCGCGTCGCCGTGCTCGTCGGACTTCTTGGCGGCCTGCGCGGCGGCGTGCTGCTGCGTGTACACGAAGTACCCGCCGAGCCCGAGGATCGCGACGAAGTTCACCGCGGCGAGGATGATCGGAAGTTTACTTGCTTTGGGTGCAGCGGCGGCCGCATCGGCAGCTGGCGCGGCTTCGGGCGTGGGCTCGGACATGCGGGTTACCAGAAGCAGTCCGCATGCCAGCTAAGAGGGCGTACACAAACTCGTGTAGGCGATCGTCGGAACCGCACCCGCGCGACCTACCCTTTCACTCCAGTTCGGCATAAGGTCCGCAGCGAAAGGTGTGCCCGTGGACGATCTCTCTTCCGATCTGGCGTCCCTCAAAATCGACCGTAGCCCTCGGCCAAGCGGCAGGGAGAGCAGCGGCGGCCTCGCTCGCGTGGTGATGTGGCTGGTCGCCCTGCTCGGGCTCGCCGGGCTCGCTGTGTGGCTGTATCCGCGCGTCGAGGCGCAGCTGTTCAAAACGGAGGTTCAAACCTCCACCGTCCTCGAAGTATCTCCGTCGCTCGCTGTCACGTCTTTGACTGCGACCGGGTATGTGATCGCCGAGCGGCGCTCCAAGGTGGGTGCCAACGTACCGGGGCGCATCGGGAAGCTGTACGTACGCGAAGGCAGCCTGGTGAAGCAGGGTGACGTCCTGGTGGAGCTGGACGCCGTCGACCAGAAGAGCAACGTCGTCGCCGCCCAGGCGCGCGTGCTCGCGGCCCAGGCCAAGGAGGCTGGGTCGCGCGCGAGCCTGCACGAGCTGCAGGTCCAGCTGGACCGTCAGAAGGTACTGCTCGGACAGAACGCCGCCGCGCGCTCGATCATCGACGACCTGGAGGCGCGCATCGGCACCGCCCAGGCTGCCATTACCGCCGCCATCGCCGAGACTCGCGCCGCCGCGGCGCAGGTCGACGTCGCCAAGTCGACGCTCGGGCGCATGACGGTCACCTCCCCCATCGACGGCACCGTGCTCGACAAGCCGCGCGAGGCTGGCGAGACCATCGACCTCAACGCGCCCTTGATGGAGCTGGCCGACATGAAGTCGCTGGTCGTCGAGATCGACGTGCCGGAGGGGCGGCTCTCGCTGGTGAAGGTGGGTGGCCCCTGCGAGATCTCGCTCGACGCCTTCGCCGGCCAGCGTTTTCCGGGCAAGGTGCGCGAGATTGGCAAACGGGTGAACCGCTCCAAGGCCACTATCGCGGTCAAGGTGGAGTTCGTCGACGTGCCCCCGGACGCGGCGCCGTTGCCCGATATGTCTGCTCGCGTGAGCTTTTTAACCCAGGCCCTCGATGAGAAGACGCGCGCCGCGCAGTCCAAGTTGATGGTGCCAGCCAAGGCGGTCAGCACGCGCGATGGGAAGAGCTACGTGTTCGTCGTGGAGGGCGGAGCCGTGCGCATGGAGCCGGTGACGCTGGCGGAGAAGAACGGCGACGCCTTCGAGCTGATCGAGGGACCGACCGCGGGCACCAAGGTCGTGATCTCGCCGGACGCCACGCTGCAGTCCGGTCAACGCGTGAAAGAAAGGAAAGACTGATGTCGGAAGGAAACGGGAAGTCCTCCGTCGTCGAGCTTCGCTCGGTGAGCAAGGGCTACGAGCGTGGCAAAGAAGTCGTTCACGTGCTCGACAACCTGAGCCTCACGGTCCAGCAGGGCGGCTTCGAAGCCTTCATGGGACCGTCCGGATCGGGCAAGTCCACCTTGCTCAACTTGATCGCCGGTATCGATCGCGCTTCGTCGGGCTCGGTGCTGGTGGCAGGCCACGACCTTACGCGCCTGAACGATGGCGAGCTGGCCAAGTTCCGCTCGAACACGCTCGGCTTCATCTTTCAGCAGTACAACCTGCTGCCGGTGCTGACCGCGCTGGAGAACGTGGAGCTGCCGCTGCTCCTGACCAAGCTCGGCAAGTCCGAGCGCAAGCAGCGCGCACAGACCGCGCTCAAGGTAGTCGGCTTGGGCGAGCGCACCGGACACTACCCGCGGCAGCTGTCGGGTGGTCAGGAACAGCGTGTCGCGATCGCGCGTGCGATCGTGAACGACCCTCAGATCATCGTGGCGGACGAGCCGACGGGTGATCTCGACCGCAAGAGCGCGGACGACATCCTCGAGTTGCTCGGCAAGCTCAACAAGGAGCACGGCAAGACCATCCTTATGGTCACGCACGACCCCGAGGCGGCCCAGCGCGCGTCGCTGATCCACAAGCTCAACAAGGGGCAGCTGGAGCGATGACGTTGCTTGGGCTCGCGGCCAGAAACGCGTTCCGCAATCGCTTCCGCACCGGGCTGACCGTGCTCGGCGTGGCCGTCGCCGTGATCGCCTTCGTGCTGCTGCGCACGGTGATCACGTCCTGGAACATCGCCGCCGAATTCTCGGCGCAAGACCGCATCGCGACGCGCCACAAGCAGTCGTTCGTGATCACCTTGCCGCTGCGCTACGTGGAGAACATCCGCGAGATCAAGGGCGTCAAGGAAGCCACCTGGATGAACTGGTTCGGCGGCAAGGATCCCAAGACGCCGGACGAGTTCTTCGCCAACTTCGCGGTCGACGTGCCCAGCTTCCTGACTGTCTTCGACGAGGTGCAGCTGCCCGAGGAGCAGAAGCAGAAGTGGAAGGAAGACCGTCAGGGTGCGATCTTCGGCAGCAGCCTGGCCAACAAGCTCGGGCTCAAGGTCGGTGACCGCTACACGCTGTCCGGCACCATCTTCCCCGGTGACTGGGTGTTCAACGTCGACGGCATCTACACCTCCAACCGCAAGTCGTTCGACCAGTCGTCGATGATCTTCCACTGGCAGCTGATCAACGAGGCGCAGCAGGGCAAGCTGCGCGATCAGGTGGGCTGGGTGGCCTCCCGGGTCGACGGTCCCGGTGCGGGCCCGGACGTCAGCGCGGCGATCGACAAGATGTTCGATCAGTACGACACGCAGACGCTGACCATGAGCGAGCGCGCGATGAACCTGTCGTTCCTGGGCATGTTCTCGGCGGTGCTCAAGGCGATCGACATCGTGTCGATCATCATCTTGCTGATCTTGACCATGATCCTCGCGAACACCATCGCGATGGGCGTGCGCGAGCGGACCAGCGAGTACGGCGCGCTGCGGGCGCTGGGCTTCACGCCGGGCCACATCCGCTACTTCATCATCGGCGAGTCGATCACCGTGGGGCTGCTCGCGGGCTTGATCGGCGTCGGCATCGCCTGGCCGCTGGTGAACAACGGTATGGCGGCGGTGATCGAGGAGAACATGGGCGCGATGTTCCCTTACTTCCGCATCGAGCCCACTACCATCGTCACTGCGCTCTTGCTGGCGCTCGCGCTCGG
>JBEVNG010000081.1:0-7438 GCA_040508235.1 Polyangiales bacterium | reverse complement strand
AGCCCCGTGCCGATCCCGCGCGGCTTGGTGGTGAAGAACGGGTCGAAGATCTTGGTGAGGTTCTGCTCGGGAATGCCCGGGCCGGTGTCGAGGACCTCGATGCACACGCGGCCGTCGCGCTCGAACGTGTTCACCACGATCTCGTTGTCGTTGGCGCGGCCCGGCTCGATCGCCTGCGCGGCGTTGAGCAGGATGTTCACGAACACCTGGCCGAGGCGCGCCTCGTCGCCGCGCACCGGCGGCAGCGTCTGCCAGTTCTTCACGAAGCGCGCGCGGTGGCGGATCTCCGCCATGGTCACGCCGACCGCCCAGTTGAGCGTGTGCTCGACGTCGATCTGCTCGACGCGATCGTCGCCCTGGCGCGCCAGGGTCTTCAGGTCGGCCACGATGCGCTGCACGCGGCGAGCGCCCTCGTTGGCTTCGAACAGGGCTTCCTTGATCTGCGCGCGCTCGCGTGTCTGATCGTTGTCGCTCTTGCCGAGCGGCCACTGCGCGATGCTGTCCAGCGCGTACTGCACGTTGGCGATCACGTACGCCAGCGGGTTGTTGATCTCGTGCGCCACGCCGGCCGCCAGCGAGCCCACGGTAGCCAGGCGCTCCTGGGTGGCGCGTGCGCGCTCGCGCGAGAGGTCCGTGCTGATGTCGCGGCAGAGCACGAACGCGAAGCTGTGGCCGTCGAGCTTACGCGAGGTCGCGCGCAGCTCCATGTTCATCTCCTGGCCCTCGCGCAGGATCGCACGACCGCGCACGGTGCGGCCCTCGACCAGCTCGTCGAGCAGCGCACCCCAGCCCAGCCGCGGCGCGCCCTCGGGGCAGACCATCAGCCAGGAAGGCGCGGTGTCGGTGAGCTCCTCGTGCGGCACCTGCATCAGCCGCGCGGCGGCGTCGTTGCACTCGATCACGCTGCCGGTGGCCAGGTCGACGACGAGCATGCCCTCATCGACGTGATCGAAGGTGGCGCGCAGGCGATCGGCGCGGCGCTGCACGGCGCGCTCGTGCTCGACGCTCATCCCGATCGCGACCACCCCGCGGATGTCGCCCTCGACCGCGAGCGGGGCCAGCCGCACGCGCTGCCAGTTGGAGTGGGTGTTGCCGCCCAGCTCGAAGTCGAACCCGATCAGCTCACCGCCATCGAGCACGCGCCGGATCTGTTGGTCGACGAACTCGCGATGCTCGGGCGGCAGCAGCTCCAGTGCATCCCTGTCGAGGTAAGCGTCGGCGCCGTCGGGCCCGGAGTAGGCGATCACCCGGCGATCACGGTCGACCACCATCATGGTCAGCGGGACCGCGGCGATCGTCGCGGCCAGCTCCGCGCTCGCCAAGTTCTCGAGTGCGGCCGCGCGCAGTGGTTCTGGCGCACCCACGTGGAGTCGAATCGATGTCGGCGCTTGTCGAGCCATGCCCCCGTTCGGGCATCGTAACACGGTGCGCCATCCGTCTGGTTCGTCGGCAAGCTTGGCTAGCCCGATCATTTTGCGCGAAAGTCACACGGGTTAGGCGTCGCTGGCGTACCCGGTGTGATATCTGGGCGACACTGACCCGCACTCCAAGCAAAGAGGTCTCGTGGTCGCTGAGAACACGGCAGAGGCGCAGAAAAAGCCGCTGATTTTGGTGGTCGACGACGAGTCCGACATCGTCGACACGCTGACCTACAACCTCCAGCAGGACGGTTACCGGACGCGCTCGGCCCGGTCCGGAGGGGAGGCCATCAAGAGCAGCAAGGAGCGTCCGGCGCCCGATCTGGTCTTGCTCGACCTGATGTTGCCCGACCTGTCCGGGACCGAAGTCTGCCGGGAGCTGCGTCGCGACGAGACGATGCGCCGGGTTCCGGTGATCATGCTCACCGCCAAGGACGCCGAGATCGATCGCGTGGTGGGCTTCGAAGTGGGCGCGGACGACTACGTCACCAAGCCCTTCAGCGTGCGCGAATTGCTGCTGCGCGTGCGGGCGGTGCTCCGTCGCGCCAAGGACTCGCCCGCGGTCCCCAACGCCAAGAAGGTCGAGTTCGGCGAGCTGAAGGTCGACCCGGACGCGCACCAGGTGTGGGTCGGCGAGGCCGAGGTGATCCTGACCGCGCTGGAGTTCCGCCTGCTCAGCACGCTGCTGGAGCGGCGCGGTCGTGTGCAGACGCGGACCACCTTGCTCGAGGACGTGTGGGGCATCCACGCCGACATCACGACACGCACGGTCGACACGCACGTCAAGCGCCTGCGCGAGAAGCTGGCCGGCGCGGGCGAGTACATCGAGACCATTCGCGGCGTGGGCTACCGCCTGCGCGCGCAGCCTCCCGACTGAGCCGAGCATGCCAAGAGAGCTCGTGCAGAGCGTGAAGCTCGGGATCCGCGGCAAGCTGTTCGCCGTCTCGCTCGGCTTGATCACGGTCGTCGCGGCGCTCAGCGGCGTGATGGTCGAGACCGTGATGCGCACGATGATCGTCGACCGCGTGGGCGAGCAGCTCACGCGCGTGGCGGGCGTCGCGGCCAACGCCATCGAGCTCACACCGGCGCCGATCCAGGTCGGCTCGGAGCAGGCGCTGGTGCAGAAGCTCGGGCGCTCCGCCCGTGCGCGCGTGACCATCGTCGATCACGACGGGCGCGTGCTGGCGGACTCGTCGCTGTCGTCCAGCGAGCTGGCCTCCGCGCTCAACCACGGGGATCGTCCGGAGGTACGTGCGGCGCTGAGCGAGGGACGCGGCGCGGACTCGCGCTTCAGCCAGACCGTGGGCACCGAGATGATGTACGTCGCGGTGCCGTTCCGGCGCGGCGAGCAGTACGGCGCCGTGCGCATCGCGATGTCGCTGGCCGATGTCGACGCCCTGATCACGCACATGCGCTGGCTGATCACGGGCGCGGTGTGCCTGGGCCTGGTGATCGCCGCCATGATGGGTGGCCTGGCCTCGCACCTGGCCTCGCGCAGCCTGCTGCAGCTGGTCAACCGCGCGCGTGCGCTGGCCAGCGGCGAGCGCGGCGAGCGCATCTCGCTGCCGGACTCCGACGAGCTCGGCGGCCTGGCCGGCTCGTTCAACCGCATGGCGGACGAGCTGGAGCGCGCGATGAGTGCGCTCGGCAGCGAGCGCGATCGCGGCCAGGCGATCCTGGAGAGCCTCACCGACGCGGTGCTCGCACTCGATCCCAAGGCGCGCATCAACGCCATGAACGGCGCCGCGCATCAGCTCCTGGACGTCGAGCGCGTGGCCAGCGGCACGCCGCTGATCGACATCATCCGCGCGCCGGCACTGCTGGAGATCGTCAACAACGCACAGCGTGGTCAGACCGCGCACGCCGAGTTCGTGTGGCCCGGGCCGCCGCGCCGCACGCTGCTCGCCACCGCGACGCCGGAGCGCACCAGCGGCAACTCGGTGCTGGTGCTGCGCGACGTCAGCGAGCTGCGCCGGCTGGAGACGATGCGGCGCGACTTCGTGGCCAACGTCTCGCACGAGCTGCGCACGCCGGTCAGCATCATCAGCGCCAACGTCGAGACGCTGGTCGGTGGCGCCCTGAACGATCCGCAGCGCGCGGAGGAGTTCCTGGGCGCGGTGCAGCGCAATGCGGAGCGGCTGTCGCGCCTGGTCAGCGAGCTGCTCGACCTGTCGCGCATCGAGGCCGACGACCAGGTGCTCGACGTGAAGCCGATGACCGCCGAGGGCGCGGTCGGCGCGGTGATCGACCTGCTGGAGACGCGCGCGCACGATCGTGGCCTGGAGCTGGAGCTGGCGATCACCGACGACCTGCAGTTCCTGGGCGAGCCGCGCTCGTTCGAGCAGGTGCTGGTCAACCTGGTCGACAACGCCATCAAGTACACGCCGCGCGGCGGCACGGTCGGCATCGACGTGCACCACGAGGGGCGCGAGGCCGTGATCGAGGTCTGGGACACCGGTCCGGGCGTGCCCGAGGCGCACCGGCCGCGGCTGTTCGAGCGCTTCTACCGCGTCGACCCCGGCCGCTCGCGCGACATGGGCGGCACCGGCCTCGGGCTCTCGATCGTGAAGCACCTGGTCGAGGCGATGCACGGCACCGTGGGCATGCGCCCGCGCGGCGGCAAGGGTGCACGTGTCGAAGCGCGCGGTCTCTCCACGCGCGAGCAAAGTTCGGACGAGGCGCGCCCGTCGACCAAGGGCAGCATCTTCTGGGTGCGCTTGCCGCTCGCGCCCGGCATGCCGCGCATGGCATCGGACCCGCCGCCGTCCGAGCCGCCGAGCGCGTCGCTACCCGGTCGGGGTTAACGCGCCTGGTGCTACCGCCGCGTGCTGGCTAGCGATCGGCGGTGGACCCCATCGTCGGACACGCAGTCATCAAGCAGGCCGAGCTCGCGCGCGCGCTCAACGCAGGCCTGCCCTCCGGGACGCTGCGCTACGGGCTGGTGCTGCTGTTCGTGCTGCCGGCCATGCTGATGAAGCTGCCGGAGGTGCCCGGCGCGGACCCGGTGCTGGCACGACGCGGGCTGCTGACCGGCTCGCTGCTGCTCGCGCTGGGGTTGGCGTGGATGTCGCGCATGGTCTCCGCGTCGGCGCTGCTGGGCAAGAGCGCGGGCGCCACGCACTACGAGCTCGATGCGCTCGGCTTCCGCATCAGCTCCGAGCAGCGCGTGACGCGGCGTGCATGGAGCGCGGTGGGCTGGTGCCTGGAGATCGAGCCCGCGTTCCTGTTGTTCAGCGGCCTCGCGGTTCCTCACTTGATATTGAAGCGCGCCTTCGCACCCGAGGACGTCGCGCGCGTGCGCACGCTGATCGGTCCGCACGGGCAGGGTGGAGAGCCGCTGCGGCTCTCGCGCGCCTGGGCGCTCGGCACCTTGCTCGCGTTGCTCGCGTCGCACATCGCGTTCGCGCTGACCTGGAGGGTCTGATGTCATCGCCGATCGCCGGGCAAACCCAGCTCCAGGAGCCGGACGTCGTGGCTGCGTGGGCGCTGCACCCGTTGCCGCGTGTGGTGCGGCTTTCCACGCTGCTGTTCACCGGCTCCGTCGCGACGCACGCGGTCACGATCTGGATCAGGGAGCGGCGCGTCGAGTGGAACTCCGCCGGCACCGCCGTGTTCGGCCTGCTCGCGCTCACGCTGCTGCTGCCGTGGCTCACGCGCGTCGCGGCACGCATCAAGCTGGCCGCGGAGCCCTCGACGCGGCTGGAGCTGGAGCTCGACGACACCGGTTATCGTGCCGGCAACGAGCACGGCGACACCGCCACGCGCTGGCAGGGCCTGGAGCACTGGCGCGAGAGCCCGACCGCGTTCCTGCTCTACAGCAGCCGCGTGATGCCGCAGATCGTGCCCAAGCGCGCGTTCGAGGGCGAGGACGTGGCGCGGCTGCGCACGCTGATCGGCGCGCACGCCAAGCTGCAGACGGGCTCCGGCTGCCTGGTGATCGTCATGAAGGTGCTCGCCGGCGTCACGGTGCTGAGCTTCGTGGCCTCGTTGTTCCAGCTGCTGAGGACCTGATGCTGCGAGGGAGCGCGGTCGTCGAGCGGAGAGAGCTGGAGCTGGCGGTGGCGGGCGGCGTGCCTCCCATGCTGCAGCGCGTGGCGATGATCGCCGCGATGGGAGTCCCGCTGGTGTGCATGACCGTGCTGCGCGCGCTGCGAGGTGGTGACGTTCGGGTCGCGCTGCTCACGTCCGCTGTCGCGCTGGTGGCGCTGGCGATCGGCATGGGCACGTCGATCTCGCGCCGCATCGTCGGCGACGTGGCCGAGCGCAGCGATGCTTCCTACGAGCTGGACGAGGTCGGTGTTCGCGTCGAGAACGCGAGCGGCAGCGTGCGCGTCGACTGGAGCGCCGTGGCGGGCGTGTACCAGAGCCCGAGCGCGTTCTTGCTGTACGTGCACGGACGCAGTCCGCTGGTGCTGCTGACGCGCGCCTTCCACGATCTCCCCAGTGTGCGCGCGCTGCTGGCGGAGAAGACGACCCCTGCGCGCTTCGGTCCACGCCGGTTGTTGTTGTTCGGCTGTGGGATGTTGTTCTTCTTCACCAGCCTGGCGGCGGTGTTCTTTGCCGTGGTCGCCAGGGTCTGAGGCCAGGTCTCACGCGCGCTCGCGCTGCGGGTTGCGGCACCACTCGCTCCACGAGCCGACGTAGAGCTTGGCGCCGGGCAGGCCCGCCCGCTCCAGCGCCAGCAGGGTGTGGCAGGCGGTGACGCCCGAGCCGCAGTGGATGATCGCCTGCGCGGCGGGCACACCCTGGAGCTTGTCGTGGTAGAGCGCGTGCAGCTCGCCCGCGGTCTTGAAGCGGCCATCGGCCTGCAGGTTCTCGCTGAGCGGCACATTGATCGCGCCGGGGATGTGGCCCGCGACCGGATCGATCGGCTCGCTCTCGCCGCGGTAGCGGAAGGACGCGCGCACGTCGATCACGCGTCGCATCGGGTCGAGCCGCGCCGCCTCGACCTCGTCGATGTCCGCCTGCGGCGCCACGAAGCGATGAGCCGGGTAGGGCGGCGCAGGCTGGACCGTGGGCACCTCCTGCGAGAGCGGGAAGCCGGCCGCCTGCAGCGCGGCGAGTCCACCGTCGACCACCTGCACGCGCGCGTGTCCGAACGCGCGCAGCAGCCACCAGAAGCGCGCGGCTGCGTTGGCGCCGTTCTGCGCGTCGTAAGCGACCACGTGCGTGCTCGGCGTGAGGCCCCACTGCCCGAGCAGCGCGGCGAGATCCTGCACGCGCGGCAGCGGATGACGGCCGCCCTGCGCCGCATCCTCCGGGTGGGAGGCCAGATCGCGATCGAGCGACGCGTGGATCGCGCCCGCGATGTGGCCCGCGAGGTAGGCCGCCGTCTCCGGGCGGCAATCGAACAGCGCGACCTGCTCGGGGAGCTGTTGCGGCGTGATGATCGGGTCGAGTGCCATCACGCGAGCATAGCAATCAGCGGCTGGCGGTCAGGGCGGGCGGCGCGCCCTTGGCCGCGCTCACGATCACGGACAGCACCTTGTCGGGCTGCGAGAGCATCGCCACGTGGCTGGCCTGCAGCGTGGTGACCTGCGCCTTCATCCGCTTGGACATCGCGGTCTGCGCGTCGGGATCGATCATGTGGTCCTTGGCGGCCAGCACGTAGAACGAGGGCTTGTCGGCCCAGGCGGCCTTGCTGATCTTGCCGTCGAAGTTCTTCACCGCGATCGGGCCCTGCTTGCTGGCGATCAGCTTGCGCTCGGCGAGCGGCAGGTCCTGCGCGAAGTGCTCGAGCACGGTCGCCTCCGGCAGCCAGCCAAAGCCGGCGCTGTCGACCTGCAGCGCGCTCGCCCACACCGGCGGCGGCGCGCCCTTGCCGAGCGCGTTGATCGACTCGCCCTTGTCCGGGCCGAACGCCGCCACGTACACCAGCGAGCTGACCTTCTCGTGGTTGCCGGCCTCGGTGATCACCGCGCCGCCGTAGGAGTGGCCCACCAGCACCACCGGGCCTTCGGCCTGGTCGATCGCACGCTTGGTGGCGGCGACATCGTCCGCGAACGAGCTGAGCGACTGGT
>JBEVNG010000075.1:0-5952 GCA_040508235.1 Polyangiales bacterium | reverse complement strand
GCAGGGAGGAGGCGAGCAACTGGGTGGCGCCCTGGGCGCTGAAAAGCGCCGTCAGTGCCAGCGTCACCAGCACCGCCGCCATACGCACCATGCGCTGACTACGCTCACTCGCCATGTTCGCTCGTCACTCCGTCTCGCCTCGTCCGCACGGTCGATCACGCTCAGCAACCCGCGTGCCGCTCCATCGAGGACCGGGTCCGACAGGTAAAAGTGTGTGTATTCGATAAGTTGAAATAGCGGGACCACGTCTCGCAGCGGGACAGCTTGTCAGCTGTCGCCGGGCTCGCACGGGGACCGGTGACAAATTGTCAAGGGTCGTCCGCCCCGCTCTCCCCGGGTAGCACTCCGTCGCGCTCGGCGTCGAGCTTCCGGTAGATGGTGCGTGTCGCGATGCCGAGCAACTGTGCAGCGAGACGTTTGTCGCCCCCGGTGTGCTCCAGGGTGGCGTGGATGGCCCGGCGCTCGATCTCCTCGAGCGGCGTCCCGATGCTGAAGCTGAGCGCGCGCTCGCGCTGCGGAGCCTCCGCGATCGGCTCGGGCAGATCGCGCTCGCGGATCGCGGTGTCCGTGGACAGCACGACCGCGCGCTCGATGACGTTCTCCAGCTCGCGCACATTGCCGGGCCAGTGATAGCCGCACAGGCGATCGAGCGCCTCCCGCGTGACGGTCAGCGGCGGGCGCGCGTTCTTGCGGCTGTAGACCTCCACGAAGTGGTCCACGAGCAGCGGGATGTCCTCGACGCGCGCGGACAGCGGTGGGCAGGTGATCGCGATCACGTTGAGCCGGTAGAACAGATCTTCGCGGAAGCGGCCCTCCGCGACCTCTTTCTGCAGATCGCGGTTGGTGGCGGCGATCAGCCGGAAGTCCGCGCGCTCGGTGCGGCCGCCCAGCGGCTCGTACTCGCCCTCCTGCAGCACGCGCAGCAGCTTCACCTGCACGTGCGGGGACAGCTCGCCGATCTCGTCGAGAAACAGCGTGCCGCCGCGCGCCTGGGCGATCCGGCCCTCGCGCTTCTGGTTGGCGCCGGTGAACGCGCCGCGCTCGTGGCCGAACACCTCGCCCTCGACGATGCTCTCGGGCAACGCCGCCAGGTTCACCGCCACGAACTCGCCCTTGCGTCCGGAGTTCTCGTGCACGTGGCGGGCGATCAGCTCCTTGCCGGTGCCGCTCTGGCCGAGCACCAGCACGTTGGCGCTGGACGGGGCGGCCTGGGTGGCGATCGACAGCGAGCGACGCAGCGTCAGCGAGGAGCCGACGATCGTCTTGTGCTTGAGCTGCGTGAGCTCGCGCTTGAGGTCCTTGTTCTCGCGCACCAGCGCCTGTCGCTCCGCGGCCTTGCGCACGGTCTTCACGATCTGCACGCGCTTGAGCGGCTTCTCGACGAAGTCGTACGCCCCCTCGCGCATCGCGGAGACCGCGCTCTCGACGGTGCCGTACGCCGTCATCACCACGACCTCGCTGTCGGGCGACACGGTGGCGAGCGCCTTGATCAGCGACACGCCGTCCATGCCGGGCATCATCAGATCGGACAGCACCACGTGCACGCGGTGCTGGCGACAGATCTCGAGCGCCTTCTGGCCCCCGGAGGCGACGAAGACGCGCATGCCCTCGCGGGCGAAGATCCGCTCCAACGACTCCAGGTTTGCCGCTTCGTCGTCGACTACCAGGACGGTGATGTCAGGTTCGTTCGCCACTTGCCAACTTGTCCGTGTTGTTGGTCAAAGTGGCATAGTCCAATCCTTCTGTCTAGTTGCCGCTTCGGGTGATCGCGTTGTAAAGCCTGGCTTGACATTGATAAGCCTCGGCTGCACAAGGTTGGGCATGACCACGCTCGCTTCGGACGTCTCGAACCTCGCTCGTCGCGTCGTGCGCCACCTGCCCCCGCAGTGGCAGAGCGGCATCGCCACCTGGCGCGCGCGCCGCTTCGTCTCGCGCACCGACATCGACGCCTACCGCGTCCTGCCGGTCCACGCGCTCAAGGCCGTGCAGCGCAAGGCGCTCGAGGCGCTACGCGGCAGCGAGCCGCTCGGCGACTATCTGGAGTTCGGCGTGTTCGCCGGCACGTCGATGACCTGCATGAGCGAGGTGCTGGAGGAGCGCGGGCTCCGCGATGTGCGCCTGTTCGGCTTCGACTCGTTCGAGGGCATGCCGCCGCAAGCCGCCAGCGAGGACGAGGGCACCTGGGCCCCCGGGCAGTTCAAGTTCGAGCTGGAGGTCACGCGCGCGATCATGGAGCGCCGCGGCGTGGACCTGTCGCGCGTGACGCTGACCAAGGGCTGGTTCTCCGACACGCTCACGCCCGCCTTCCGCACCCGGCACGCGCTCCAGAAGGCGAGCGTGATCATGGTCGACTGCGACCTGTACTCGTCGACCGTCGACGTGCTGCGCTTCGTCGAGCCGCTGATCCAGGACCGCGTGGTGATGTTCTTCGACGACTGGAACTCGAACGAGCTAGCCGCGAAGAACATGGGCGAGCGCAGGGCGTTCGACGAGTTCCTGTCCGCGCACCCCGAGCTCGAGGTGGAGGACTTTGGCTCGTACGCGTCGCACGCCCAGTGCTTCCTCGTCACACGTGCGCGAGACGTGACCCGCCTTCGCTGAGCCAGGTATGCTGCCCGCACCTCTTGGTTCGGGAGACTGCCTGCATGTTGGATGCATTGAGCTCGAGCTTCACGCTGATCAACCCCAGCGGCCTGGCGGTGTTGACGGCGATCTTGGCGCTGCTGATCGGCGGCGTGGTGGTGACGGTGATCGTGCGGGCGCGCTACGCGAGCATCGGCGCCGACCTGCGGCGTAGCGCATACGACAGCTCGGTCAGCTTCGAGAGTCGCGTGCTGACCAGCATCGTGCGCGAGGCGCTCGACGCCCGGCGCGCCACCAGCGAGGTCAACGCGCAGGCGATCATCGAGACCTGCTTCGCGCAGGAGCTGCGCGGCCTGCTGATCGGCGAGCGCTTCGTGAAGGCGAGCGCGGGGCTCACCATCATCTTCGGCCTGGTGGGCACGTTCTTCGGCCTGTCCCTCGCGATCGGCAAGCTGGTCAAGCTGGTGGCATCGTCGGACGTCGGCGGCGCCGAGCAGATCGCGGACTCGCTGACGGCGGGCCTGGTCGACGCGCTGGCGGGCATGTCGGTGGCCTTCACCAGCTCGCTGTTCGGCATCCTGGCGGCGATCGTGATGACGTTGCTCGGCGTGTTCGCCAGCATCGCCGACAAGCGGCAGACGGTGATGTCGCAGATCGAGTCGTACCTGGATCACGTGGTGCTGACGCGCGGTGAGACCGGCTCGAGCTCCAGCGGCATGGAGCCGATGATCGGCGCCTTCGCACGCGCCGTGGGGCAGCTCGATCAGGTGGTCGGGCGCTTCGAGGGGGCGCTCGGCTCGTTCGCGGACAACACGCGCGACTTCCAGGAGATCAACCTGCACCTCAAGGACAACATCCAGCGCATGAGCCTCAGCTTCGGCGACGTCGCCGACTCGCTGCGGCGTCGCGACGGGCGGTGAGCCATGGCCAGACGTCGTAGGGCGCTGCTGCAGGAAGAGGAGGGCGAGAACTTCTGGCCCTCGTTCACCGATCTGATCTCGACCATCGCGCTGATCTTGTTCGTGCTGGTGCTGCTCGCGTTCATTCAGAACCTGATCAGCGGCAAGAACCTGGCCTACATCCGCGCCCAGCTCGACGGCACCGCCAAGCAGCTGGGCAACTCGCGCGCGGCGCTGGCCACGTCCGAGCAGCGACTCAAGGCGCTGGCCGCCGAGATCGAGGCCGGGCAGTCGCAGCTCAAGCTGTCCGAGGCCAAGGTGGCGGCGCAGGAGACCGCGATCGCGGACAGCAACCTGCAGCTCGACGCGCTGCGCAGGCGCCTGCGCGGGATCGCGCTGCTGCGGCTGGACGTGCTCGACAACGTGAAGAAGTCGCTGGAGACGCAGCTCAAGAGCGGCAAGGGCGTGCCTTCCCTGACGGTGGCCGAGAACGGCAACATCGTGCTCAACGAGAACCTGGTGTTCGAATACAACTCGTACACCATCAAGAAGGAGGGCAAGCCGCTGCTGCAGTCGCTGGCGGCCACGTTCGCGCGCGTGCTGGCGGATCCCGCGGTGCGCGCCAACATCGACGTGATCCTGGTGCAGGGCCACACCGACGAGCGCGGCTCCGTGACCTACAACCGCGAGCTGTCGGCCAAGCGCGCCAACACCGTGCTCGACTACATGCTCGAGGCCAACAAGGCGCTGGAGAAGGAGTACGCGGCGTTCTTCGCGTCGAGCGCGTACTCCAAGTCGCGCCCGGTCAACCCCGCGCAGACCGAGCAGGCGTACGAGCAGAACCGGCGCATCGAGATCTCGATCGTGCTCAAGGACGCCAGCGTGCGCGGCCTGATCGACGACTACATGAAGCAGGTCGAGGCGCCTACACCCTGAACCAGCGGTCGAGGGCCGCGCGCAGGCCGTGCGTGGAGCCTTCGCCGACCCAGGCCACGTGGCCGTCGGGTCGGATCAACACCGCACGCGGCGCGCTGACCTCGCCGAACACGGGCAGGATCCACGGCTCCGCGCAGCTGGCACGGACGCGACGTACGCGCGGCCAGGGCGCGCAGTCGAAGTCGAGCTCGCCGAGCGCCAGCAGCACAGGGCGCGCCTGGTGCAGGAGCGTGTAGACACGGCCCTTGTCGAGCGTGAGGTCCGGCATGCGACGACCGAGCAGCGGGTGCCCCTCGCCGAGGTCGTAGTGGATGTCGAGGCCGCAGCGCGTCTCGGCGTAGCGCTTGCTGTCGACCAGACCGGACAGCAGCTCGCGCAGTGCGTCGGTGCGCTCGTCGCCGCGGCCGAGCGCGGTGTGGGCGAGCGTGTCGCGGAGCACGCGCGCCGCCACCGGGTGGCGCTCGGCGTGGTAGCTGTCGAGCAGCTCGCCGGCGCCGCCGTGCACCACCTGCGCCAGCTTCCAGCCGAGGTTCACGGCGTCCTGCACGCCCAGGTTGAGGCCTTGCCCGCCGACCGGCGAGTGCACGTGCGCCGCGTCGCCCGCGAGCAGGATGCGCCCGCTGCGATACGCTGCGGCAAGGCGCGCCATGTCGCTGAAGCGGCTGACCCAGGTCACGTCGTGCAGGCCGAAGTCGCTGCCGTAGATGCGCTGGAGCGCCGCGCGCAGGTCGTGCTCGCTCGGCTCCGCGAGCTCGACGTGCTCCTCGCTGAGCACCATGCGCACCGTGCCGTGCTCCAGCTTGGCGAGCGCCTGCGTGCCGTTCTTGCCGCGCCGCAAACCCCAGGCCGGTTCGTCGCGCATCGCGCCCTCGGCGATCAGGTACGTGACGGACGGGTCGTGCCCAGGGAAGTCGATGCCCGCGCGCTTGCGGATCAAGCTGCGCCCGCCGTCGCAGCCCACCAAGTAGCGCGCACGCAGCGTTTGGTCGCCGAACGTCACCTCGACGCTCTCGTCGTCCTGGCGCACGTCCGTCACGTCGGCGCCGCGATGGAGCGGCACCGCCAGCTCCGTCACCCACTCCGCCAGGATGCGCTCGATGTGGTTCTGCCACAGCGCCAGTGAGTAGTTGTGGCGCGTGGGCAGGTCGCGGATGTCGAGCAGCGCGCCCGTCAGCGACGCGATGTACGGCCCACGCTGGCCCTGCGACGTGAAGCGCTCGGCGATGCCGCGCTGATCCAGCACCTCCAGCGTGCGCGCGTGCATGCCGTTGGCGCGCACGCCGAGCACATCCTGGTTCGCGCGTCGCTCGACGATCGCGACATCGACGCGCGCGAGCTTGAGCTCAGCCGCCAACATCAGCCCCGTCGGCCCCGCGCCGACGATCACCACTTCGTGTTCCATGCCGCCTCCGATCCTGCGGCGGGCACCCTACGGCACGGAGGGGGGCTTCCGGCAAGCCAGGGTCTCTGGTATAAGCTGGCGCAAAGGGACGCGTTAATCCGCGTACGGCACGCGCTCCATCGCCGGCCTCTG
>JBEVNG010000072.1:0-3479 GCA_040508235.1 Polyangiales bacterium | reverse complement strand
TGCGCGGGTGCATGGTGATCAAGCCGTGGGGCTACGCGCTGTGGGAGAACATGCAGCGGGTCCTGGACGACAAGTTCAAGGAGACCGGCCACAAGAACGCGTACTTCCCGCTGTTCATCCCGCTCTCGTTCCTGGAGAAGGAGGCCGAGCACGTCGACGGGTTCGCCAAGGAGTGTGCGGTCGTCACCCACCACCGGCTCGAGGCGGGCAAGGACGGCAAGCTGGTCCCGGCCGGCGAGCTGGAGGAGCCGCTGATCGTGCGCCCCACCTCGGAGACCATCATCGGCGCGTCGTTCGCCAAGTGGGTCCAGAGCTACCGCGACCTGCCCCTGCTGATCAACCAGTGGGCCAACGTGGTGCGCTGGGAGCTGCGCACGCGGCTGTTCCTGCGCACCACCGAGTTCCTCTGGCAGGAGGGCCACACCGCGCACGCCACCAGCGACGAAGCCGTCGCCGAGACCATGCAGATGCTGCGCGTCTACGCGGAGTTCGCCGAGAACTACATGGCGATGCCGGTGATCCAGGGCGAGAAGACGGCCAACGAGCGCTTCCCCGGCGCGGTCTCGACCTACTGCATCGAGGCGATGATGCAGGACCGCAAGGCGCTGCAGGCGGGCACCAGCCACTTCCTCGGCCAGAACTTCGCCAAGGCCAGCGGCATCCAGTTCCTCGACGACAAGGGCGTGCTGCAGAACGCGTGGACCACCAGCTGGGGCGTCAGCACGCGCCTGGTCGGCGGCATGCTGATGACGCACTCGGACGACGACGGCTTCGTGTGCCCGCCCAAGCTCGCGCCCACGCACGTGGTGATCCTGCCCGTCACGCACAAGGCCGAGGAGCGCCAGAACGTGCTCGACTACTGCAACGCGCTGGCCAAGGAGCTGCGCACGCAGCGCTACGGCGAGCGCCCGATCTCGGTGGAGATCGACGACCGCGATCTGCGCGGCGGCGAGAAGCTGTGGTCGTGGGTGAAGAAGGGCGTGCCGATCCGGCTCGAGGTCGGCCCGCGCGACATCGCCAGCGACAGCGTGTTCATGGCGCGTCGCGATCAGTCGCCCAAGCAGAAGGGCGCGGTGCCGCGCGCGGAGTTCGTCGCCAAGCTCACGTCTTACCTCGACGAGATCCAGAGCGGCCTGTTCGAGCGCGCCAAGGCGTTTCGCGAGAAGCACACCCAGCAGATCGACGACGCCAAGGAGTTCTACGCGTACTTCACGCCGTCTCGGAAGGACGACGACGAGAACGCGCCGGCGCCCATCCACGGCGGCTTCGCGCTCACGCACTTCTCGGGCGACGTCGAGCTGGAGAAGGAGATCAAGGACGAGCTCAGCGTGACCGTACGCTGCATTCCGCTCGAGGCTGGCGAGCCCGGTACCTGCCCGTTCACCGGCAAGCCCAGCAAGCAACGCGTGATCTGGGCCAAGAGCTACTGAGCCACGCGCGGCCATTTGCGATCCGCGTCACGTCGGTCGCACGTTTCGCCGACCGCCAAGCCAGGTTGCGGGAGATGATCTCGGCACGATGACGTGTCGCCCGCTCAGCTCCGCCCTCGCTGCGTTGCTGCTGTCGTCGTGCGGCTATGTCGGCATCGAGCTGCGCGATGTGGCCTCGGACGGCGGCCCCGATGCGCCGCCGAATACGCCCGACGCGCGTGTCGACGAGCTCGACGCGCACGTGGGCGACGCCGCGTCGAGCACGCCGGATGCCGCGTCGCTGGATGCGTCGGGCGAAGACGCCACGCTGCCCGACGCGGCGCTCGCCGATGCGCAGGTCGATGCGCAGATCGATCCGGGCGACGCGGGCGGCGCGTGCGACCTGACGGGCAGCTGGGCAGTGAAGGTGAGCGTGCCCGTCGACTGGTCGAGCCCGATCCTCGAGCCGAGCCTGGGCGACGCGCACGTGTGGCTTCGCTACGTGGGCACGCAGAGCGGCTTGAGCTGGACGGGCACGGCGCAGGCTTGCGGCTTCTCGCTGCCCGACTTCCGGCTCAATCCCCTGGTCGCCAACGAGAGCTACGCCGTGCGCGTGCCGGACACGCTGTTCGATCGCACTTACATCACGCCCGTCGCCACCGGCATGACGATCGTCGGCACGAGCCGCGTCGGCGACAGCTTCTCGCTCGCGCCCAGCGCGATCGTGCTCGGCACCGAGCTCGCCAACCCGCTCACCGACGCCTGGCCCGCGGACCGCAACGCGCTGCCCAACCGCGACACGGATCAAGACGGCCGCGCCGGCATCACGATCGACTACTTGAACAACGCTCCGTACTTCTACCCGCCACTCAACGTCACGCGCACGCAGCGTGCGTCCAACTCGTACCTGGCGGTGCGCTTCGCGTTCCAGGGCAGCGGTCGCATCACCAGCTGCGCGCAGCTCGACGGCCCGATCTCGTTCAGCCACTTCGACATGCGCATCCTCGGCTGCCAGCTCGCGGGCAGCAGCACGCAGTGCGACGCCACGCTGACCGACTTCCTCGACCTCAATCGCCCGATCTACACGCCGAACGCCGCCACCTACGAGGCGATCAAGGTGCCAGCCAACACGACCTGCGCACAGATCCGCGCCACGCTCCCACCCTGACGCCGCACCAGTTTGAGGCTGTGGGGAGGCGCATGTTCGGGCGATGATCGTCGTCCGATGGTCGCACGCGCATGGAGCGGGGGTTTGGTCGCGCTCCTCGGCACACACTGCGGCTACCTCGGGCTCGATCTGCAAGACTTGCCGGTGGTCGATACCGACGCACGGGTGGAGGCGCCGAACGACGCGCAGATGGGCGTGCCGAACGAACCGCTGGACGCGCGCAGCGAGGACGGCGCCATCGAAGCCGCACGGAGGGAGGCCGCCGCACCCGTCGAAGACGCGGCAGTCGAAGACGCGGCCATCGAAGACGCGATCAACCAAGACGCAGCGACCGAAGACGCCGCGCTCGTCGAGGACACGGGTGTGGAGGATGCAGGCGTGGACGCGATGCTCGATGCGGCGCCGATGCGCTGCGACCTCGCCGGCGACTGGGTCGCCAGGCTCAACATCGCCACCACGTGGCCCGCTTCGGGAGGCGTGATGGCCGGCAGCGGCACCAGCTCGATCTGGCTGCGCTACCAGGCCTCCGCGGCGGGTGGAATCGTCGGTGGCTCGCTGGTCGCGTGCGGCGCGACGCTGCCCGCGGTGACGGCGATCGTGCCGATTGGCGAGGTCTACAGACCGCAGTTCGCGGACGCGCTGTTCGACGCGCTGCCCGCGCGCGTGCTCGCCACCAACGCGAGCTTCAGCATCACCGGCGCCGGCTTCCCCGGCGACCTCGTCAACATGACCCCGAGCGCGTTCGTCTTCGGCACCACGCTCGCGGACCCGGTCAACAGCGCCTGGCTGCCGAACATCGCGCTCGTCGACAACGATCAAGATCTGGACGGCAACCCGGGCGTCACCGTCGACTTCATGGGCCGACCGCTGGTCGATGGCCTCGCGCGTGCCGACCAGGGCTA
>JBEVNG010000059.1:0-13676 GCA_040508235.1 Polyangiales bacterium | reverse complement strand
CCCGTGGCTGTGAAGAGCTTGCAGGATCCGACTCTGGACGAGCTGATCGGCGAAGATGCAGCGGCAACGCTGCGCGCCGAGGTGGAGCTCCTGGAAGGCGCGGGCGAGCCCTACGAGCAGGACCGCTTCCTGCGCGGCCAGCAGACGCCGGTCTTCTTCGGCAGCGCGCTGAACAACTTCGGCATCGAGCCGTTCCTCGACGCCTTCGTGCACCTGTGCCCGATGCCGCAGCCGCAGCTGGCCGGCAACGTGATCGTCGAGCCCACGGACGCGCGCTTCAGCGGCTTCATCTTCAAGGTGCAGGCGAACATGGATCCGTCGCACCGCGATCGCATCGCGTTCCTGCGCGTGTGCTCGGGCAAGTTCGAGAGCGACATCGAGGTGCAGCACTACCGGCTCGCCAAGAACATCCGCCTCAAGCGCCCGCAGGGCTTCTTTGGCCAGGAGCGCGAGGCGATCGACGAGGCCTACGCGGGCGACGTGATCGGCCTGTTCGACCCGGGGCTCTACCGCATCGGCGACACGCTGAGCACGGGCAGCCCGCCGCTGTCGTTCGAGACCGTGCCGCGCTTCTCGCCGGAGCACTTCGCGCGCTTGCAGCTCAAGGACCCCATGAAGCGCAAGCAGCTGCAGAAGGGCATCGACCAGCTGGCGGAGGAGGGCACCGTGCAGGTGTTCACCGAGAAGGGCCGCGAGAAGGATCCGATTCTCGGCGTGGTCGGTCGGCTGCAGTTCGAGGTGCTGACGTACCGGCTCGAGCACGAGTACGGCGCCAAGGCCGAGATCGAGATGCTGCCGTACTCGTACGCGCGCTGGGTCGACGGCGTCTCGCAGCCCGAGGAGCTGACGGCCAAGCGTATCCCGATGGCGGTGCTCGACATCGACGGCAAGCCGGTGGCGCTGTTCCGGAACGACTGGGAGCTGGGCGTGGCCGTACGCGATAACACCAGCTGGGTCTTCAACGAGACGGCGCCGATCCGCGCCGGCGGGTGAGCGCGCACACCGAACTGCTTCGCACCCGTTGTAACGGCCCGACGATTTCGCGACGGTTACGGCCGACCGAGGCCACGCATGGTTCGGAGGGTCCACACGATGCTTAACAAGTGGTTGTCCACGGGGGTGCTCGCGCTGGGGCTTGCGCTGGTCGGCTGTAGCGACGGCGGGAGCGACGACGGCGAGCTGGGTGGTTCGGGAGACAACTTGAAGGGTCGCGACAAGGACCCCGAGCCGAGTGAGTCCAAGCCCGAGCAGGAAGAGCCCAAGCACGACGGCGCCAGCGCCTGCGCCGCGTTGCTCTGTCCGGTCGACACCAAGTGCGTCGTGGAGGAAGTGCAGTGCATCCGCGCGCCCTGTCCGCCGATCGCGAGCTGCCAGCCGATCGAGCCGCCGGCCAGCTGCGCGGTGACGCTGTGTGCGCCCCCCAAGGTCTGCGTCGAGGGTACAGGCTGCGTGGAGCCGACGGCGGCCAGCTGCGCCGCGACGCTGTGCAAGCAGGGCACCTTCTGCGTCGAGGGCCCCAAGGGCGCCGAGTGCATCGAGCCCGGAGGCGCGGGCTGCGCGGCGGTGCTGTGCGAGGTCGGCAACGTCTGCGTCGAGGGCCCCGACGGCCCCAAGTGCGTGCTCGGTCCCAAGCCCGACACGACGGGACCAGGCTGCGGGGTGGTGTTGTGCAAGCCGGGTACGACCTGCGTCGAGGGACCCAAGGGCGCGCAGTGCGTCGAGCCCAAGTGCACGGCCAAGTGTTCCGCCGGTCAGCACTGCGAGCTGCAGGAGGTGCAGTGCATCAAGGCCCCGTGTGATCCCGTGCCGACGTGCGTCGACGATCTCGACGCGTGCGCCACGGTGAAGTGCAAGGCGGGCTTCCACTGCGAGAGCGTGCCGGTGCAGTGCCTGGTCGCGCCGTGCCCCGAGCACGCGGAGTGCGTCGCCAACTGATCGGGTGACGCACGCGAGCGCTGATGCCGCGCGCGATGCGTCGCTCGATGCGCGCTCGATCGAGCCCGGTCCATGCACGCAGCGGCTGCGAGATCCCTGCGAAGACGTGATCGCCAACGGATCGCGCGCGTGTCAGCCTCGCGTGTCGAGGGAGAGACGATGCGCCATTCCATGATCGCGGTGGGGTTGTTGCTGATGATGACGGGCTGCAAGCGCGGCCCCGAGAAGATCGAGAAGCCCGAAGGCGAGGGCGACGAGGCCGCCAAGGACGTACCGTGCGGCCAGAACGTCTGTCACGGTGGCCAGGTCTGTTGCAACCCCAGCTGCGGCATCTGCGCGGAGCCCGACGGCATGTGCACACAGCAGTTCTGCGATGCGCCCCAGAACGCGGAGGGCACGCAGGAGACGCTGCCGGACGCGCCGATGACCTGCGACAACGTGCGCTGCGCCGCGGGCACGCACTGCGAGCTGGTCGAGGTGCAGTGCATCAAGGCGCCGTGTCCGCCGGTGCCCGAGTGCAAGCAGGACGAGCCGCGCTCGAACGAGCAGCGTTAGTGATCGAGCCGGTCGATCTCGCCGCATAGTGCGAGCAGGCGGATGCGTGCGATGCGGTGATCGCGCTCGGCCTCGATGCGCTGGCGGCGGGCGTTCTGCTCCACGCCCTCCGCATCGAGCAGGTCGAGCAGCGAGGCCACGCCGGCGCGGTAGCGCTCGTTCTGCGCGGTGCGCGCGGCCTCGGCGGCGGCCAGGATCTGCGTCGCCTGATCGACCAGCGCCCGCGCACGCTTCACCTGGAACGCGGCATCCACGACCTCGGCGCGCACGCTCAGCACCTGCTGCTCCAGCTGACGCTGCGCCTCGTCGATGGCCTTGTTGGTGACGTTCGCACGCCGCCAGATGGCGGGGTCGAGCGCCTGCCAGCGCACGTAGATGGAGCCGGCGCCGTTCAGGAAGCGGCCCTGGTAGCCGTTGCCGTCGCCGATCACGTTCTGGTAGCTGATGTTGCCGGTGCCGAGCAGACCGGCCGTGGGCAAGCGGGCGCCGATCGCGGCGCGATGATCGTTGCGGCGGCTGGCGAGCGCGAGCTCCAGCTGGTGCACCTCGGGACGCTGCGCCACCGCGACCGCGCTGGCCTTGAGCGGATCGAGCGGCGCGGGCATCGAGCCGTCGTCGAAGCCGACCGGCCAGACTGGCTGGTTGGGATCCCCGCCGACCGCGACCGACAGCGCGGCGCCCGTCGACTGCAGCTCGATCTCGCGCGTCTCCAGCGCGAACTTGGCCGCGACCGCCTCGATCTCTGCGCGCGTGGCGTCGACCGACGGGCGAAGCCCGGCCTTGCTCAGGCCCGAGATCGCCTTCCACTGCGAGTCGCGGCGCTCCAGCGTGAGCTTGGCGTCGTCGACGAACGAGCCGGCCGCCACCGCGCGCAGGTACAGCTCCGCGGCCGCCTGCACGGCCGTGCGCTGCGCGGCGACATAGGCGCTGCTCTGGGCCTTGGCGTTGAGCTGGGCGGTGGTGACGGCGTAGCGGCGGGCGAGGTCGAACAGCGCGTAGTCGAGGTTGAGCCGGCCGTAGGAGTTCTGTGAGGCCGCGCTGAAGCGGTTCGGCAGGCGTTGGTAGGTGCCGTCGTCGACCGCCATCTGGATCTGCTCGGGCGTGAACATGCGCTCGAAGCGGTCGCGCTCCTCCTGCGTCTTCTTCGGCAGGTAGGGCTGGTCCTGGTAGTTGATGCCGGTGCCGCCCTCGATCGTGAAGCGCGGGATGTACGCGCCTTTGGCGTAGGCGACCTGCGCCTGGGTGCGCTGCAGCGTGGCGAGCGCGGCCAGGATCGCGGGCGGGTTGTTGCGCGCCTGCTCGATCACCTGCTTCAGCGTGACCGTGCGGCCGGGCGTGGCCTGCGCTCGCGCAACGCCCGGCAGGCACAGCGCCACCATGACGAACCAACGTGAGATCATCGTCGCCGGCTTATACCAGCTCCGCCACCTTGCGGCCGAACTGGCGCTCCAGCTGCGTCATCAGCAGGTCGCTCGGCATCACGTACAGGCCCTCGCCCTTGAGGCTGATCCGGAAGTCTGGCCCGCGTAGCTCCAGGTGGACCGGCGTGTTGCCGGGGTGCCCGAGCAACGTGCGCTTGAGGGTCAGCAACATCTGGTCGGCGAGGTTGTCGACGTCGAGGCTCACGCGCACGGCCTTGGCCTTGTCCGCGAACCAGCTCGCGGCTGGCTTCACGTCGAGCAACAGCAGCTTGGTGGTCAGCGGAACCTCGCCGCCGCCGTCTTCTCCACCCGCGTTGCGCTCGCCCTCGAACTGCACCTGCCCCTGCACCATCACCGGCTCGCCGCTCTTGAGGATCTCGCGCGACGCCTCCAGGAACTTGGGGCGCACGATCACCTCCACGCGGTCGGACGCGTCCTCGAACACGAAGAACGCCATCTTGCTGCCGGCCTTGGTGGGCCGCTCGCGGTAGCCCTCGACCAGGCCCGCGATCTCGACGCGCGCCTCGGCCGGCAGGTTGGCCAGGCCGGAGATGTCGGTGGTGCAGAAGCGCTTCACCTCGGTGCCGTAGGCGTCGAGCGGGTGGCCCGACACGTAGAAGCCGAGCGCGGTGCGCTCACGCGACAGCAGCTCGCGCGTGTTCCACGGATCCACGGCCGCGAACTCGACGCGGTCGACCACGAACTCCTTCTTGTCGCTGGCGGAGAGCAGCCCGAACAGATCCTGCTGGCCGCTCGCCTTCTCCGCCTGCAGCTTCTTGCCGCGCTCCAGGCTGGCGTCGATGCTGCCGAGCGCCTGCGCGCGGTGCACCTTCTTGGCGGCGTGCATCGTGTCGAGCGCGCCGCACTGCACCAGCGCCTCCAGCACGCCCTTGTTCAGCTTGCGCAGATCGACCCGCGAGGTGAAGTCGAACAGATCGAGGAACGGCTTGGGCGCTCCTTCCTCGTCCTTGCGCGCTTCGAAGATCGCCTCCAGCGAGGCGTCGCCGATGCCCTTCACGCCGCCGAGGCCGAAGCGGACCTTGGGGCCCTGCGCGTCGCCGACGTTGCCGCCGCTACACACCGGGCGACCCGGCTTGGCGACCTTGATGGTCTCGGACGGCGCGTACACGACGCTGAAGTCGATCTGCGACTCGTTGATGTCCGGCGGCAGCACCGTCACGCCCATGTTGCGGGCCTCGGCGACCGTGCGCACCACCTTCTCGATCTTGTCCTTGTCCGCGCTCATGGTCGCGCACATGAATTCGACCGGGTAGTGCGCCTTGAGGTACGCGGTCTGGTACGTGATCAGGGCGTACGCGGCCGAGTGCGACTTGTTGAAGCCGTAGCCCGCGAAGAACGCCATCAGATCGAACACGCGCACCGCGTCGGCCTCGCTGTGTCCGTTCTTCAGGGAACCCTCGACGAAGGTCCCCTTCTGCTTCTCCATCTCCTCGGCTTTTTTCTTGCCCATCGCGCGCCGGAGCAAGTCCGCGCCACCGAGTGAGTAGCCGGCCATCTTCTGCGCCGACTGCATGACCTGCTCCTGGTACACGATGACGCCGTACGTGGGAGACAGGATCTCCTCCAGGCACGGGTGCGGGTACTCGACCTTCTTGCGGCCGTGCTTGCACTCGACGAAGTCGTCGACCATGCCGGTGCCCAGCGGACCGGGACGGTAGAGCGCCACCGCGGCGACGATGTCCTCGAAGCAGTCGGGCTTCAGCTTCTTGAACAGGCCCTGCATGCCGCTCGACTCGAGCTGGAACACGTTCGTGGTCTCACCAGACTGCAGCAGCGCGTAGGTGGCCGCGTCGTCGAGCGGCACGCGGTCGAGCCGGAACTCGACACCCTGCATGTCGGGGCGCAGCGCGATCAGCTTCACCGCGATGTCGATGGTGGTGAGCGTCTTGAGGCCGAGGAAGTCGAACTTGACCAGGCCCGCGGCCTCGACGTCGTCCTTGTAATACTGGGTGACGTAGACGCCCTCGTCCGGGCAGAACACCGGCACGTGATCCCAGAGCGGCCCCTCGCTGATCACGACACCGGCGGCGTGCATGCCCGCGTGGCGCGTCAGCCCCTCCAGCGTGATCGCCGTGTCGAGCAGGTTGTGCACCGCCGGGTCTTCGTCGTAGAGCGCCTTGAGCCGCGGCTCTTGCTCCATCGCGGTGGGGATGGGCACGCTCACGCCGGCGACCGGCTCGGGGACCAGCGACGCGACGCGCCCCGCGTCCTGCGGGCTGAAGCCCATCACGCGCCCGACGTCGCGCACGACCGAGCGCGACTTGAGGAGATGGAAGGTCGCGATCTGTCCGACCGACGTGGCGCCGTACGTGTTGCGCACGTAGTCGATCACCTTGTCGCGGCGGTCCATGCAGAAGTCGACGTCGAAGTCGGGCATCGACACGCGCTCCGGGTTCAGGAAGCGCTCGAACAGCAGGTTGTACGGCAGCGGATCGATGTCGGTGATGCCGAGCGCGTAGGCCGCGATGGAGCCCGCGCCGGAGCCGCGACCGGGGCCGACCGGCACGCCGTTGCTCTTGCCCCAGTTGATGAAGTCCTGGACGATCAGGAAGTAGCCGGCGAAGCCCATCTGCGCGATGACGCCGCACTCCAGCTCCAGGCGCGCGTTGTAGTCCGCCTCGACCGGCGTCTGCCCGCGCACCCGCAGCTCCGTCAGGCGGCCGTTCAGGCCCTCGCGCGCCAGCCGCACGAAGTGCTCGTCCTCGGTGGTGCCCTCGGGCAGCGGGAAGCGCGGCAGCATCGGCTTGGCCGACGGACTGCACGTGCCCGCCGTCATCTCCGCGACCTTGAGCGTGTTCTTGCTGGCGTTCTCCACGTGCCGGAAGTGCGTCAGCATCTCCTGGCTGCTCTTCAGGTAGATCTGATCCGAGCCGTGGTGGAGCTTCTTCATCTCCTCGAACGTGCGGCCGGCGGCGATGCAGGTGAGCGCGAGCTGCGCCTTGGCATCTTCACGCTTGTCGTAGTGACAGTCGTTGGAGGCGACGACGTCGAGCGCGTTGTCCTTGGCGAGCTTGTACAGGATCTCGTTGAGCGGCTTCTGCTCCGGGAAGCCGTGGTCCTGCAGCTCGACGAACAGGTTGCCGGGCTCGAAGCAGTCGGCGAGCGTGCCGAGCGCGCGGCGTCCGGCCTCGGGACCCTTGAGCAGGACCTCCTGCGCGACGAAGCCGCCCATGCAGCCGGTCAGGCCGATCACGCCCTTGCGATGGTCGTTGAGCATCTCCAGGTCGACCACCGGCACGCCCTTCTGCATGCCCTTGACCCAGCCGAGCGAGACGATCTTGACCAGGTTCTTGTAGCCGTCCTGGCCCGACGCGAGCAGCACCAGGTGGTGGGGCGAGCGCAGCTCCTGCTTGCGGTCGGCGGTGAAGTACACCTCGCAGCCGATGATCGGCTTGATGCCGGCGTTCTTGGCGCTCTTGTAGAGCTGCATCGCGCCGTACATGTTGCCGTGGTCGGTCAGCGCGACCGCGTGCATGCCGTCTTCCTTCACGGACTTGCAGAGCTTGTCGATGCGGATCGCGCCGTCGAGCATCGAGTACTGCGAGTGCACGTGGAGGTGGACGAAGTCGCCAGGCATGGAGGCGAACATGGTGCCTCGGCTTACGGCCGCGATCGAGCCCGACCACCGCCCTGCGTCACGCTTTGCCCAGGAGTAGCCAGCGTGCTAACTACGCCGCCCGCGTTTGATACCGACACAGCTTCGTGTCGAGAAGTGCGCGTTTCTTCTGGAGAAGCCCATGGCGAACAAGGCACCGCTCAGCATCGTGAAAGAGAAGTTCCAGGACAAGGAAGGCCTGCTCAAGGCGTTCCGCGACCTGGCCACCGAGGACCTTTGGCTCGATCGCGTGGGCCAGGCCAAGGGCCTCGACGCCGTCTCCAACAAGAAGCTGCTCCGCCTGCACACGATCCTCACGGACGTGAAGAGCAAGTTCGGCAGCCGCGCCAAGCTCGTCGAGGCGATCCAGACCCAGGAGAACCGCACCAAGGACGAGGGCCGCAAGACGGGCCTCAGCCGCTGGAGCACCCCGCGCCTCTGGGATCACTACCGCGCCGGCGAGAAGCGCGCGAAGAACGCCAAGAGCGCCAAGGCCTGAGCGAGCACGCTCGAGACGAATGAGCCCGGTTCCGCATGGAGCCGGGCTTCTTTCGTTCCGGCCCAAAAAGTTCTCGGAAGGTCCGCGCTTGCGTCACCGTACTCCGTGCAGATGCAGGAGTGCGCGGATCACCTGGGGCGCATCAGCGACTTGTTCGTGAGGATGCTCGGCGAGGCACAAGTCGCGCGCGCGGATGCCGCGTTGCGCTTCACGTTCCGCGACGTCTCGCACACGCTGGTCGTGTTCGACCAGGGCAGCGGGCCGCTCGCGCTGGTCGCGGTCGCGTTGCCGCGGCCGATCTCACGCGAGAGCTGTCGCGGGCTGTTCGAGGATCTGCACGCCGAGTGGCGCATCGGCATCCTGGAGGAGAGCGACCGCTCGTACCTCGCCGCCTCTGCGCCCGCGTCGACGGTGACGCTGGTCGCCGCCGTTCGCTGCGTCGAGGTGCTGGCCCGTGCGCTAGGGCGGCTGGCCGCGGCGCCCGGAAGGGTCTCGCAGTCGGGTACGCGCCTCGTCGAGGGCGTTCAGCCTTCGTGCGCGACGCGCGCCCAGCTGACGGGGCGGAACCAGCGGATGATGAAGTAGATGTCGAGCGCCACGAAGGCGAGGCACGCGAACGCGATGAACAGCGTCCACGTGTAGCTACCGGGCGGCTCGTCCGCGAGCAGCAGGAACGACTCGCCGGTGATCGGCAGCTTGGCGTCGCGCTGCATCACGCGCGCGAGCTCCGCGTAGCGACCGCCGAGATCGTCGAACGTCACCAGGCGACCGCTGTACTCGCTGCGCACGAAGCTCTCGCCGCCCGCGTCGGGCACCTGCACGTAGAGGTTGCGCTGACCGGCCAGCGGGAACACGCGGTAGCGCGTGCCGAAGCCGCGTCGAAAGCCGACCGCATGGGCAAGCGTGGGCGTGCCCATGATGCGCACGTAGCTGTTGGACACCAGCGCGCTCGGCTCGAGCTGACGGATGTGCGCGAGCTCGGTCAGCTGCGTCTGCGACAGCGCGTACGCCATGTCACGACGCAGCGACACCAGCAGCGCCATTGCCGCGACCACCGCCGCCGCCATGATGGTCAGCGTCGTCAGGCGCTGCACCTGCGGGGGCGCGTGGATCGCGAGCAGCTCGGGATCGAGCGCCTCCGCTTCGCGCGCGGGGGCGCCCGCCGGACCGCGAGGCGGGAGCTGCGTGGACGCTGTGTCGTCGAGCTGCGGCACTGGAGAGTTGGACACCGAGAGGGATCGAAGGTTCTGGAATTTTTTTGGTTGCCAGCGCAACGCAAACCCAGCCCCGAATCGTCGGCCCGGGGGTGGACTGTCAGCCCGCGAACCGAATGGACAGCCAGGCTAGAATCGCGTCTCCGAAGAACAGGAACTCCAGCGCCGACAGCGCCAGCATCGGACCAAACACCATCATGGTCGGACCCGCCGGGGTCTCCGCAACGGGCTCGGCGTTCTCTTCCGCGCTCGGGCCTGCTTGCTCGGGCAAATCCTCGTCTGGCAACGCAGGCACGAGCGGGATGCCGAACGCGGTCGCGAGGCCGGCCGCGAGCAGACCCTGCATGCTGCCCGCCACCAGCGCGAACAGCACCGCCTCCCAGCCCAGGAAGGCGCCGATCATCAGCAGCAGCTTGGCGTCGCCTTCGCCCATGCCGCGGCGGCCCGCGATCAGCTCGTACGCGACCACGAACAGCCCCTGCACGATCAGGAAGCCGATGCCCGCGCCGACGGCGGCCGAGAGCGGCCCCGGCCCCGTGCGCAGCCCCACCGTCGCCAGGCCCAGCGCCGCGCCGGGCAGCGAGACCTCGTCCGGGATCTCCATCCACTCCAGGTCGACGAAGGTCGCCACCAGCAGGCCGCCGACGAAGGCGAAGTAGAGCAGGGTGTCGATCAGCGCGTGCGCGGCGGTGTTCTCGGGATCGCCGCTCAGCACGAAGCGCTCGGCCACGGCCATGCAGAGCACGGCGCCCAGCACCTCCACCCAGACGTAGCGGCTGGTCATCTTGGCGCCGCAGCAGCGCGCGCGGCCGCGCAGCAACACGAAGCCCAGGATCGGCACGTTGAGGTACCAGCGCACCGGCGCCCCGCACGCGGGACAGTGCGACGGCGGCTTCACCACCGACATGCCGCGCGGCCAGCGGTAGATGGCCACGTTGAAGAAGCTGCCCCAGAGCGCCCCGAACACCAGCGCCGCCCCTCGGATGAGCCAGGCCGGGAGGTCGCTCGCCAGCAGCACGCTTTCATACTCCACGCCCGGCAGTCTAATCCAGCTCACCAAAACTCCTGCACGAAGTGCCGGTTCATGCGTGCTACAGAGCGCGCGTCGTGAGCGAGCAGAATCCCCGTGAAGACCTGGCCGACGTCCGCCGGCTGGTCGTGAAGATTGGAACCAAGTCGATCACGGCCGGCGACCGCGGTCGCTTCGACGACGTGGCGCGCCAGGTAGCCGCTTTGCGCACATCGGGCCGCCAGGTGGTGATCGTGTCGTCGGGTGCCATCGCGCTCGGCTTCCCGCGGCTCGGGCTCAAGACCCGGCCCACGCACATGGCCGAGCTGCAGGCCTCGGCGGCGGCCGGCCAGTCGCGGCTGATGCACGCGTACGAAGAGGCGTTCGCCCCGCACGGCATCAACGTGGCGCAGGTGCTGCTCAGCCACGACGACTTCACGCGCCGCGAGATCTACTTGAACGCGCGCGCCGCCCTCGATGCCCTGCTCGCGCACGGCTGCGTGCCGATCATCAACGAGAACGACACGGTCGCGATCGAGGAGAGTCGCTGCGGCGACAACGACCAGCTGGCGGCGATGGTGAGCGCGCTGGTGGGCGCCGATCTGCTGGTGCTGCTCACGGACGTCGAGGGCCTGCTCGACGCCGACAACGCGCGCATCCAGACGGTGCCGGACGTGGCCGCGGTGCAGAGCCTGGTGCGCCCGCACATGGCGGGTGGGCTCAGCCTCGGAGGCATGGAGAGCAAGCTCGACGCGGCCAACCGCGCCAGCACGCGCGGCGTGCCGGTGATGATCGCCGATGCACGCGATGGGAACATCCTGACGCGCATCGTGGCGGGCGAGGACGTGGGCACGCTGGTCCTGCCCCACGGCTCGCCGCTCGCCAGCAGGAAGCACTGGATCGCTTACACGCTCAAGCCCAAGGGCAGCATCGCGATCGACGCCGGCGCCGTGACCGCGCTGGTCGAGCGCCGGGCCAGCCTGCTCCCGGTCGGCGTGACCGGGGCCAGCGGCACGTTCGGCCAGGGTGATCCGGTCAACATCCTGGGCCCCGACGGCCGCGAGATCGCGCGCGGTATCAGCAACTACAAGGTCGACGAGGTGGTGCGGCTGGCGGGGGCCCGTGCGAGCGAGATCGCCAGCCGGCTCGGGCACAGCCACGGCGACGCCGTGGTCCATCGCGACCACCTGGTGCTGACCGTCGCGACTTCGGCCCTCAAGTGCTAGGGTCGGCCGCAGTAGCCATGCGTGAAGAGGACCTCAAGACCCTGGTAAGGCAGCTCGCGACGGAGGCAAAGCAGGCCTCGCGCGTGCTCGCTCGGGCGACCACCGCACAGAAGAACGCCGTGCTCGCACGCGCGGCGGCCGCGCTGCGTGGTCCAGCCGGCGCGGCGGTCCTGGAAGCGAACGAGCGAGACCTCGTGTTCGCGCAGGATCTCAACCTGAGCGCGGCCATGGTCGACCGGCTGCGGCTCGACGCCAAGCGCCTGGCGGGCATCGCGAGCGACATCGACTTCGTGCAGCGCCTGCCCGATCCGGTCGGTCAGACCACGCTGCAGGAGCTGCCCAGCGGCGTGCGCGCGGGCCGCATGAGCGTGCCGCTCGGCGTGATCGCGATGATCTACGAGAGCCGCCCCAACGTCACGGCGGACGCCGCGGCGCTCTGCATCAAGAGCGGCAACGCGGTGCTGCTGCGCGGCGGCAAGGAAGCCTTCCACTCGTCGCAGGCGCTGGCCAAGGTGTTCGAGGACGCGCTGCTGGCGGAGGGGCTGCCCAAGGCCGCCGCCACGCTGCTGCCCACAACACAGCGCGAGGCCACGCTCGCGTTGCTGCAGCTCGACGACCTGATCGATCTCGCGATCCCGCGCGGTGGCGAGAGCTTGATCCGCTTCGTGGCGGAGAACGCGCGCGTGCCGGTGCTCAAGCACTACAAGGGCGTGGTCCATGTCTACGTGGACGACGCCGCCGACTACGCCAAGGCCGAGCGCATCGCGCTGAACGGCAAGGTGCAGCGCCCGAGCGCATGCAACGCGCTGGAGACGCTGCTGGTGTCGCGCGCGGTGGCCACGGTGTTCGTGCCCAAGCTCTGTACGGCGCTGGCCGCGCAGGGTGTGCAGATCCGCGGCTGCGAAGAGACGCGCGCGCTGTACCCGGAGTCGCGGCTCAACCCCGCGCCGGAGTTCGACACCGAGTTCGGCGAGCTGACGCTCAACGTGCGCGTGGTGGAGGGCTACGACGCCGCCATCGCGCACATCGCCGCGCACGGCTCGAACCACACCGACGTGATCGTCACCGAGGACTACGCCAAGGCCCAGCGCTTCCTGCGCGAGGTCGATGCGAGCGCGGTCATCATCAACGCCTCGCCGCGCTTCAACGACGGCGGACAGCTCGGCCTCGGCGCCGAGATCGGCATCTCGACCACCAAGCTGCACGCCTACGGGCCCATGGGCCTGGCGGAGCTGTGCACGAAGAAGTGGGTCGTTTACGGAGACGGACAAGTTCGCGCGTGAGCGCGGACGAGTGATTGGAGCACGGACTTGGCTGCCAAGAAGAGCACGCGCGCCGCTGGAGTGAACACCGCCAGCAAGCGAGCGACCAAAGCAAAGAGTGACCCCGGGCGTGAGCTGGCGCTGCAGATCGCGCACGCGGCGCTGGACAAGAAGGCGCAGGACGTCGAGATCATCGACGTCACCGGCAAGGTCGACTACGCGGACTACGTGGTGGTGATGAGCGCGACCAGCGACCGTCAGGCCAGCGCGATCGCCAAGAACATCGACAGCGAGCTGTCCAGGCAGAAGCACAAGGCCAACAGCATCGAGGGCCTGCCGCAGGGCGCCTGGGTGCTGATGGACTACGGCGACGTGGTGGTGCACATCTTCCACGAAGACACGCGCGGCTACTACGACCTCGAGGCGCTCTGGTACGACGCCGAGCGCGTCGAGATCGCCGAGCAGAAGCGCGCCTGACGCGTGCATGTGCACGTCGTCGCCGTTGGGAAGATCAAGGAGCGCGGCATCCGCGAGGCCGTCGATGACTACGCCAAGCGCATCGGGCGCTACGCGCAGTACCACGAGGTCGAGCTCAAGGACCTGCCCAGCGACGAGCTGATCGAGAAGTTCACCAAGGCCATCCCGGCGCGCGCACGCGTGTTCGCGCTGGAGGTCGAGGGCCGTGCGGTCACGTCGCCGGGCCTGGCGCAGCTGGTGGGGCGCGCCGAGGACGACAGCGCCATCCAGCACCTGGTGTTCCTGATCGGCGGCTCCTACGGCCTGCCGCAGCAGGTCTCGCGCGGGGCGGACGTGCAGCTATCGCTGTCGAACCTGACCTTGCCGCATCGCCTCGCGCGCCTCGTGCTCGTTGAGCAGGTCTACCGCGCCTTCACGATCTTGCGTGGCGAGCCGTACTCTCACTGATCCGTCACCTGCAGG
>JBEVNG010000004.1:0-7030 GCA_040508235.1 Polyangiales bacterium | reverse complement strand
ATCGCCGACGTGATCAACCGCCTGGTGATCACGCCGATCATCAACCGCTGACAGTCAGGGCAGACTGACGTCCGCAGTGCCCGTAAGGATGGTCTGACCTTCCTGCGTGGTCATCTTCACCTTCACCTGCACGACGGGCAGACCGTACGGCGACTCGTCGAGCTTCTCGGAGACCTCGCCCTCGATGAACGTCACGTCGCCCTCGAACGGCGGGCTGCGGAACTGCGTCTTGGAGTGCCAGACGTAGCCGTCGTGCCCGGCCCAGTAGGCGATGGTGTCGTGGAACCAGGTGCCCATCGACGCGCCGTAGCCGTACGCGCCGCCCATGCCGATCTGCTCGGCCTTGTCCGGGTTGATGTGTCCGCTCGACGGGCCGTGGTAGAGGCCGTCCTTGCGGCGCGGATCGACCTTGGCCGCCTCGTAGTCGTACGTCATGTTGGACGCGTAGCCGCGGTTCTCGGTGGCGGGGTCGTACACACCCTCCGGCGGGTTCCAGCGCCAGGTGCCCCAGATGTTCTGCCGGAACGAGCGACACTCGTTCGCGAACGTGACCACCGAGTGTGGACCGACCACGCGCTTGGGCAGCTTGTCGCCGACCTTCACGTCCGCATACCGCGGCGAGACGCCCTCGCGGTTGGAGAGGATCCACGCGTCGCGCAGGCGCTCGATGCCGTGCAGCTCCTCCTGCGTCCATTTGTTGGGCGAGCGCTTGGACTTGTCGTACATGCCGCGCTTGCGCGCTTCCTCGCGCAGATAGCGGATCGCCGTCGAGCGCTCCTTGGCGACCAGCGAGCCGTGCTGATTCTTGTGCACGGTATCGCCGCGCGCGAACACCGTGGGGCCCGCGAACTTGGTCTCGGTGACGCTGTAGCCGTCGAAGCGACGACTCTGCACCAGCTTGTCACCGGGCCGGATCGGCGTGCCGTAGAACCACCATTCCTCGCCGCCGAAGATCAGGTGCGAGCCGGGGATCACGCCCACGGAGGCCGGGTGTGCGCCGTGTCCGTAGTCCATGCAGACGGTAAAGGACTGGGGCGCGACGATGCCGCCGAACTTGGACTTGCGCGCGAACTCCTCGTCCCAGTGGATCGGGTTGGGGTAGTCCATCGCCTGCACCCAGCGGCGAATGTCGGTCGCATTGCAGGGATCCCAGAGCTCCGCGAACACCACGGGCTTGCCGACCCACCGGTCCAGGTCGCTGGTGTCCAAGACGACGGGTTCACTCGCTGTGGCGGGGCTCGATGACATGCTTTCTCCTCCAACTTCCATGTACCGCAGCACAGGTGCGAGTCACTCACGAAGATGCGAATGAAACACGTGTCTCGTAAGGCTTTCGCGCGGATCGAGTGCTTGATCCACCGGGATTTTTGAGCGCAACGTCCACAGTCAGACAGACGGAGAGAGGCTGGGGTCTTATGGCGAGGACGATCATTACGGGTGCGACGGTGTTCGACGCGAGCGGGAGCGCGCCGTTCGAGGGCGATGTCGTCGTGGAAGCGGGCCGCATCACGGCGGTCTCCAGGACGTCCCTTCCGCAGGCGGGTGCGGAGGTCATCAACGCGAAGGGCTTGTTCCTGATGCCCGGCATGGTGGACGGCCACTCCCACCTGTCGTTCGAGAACGTGGGACAGCCCGAAGACCTCGCCAAGCCAGGTCCCGAGGAGCACACACTGCTGACGGCGCGCGTCGCCAAGCTGCTGCTCGACCAGGGCTTCACCAGCGCCTACAGCGCCTCGGAAGCCAAGCTCCGACTCGCGGTCGCGGTGCGCAACGAGATCGATGCGGGCCGCCTGCAGGGGCCGCGCATCCGCGCCGGCTCGCTGGAGATCACCGTCACGGGCGGCATGGGTGACGAGAGCCGCCTCCACTATCCCAAGGGCGGCCCGTCGGTGATCGTCGATGGTCCGGAGGAGATGCGCAAGGCCGTGCGCATCGCCTGTCGCGAGGGCTGTGACAACATCAAGCTCGACGTCTCGGGGGATCCCTTCTATCCGGGCACGCCGGCGACCGCCACGCCGATGTCGTTCGAAGAGATCAAGATCGCCGTCGAGACCGCGCACAGCTTCGGCAAGAAGGTCAACGCGCACACGCGCTCGGCCCACGGCACCAAGCTCTGCGTCAAGGCCGGCGTCGACACGCTGTTCCACCTCGAGTACGGCGACGAGGAGATGTACGACCTGCTGGAGGAGGCGAAGGATCGCGTGATCGTCGCGCCCAGCATCGCGCTCATGCACACCATGCTCAACGACGCGGCGCCCTTCGGCATCACCAAGGAGATCGCCAACTACATGGGCATGACGCAGCTCCTGGAGAGCTCCATAGAGACGCACACCGAGCTGCGCAAGCGCGGCATCAAGCACGTGATCGGCGGTGACTACGGCCTGGTGTTCGCGCCCAACGGCACCAACGCGCGCGACATCAAGCACTTCGTCGACTACTACGGCTACACGCCGGAAGAGGCGCTGCAGTGCGCGACCCGCAACGGCGGCCTGATGTTCCACAACGACGGCAGCCTGGGCACCATCAGCGCGGGCTCGCACGCGGACCTCCTGCTGGTCAACGGCAACCCGCTGAAGGACCTCAACCTGCTGGTGAACGCGGACAACCTGCTGCTGATCATGAAGGGCGGAGCGCTCTACAAGAACACGCTGTCCACGCGCAGCCAGCGCAACGCCGCTTAGGCTGGCACGAACATCGGCAGGCTGACGAACTTGTCGGCCTTGCCGGGCTTGGTCGCGTCCTTGGGATCGGGGCCCGTGCGACCGGGGCCGCGCGTCTCGAAGTGCACCTTGACCGGCAGCCCGACATGGATGCGCTCGGCCGAGCAATCGAGCACGTTGCTCATCATGCGTACGCCTTCCTCCAGCTCGATCAACGCCAGGATGTACGGCGTGAACTGATCGAACTCCGGATAGGGAGACGTGTGGCAGACGGTGAAGTGACTGACCTTGCCGCGTCCACTCACCTTGAGGTAGGTGAGCTTCTGCGAGTAGCAGTACGGGCACCACTCGGACATGAAGTGAGACCGGCCCTTGCACCTGGAACAGACGCGGATGCGTAGCTCCCCGCGCGCGGTGCCCTCGAAGAAGAGCTCGTTCATGCGGTGGACCTGAGGCATCGGTCTCATGGCTTGCGCCCCAGGATCAACGTGCCGTGATCGTACATGATGCCTCCGTAGCCGTGGATGAGCACGCGCCGGGCGTTGTCGACCTGGTTGGGACCGGCGGTGCCCATCGCCTGGAACGCGCCCGCCGTCACCAGCGACATTCCGGACGCATCGCCTGTATGACCGAACGACAGCAGACCGCCGTAGGTGTTCACCGGCAGCTGTCCGCCTGGGTCGGTGCCGCCGCTGTTCACGAACTTGGCGGCGGTGCCGGGCTTGCAGAATCCGAGGTTCTCCAGCAGCACCATCGGCGTGACCGAGAACGCGTCGTAGAGTTGAGCGACGTCGATGTCCCTGGGCGTCAGGCCTGCAGACTTGAACGCCTCCGCACCCGAGTGGATGGCGCCCGTGTCGGTGAGCCGACCGGGCTCGCTGCAGCGACCGCGCAGGTGCGCCTCGCCCCAGCCGAGCACGTACGCAGGCTGCTTGCTGAGCTTCCTGGCGACGGCCGCGGTGGTGACCAGCACCGCACCGCCGCCATCCGAGGGCACCGAACAGTCGAGGTAGTGGAACGGCGTGGTGATCTTGCGTGAGCGCAGCACGTCATCGACGGTGATCGGTCCGTCCTTCCGCATGCGCGCGCTCGGGTTCAGCATCGCCCACTTGCGCTCGGACACCGCCATGCGCGCGATGTCTTCGTTGGTGACGCCATGGTCGGCCATGAACTCGCTGGCGAGAAGGCCGTAGAGCGCGGGGATCCACGTGCCGTACGGGACCTCCAGGTGGGGATCGCTGATGGCGCGCGCCATCATCTCGCCGCCGCCGTCCTTGAGCTTGGTGAACTTGCCGGCGCCGATGCAGAGCACGGCCTTGCAGCGCCCCGCGCGGATCACGTTCGCGGCGCGGTTCACCATCGCGGGGTAGGTGGCGCCGCCGAGGTTGAGCGTCTCCACGAACTTCGCCTTCAGGCCTAGCTCGGTGACGAGCCGATCGTGGAAGTAGATGTCGTAGCCGGCGATGGTGCCGGACGGATGCGTCAGCAGGCCGTCGATGTCGGAGGGCTTGATGTCCCACTCACTCAACGCGCCCCTGAGCACCTTGCGAAACAGGTCCTCCGTGCTGAGCTCCGGAAAGCGGCCGGGTGCCAGCTCGTACGCCGCGGCGATGGCGACCACGTCGTTGGACTCGCTCTTGGCGCTTACTCGCGTGCTGCGGGGTCGCTCGCCGGTGCGACGCCCAGGCGCTGGCTTGCCAGCTTTCGGATCTCGTCGACCTTCGTCTTTTCGTTGCCGGTCAGCGCGAACTCCGCTTCCTCCACGAACAGCACCCGTCGCGGCACCTTGAAGCTTGCGAGGCGCGTCTTCAGGTGTGCGATCAGCGCGTCTTCCGTCAGCGACGCGCCCTCCAGCTTTACCACGCATGCCACCACCATCTCGCTGAGCGTCTCGTGCGGAACACCGACCGTCTGCGTGCGTCGCACACCCGGGAAGCTCGCGATCACGGCGTCGACCTCCTCGGGCGAGACGTTGGCCCCGCCGGTCTTGATCAAGTGCGTCAGGCGACCTTCCCAGAACAGGCGACCCTCTTCGTCGACGAAGCCGCCGTCGCCGGTGTGGAAGTAGCCTTCATCGTCGAAGGTGTCTTCGGGGGACTTGCCCGCGTAGCCGAGCATCAGCGTGGGGCCCTTGATGCACAGCTCGCCGCGCTCGCCGAGCGGCAAGGTCTGACCGCCATGTGGATGGACGACCTTGAGGGTGTTGCCGGGCAGCGGCGTGCCAAAGGCGCCGGGCTTGCGCTCGACCGGACGCTCGCTGGTGTACGCGCTGAGGATGGTCATCGTCTCGGTGGTGCCGAACGAGTTGGGGCGCTCCCACTGCGACTGCACGCTGGGATGCTCGCGGATCAGCTCGCCGCGGGGCACGTAGCGCACGCTGCTCAGGTCGGAGCGACTCCAGTTGGGCGCGCTCTGCAGACGCACCCACTGGTGCGGGCGCCCGTTCATCAGGCTCACGCGCTCGCGCTCGATCAGCGTCAGCGCCGCCTCCGCTTCGAAGGTCGGCTGCAAGATCACGGCGCCGCCGGTGGAGAACGCCGTGCCAACCACCATGGTGATGTTGGCCGACCAGAAGAAGCCGTTGCCGGTCCAGCTGCGCACCGGCTCGTTGACGCGCAGCACGCGCGGCCAGCGCCACCACTGGATCGCGAACGCGCGGTGTGCGTGCAGGATGCCCTTGGGCACGCTGGTGGTGCCGGAGGAGAAGAACAGACCGCCGGCATCGTGCGGCTTCACCGTGTGGGCACGCGCTTCCACCAAGGAGTCGGACAGACCGCGTCCCTGTGCAAGAAAGTCAGACCAGCGCTCGACGCTGCGGCCGTCTTCCCGTGCGTGGCCCAGCGCGGCGGCGGGCTCCAGCACGATCAAGCGCTGCAGGAAGGGGAACTTGCTGGACGTGAGCGCGTTCGAGGTCTGGATGGCGGGCTCCAGCTCGGTCAGCATCGCGCCAAAGTCGGTCTTCAAGACCTGACGGTCGTAGAGCACGATCGAGACCGCGCTGGCCTGCAGCAGGTGCTCCAGCTCGGAGGGCGTGGAGAACGTGCTGAGCGAGACGGCGATGCCGCCCGCGAGCGCGATGCCGAACAGGCTCGACAGGTACTCGGGCCGGTTGCTCATCAGGATGCCGACGCGCGTGCCCTTGCCGACGCCCGCCGCGATCAACGCCTTGGCGACCTCGAGCGAGCGCTCCCAGAGCTTGTCGTAGCTCCAGGAGACGCGCTCCCCGGAGGGAAGGTCGATCACCAGCGCTTCACGTCCGGTGTGGCGGCGCGTGACCTCGCGCAGGTAGCCGCCGATGGTCAGTGCGCCGAGACCCGGCTCGGCCTCGAGGGGCAGCCCGTGCGCAATCGAGAGCGCGGGAGTGAGGGAGGTGTTCATGGAGTCAGAGCTCTTCGATGGAGAGCGCGAGGTTTGGACACTGCGCGACCGCGGAGCGGATGCGCTGGAACGGGTCCTCGTGCGGCTGATCCTCGATCAGCTCGGCGCCCGTGTAGTCGTCGGTCTCCACGATGCGAAACACCTCCGGCGCTTCCCGCTCGCACATGCCATGGGCGCCGCACAGATCGCGGTTGATGACGACACGAACCTTCACGCAGTCTGCTCCCGCACGGCCTGCCGAGGCGTGAACTCCAGGTGCAGCTGGTCGACGCCGTGCACGATGAAGGTCTCGGGGTGCTTCCAGCGCCGCGCGCCGGCCACGCCGTGGTGTTCCTCGGAGATCTTGATGTCGCCCATGCGGTCGAGCAGCATCTCCGCGCTGATGCGCGCCTCGGTGCGCGCGAGCGGTGCGCCCGCGCAGCTGTGGATCCCCGAGCCGAACGAGAGGTGGTGACGCGCGTTGGAGCGGTCGAGCCGCAGCTCGTTGGGCTGCTCGAACTTGCGCGGGTCGCGGTTGGCCGCGGCGGGGATCACCATCACGCAGGTGCCGGGCGCGACGTCGATGCCGCCGAGCGAGCCGCGCTTCTTGGCGAGCCGGAAGTCCGCCTGGATGGGCGTGGACAGGCGCAGGCTCTCCTCGATGAAGGTGGGGATGCGATCGCGGTGCTGACGCAGCGTGGCTTGTAGCGCGGCATCCTCGCCGAGCGCCTGGAACATGTAGCCGATCAGGCGCACCGTGGTCTCGTGGCCAGCGGCGAACAGGCCGCTCGCGAGCACGGTGATGTCGAGCACGCTGGGCAGCTCGCCGTCCGGGAACGTCGCGGTGGCGAGGCTGGTCAGCACGTCGTTGCGCGGCTCGGCGCGGCGCTCCTCGATGAACGCGGTGAACTTCTCGTACAGGTACGCGAGCGGCTTGTGCTCGACCTTGGTGCGATCTTTCTGCTGCGTGGACGGCTTGTGCTGCAGGTTGCGCAGCAGCTCGTCGTGGAAGC
>JBEVNG010000536.1:0-6465 GCA_040508235.1 Polyangiales bacterium | reverse complement strand
GTGGTCGGCTCGTCGAGCACGTAGATCCCGCCGTCGGTGCCCATGTGCGTCGCGAGCTTGAGGCGCTGGCGCTCGCCGCCGGAGAGCGTGGTCAGCGGCTGCCCGAGCCGCAGATAGCCGAGGCCCACGTCCTCCATGCGCTGCAGGATCGCGTGGGCTGCCGGCGTGTGCGCCTTGCCGCTGCCGAAGAACGAGACCGCCTCGCGCACCGGCAGGTCGAGCACCTCGGCGATGTCGAGCCCGCCGAACTTGTACGCGAGCACCGCGGCCTGGAAGCGCTTGCCCTCGCAGTCCTCGCAGACCGAGCTGACCCCGGCCATCATGCCGAGGTCCGTGTAGATCACGCCCGCGCCGGTGCAGGTGGGGCATGCGCCCTCCGAGTTGGCGCTGAACAGCGCGGGCTTCACGTCGTTGGCCTTGGCGAACGCCTTGCGGATCGGCTCCAGCAGGTCCGTGTAGGTAGCCGGGTTGCTGCGCCGCGAGCCGCGGATCGCCGCTTGATCGACCGTGACGACACCTTCGCGGTTGCTGACGGAGCCGTGGATCAGCGAGCTCTTGCCGGAGCCCGCGACGCCGGTGACGACCACCAGCACGCCGAGCGGAATGTCGACGCTCACGTTCTGCAGGTTGTGCGACTTCGCGCCGCGCACCTTCAGCGTGCCGTTCGGCGTGCGCAGCTCGCGCTTGAGCTTGGCGCGATCGCTCAGGTGGCGACCGGTCAGCGTGCCGCTCTTCTTCAGCGCCTCCACGGTGCCCTCGAACACGATCTCGCCGCCCGCGGTGCCGGCGCCAGGTCCGATGTCCACGACGTGGTCCGCGATCGCGATCGCCTCCGGCTTGTGCTCGACCACCAGCACCGTGTTGCCCTTGTCGCGCAGGCGCAGCAGCAGCTCGTTCATGCGCTGGATGTCGTGCGGGTGCAGGCCCACCGTGGGCTCGTCGAACACGTAGGTCACGTCGGTGAGCGACGAGCCGAGGTGGCGGATCATCTTGGTGCGCTGCGCCTCGCCACCCGAGAGGGTGCCCGACGGACGATCGAGGCTCAGGTAGCCGAGCCCGATCTCCACGAACGAGTCGAGCGTGTGGCGCAGCGACGTGAGCAGCGGCGCGACCGCGGTACTGTCGATGCTGCGGGCCCACTCGGCCAGCTCGTTGATCTGCATCGAGCAGGCATCGGCGATGTTCTTGCCCTTGATCTTCGAGGAGCGTGCGGCCTCGTTGAGCCGCGTGCCCTTGCAGTCGGGGCAGCTGGTGAACGTGACCGCGCGCTCGACGAACGCACGGATGTGCGGCTGCATCGCGTCGACGTCCTTGCTGAGGAACGACTTCTTCACGCGCGGGATCAGGCCCTCGTACGTCATGTTCGCGCCGCTGACCTTCACCTTGGTCGGCTCGCCGTACAGGAAGTCGTGGAGCTCCTTCTTGCTGAACTTCTTGATCGGCTTGTCGGCGTCGACCACCGCGCCGATGATGCGCACGGCCCAGCCGTCGGCGTTGAAGCCGGGGATCTTGAGCGCGCCCTCGTTCAGCGACTTGCTCGCGTCGTACAGCTCGTCGAGCGCGATGTCGTTGACCTGGCCCATGCCCTCGCAGCGCGGGCACATGCCGCCGTTGACGCTGAAGTCCTTCTTCTCCGCCTTGGCGCCGCCCTTGCTGATCACGCCGGTCGCGCGCACCGAGGGCACGTTGAACGAGAACGCATTGGAGGAGCCGATGTGCGGCTTGCCGAGCCGGCTGAACAGCACGCGCAGCATCGCGTTGACGTCGGTCACCGTGCCCACGGTCGAGCGTGAGTTGGCGCCCATGCGCTCCTGGTCGACGATGATCGCGGTGGTCAGCCCCTCCAGCACGTCGACCTCCGGGCGCGCCAGGGTCGGCATGAAGCCCTGCACGAACGCGCTGTAGGTCTCGTTGATCATGCGCTGCGACTCGGCCGCGATGGTGCCGAACACCAGCGACGACTTGCCGGAGCCGGACACGCCGGTGAACACCGTGAGTCGCCGCTTGGGTAGGTCGAGGCTGACGTCCTTGAGGTTGTTCTCCCGCGCGCCCTGCACCCGGATCAGATCGTGGCTGTCTGCTTCATGCTGGCTGGCCATGCTGGCGAAGGCGTAGCAGAGGAGCCCAGCCCGGGGGGCCGCTTCGTGGTTTCCCTAACAACCTCGGCTAGTCGCCGCGTCCAAACTGCGTGGCAATGAGCGACCCGGCGCAACAAATGTTGCATCCACTCTTGCCTGCTGAGCCCGTTTCATACGTTGTAAGGGGATGAAAAGGTTCGTGGTTTCAGTCGCGGTGCAGAGTTCCGTTGTGGCTTTGCTGGCCATCGCCCCGATGACGGGCTGCAGCGGGTCCGTGGAGCCGGTCGCGACCGAGTCACGACCCAACAACGCCTCCCGTGATGGCGGTGTGCGCGACGCCGGCCGCAAGCGCGACGCGCGCGCGGAAGAGGAAGAGGAGACGCCCTCGGACGACGAGGCCACCGACGACGAGATTGTCGAGGAGCCCGTCCTGCCGCCGGCCTCGACGCGTGACGCCGGCCCAACGCGCGACGCGCAGATCGACGCGGGCAAGCCCGACACTGGCGCACCCGCGACGCCCGATGCAGGCCCGCCTCCGGCCGCCGGCTGTGGCGCCGACGGTCCGTTCGCCAAGGGCCTCAAGCTGCGCGAGCTGGCCGCGTACCAGACCGTGAAGGTGCCGCTCTACAAGGACGGCGCCTGGGTCACCACCAGCACGGTGCCCGTCGTCGCCGGCAAGAAGACGCTGCTGCGCGTGTTCGTCGACACCATGACCGGCTACGCGCGCCACAACGTGCGCGCCACGCTGACGCTCAAGGGCGCGGCCGGCGAGACCACGCTGCAGAACGAGCGCTCGATCGCCGCCAGCTCCACCGACGCCGACGAGGCCTCCACGTTCGCGTTCGAGATCGAGCCGGCCAAGCTCGCCGCCGACACGCAGATCGCGGTCGCGCTGGAAGAGATCGATTGCGCGGCTGCGGGCGGACAGGCCAGCGACGCGCGCCTGCCCGCGACTGGCACGCGCGAGCTCGGCGCCGATGCGATCGGCAAGCTGAAGGTGGTGCTGCTGCCGATCTCGATAGGCGGCCTGCTGCCCACGGTCGACGACGCCGAGATCGCCAAGATCCGCGCCGCGCTGCTGGCGTACTTCCCCGTCGGCACGGTCGACGTCAGCGTGCGCTCCAGCGCCGCCACCGGCCCCAGCGCGCTCACCGGCGCCGACAGCAACGGCTGGAGCAACGTGCTCAACACGGTCATGCGCGAGCGCGCCAGCGACGCCGCTGCTTCGGATGTGTACTACTTCGGCCTGGTCAAGCCGGCCTCCACGTTCGCCGCGTTCTGCGCGCGCGGCTGCATCCTGGGCATCGCGCCGCAGACCACGCGTGTCTCGCCCAGCGCGCAGGCGGGCCTGGGCGCGTACTTCCAGGACGCGCAGAGCATCGAGACCATCGTGCACGAGCTCGGCCATGCCCACGGTCGCGGTCACGCTCCGTGCGCGAAGGGCGGCCAGATCCAGGGCGTCGACGGCAGCTTCCCCGAGCGCGCCGGCGGCATCATGGAGTGGGGCTGGGACAGCCGCACCAGCAAGCTGATCTCGCCCACCACGCACAAGGACGTGATGGGCTACTGCTCGCCCAACTGGATCAGCCCGTACACCTACGGTGCGCTGGCCACGCGCTCGCTGGCGGTCAACAAGCTCGCGTTCGTGAAGGGCGCGGAGTCGGCGACGCCGTGGCGCAACGTGCTGCTCTACGCGGATGGCAGCGCACGCTGGGGCGGCGCCGTCGAGACGCGCATGCCCGGTGGCGAGATCGAGAGCGCGACCGTGCTCGACGCCAGCGGCGCCACGATCGCGAACATCGAGGTCACGCGCCTCGAGCTCTCGCACACCGACGACATTATCCTGTACCTGCCCTCGCCCGGCGCCGACTGGGCGAGCGTGGTGCTCCGCGATCGCACGCTCGCACTGCGCAGCATTCAGCCGGCGCTCTGAGCGTAGCGGCCGTACGCCACGAAGCCGGCGAGCGCGGCCATCACCAGCGCCCAGATCAGCGGATTGGTGGGCGCCAGCTCCAGCGAGTAGCTGGCGTACAGTCCGGCCAGCGCCAGCGTCTCGACCGTGAGCACGGCCGCCGCGAGCGGCGTCAGCGTGGGCTGCCACTTGAGCGCCCAGGGCAGGATCAGCAGCAGCGCGCCCACCATCTCCACCACCCCGAGCGCGCTCCAGCCGCCGCGCGGCAGCGCACTCAGCTGGGTGGCCATGTCGTCGAACGCGAAGACCTTGTAGGCGCCGCCCGAGAGATAGAGCAGCGCGAGCGTGGCCTGGAGCACCCAAAAGAGAACATTCATCGGTTTTTCCTCACCTTCTTCCCAGGTCGCCAAGGGGGGCTCCAGATCGACAGCGGCCTCCACTTTTTGATCCACTTGGCCCGATCGGCCAGACATGGCAGGAATCGAGCGATGCAATACCTGCTGCTGATCTACAACGACGCCGAGAAGCTCAAGGCGGCCGATCCGGCTGCGCTGCGGCAGGGCTACCAGGCGTGGCTCCAGGCGACCGAGCAGAGCGGGAAGCTGCGCGCCACCGGCGGCTGGCCCACCCGCATCACCACCGTGCGCGTCGACGAGGGCAAGACCCTGACCACCGACGGCCCGTTCGCGGAGGCGCGCGAGGGTGTGGGTGGCTTCTGCGTGATCGAGGTCGCGAGCCACGAGGAAGCGGTCGCAATCGCCGCCGGCATTCCGAGCGCCGCCATGGGTGCCGTCGAGCTTCGGCCGCTAAGCGCTCGCTGACTTCGCGCATGGAGGCGAGCGTCGAGGGCGTGTTCCGCGCGGAGCGAGGTCGTATCCTGGCCACGCTGATCCGCGTGCTTGGCGACTTCGATCACGCGGAAGACGCGCTGGCCGCGGCGCTGGAGGCGGCGCTACAGCAGTGGCCTCGCGACGGTCATCCCGACAACCCACGCGCCTGGTTGCTGCGTGCGGCGCGCAATCGCGCGGTCGACGAAGTGCGACGCGTGACGCGTGCACGCCGCCGCGCCGAGGTGCTGTACGCCCCTCCCGACGAAGAAGAGGAAGACTTCGCCGTCGCCGATGATCGACTGCGGCTGGTGTTCACGTGTTGCCACCCCACGCTGGCGCTGGAGTCGCAGGTCGCGCTTACGCTGCGCACGCTCGGCGGCCTGTCGACGGAGGAGATCGCGCGCGCGTTCCTGGTGCCGACGCCGACGATGGCGCAGCGGTTGGTGCGGGCCAAGCACAAGCTGCGCGACGCCCACGTCCCCTATCGCGTGCCGGAGCAGACCGAGCTCTCCGAGCGGCTGACCGCGGTGTTGGCGGTGATCTATCTGATCTTCAACGAGGGCTACGCGGCCACGTCGGGCGACACGCTGGTGCGGCGCGAGCTGGCGGTGGAAGCGATTCGGCTCGGGCGCCTGCTGTGCGAGCTGATGCCGGAGCAGGCGCGCCCGCGCGGCTTGCTGGCGTTGATGCTGCTGCAAGATGCGCGACGCGACGCGCGCGTGGGCACGGACGGCCAGCCGGTGTTGCTGGAGGATCAGGACCGCTCGCGCTGGGATCGCGCCGAGATCGAGGAGGGACTCGCGCTGGTGGAGTCGGCGCTGCGCCCGCCGGATCCGTATGCGCTGCAGGCCGCGATCGCCGCGCTGCATGCGCAGGCAGCGTCCGCGCGCGAGACCGACTGGGCGCAGATCGCGTCGCTGTACGTGGCGCTGCATGCGCTGACTCCGTCGCCGGTGGTGCGCTTGAACCATGCGGTGGCGGTCGCGTTCGCGGAGGGGCCGGACGCGGGGCTACGCCTGCTCGATGTGCTCGACGCGGAGGGCAGCCTCGCCGGCTACCACTTGCTGCACGCCGCGCGCGCGGACTTGCTTCGCCGGCTCGGTCGTCCGGAAGACGCCGCGGACGCGTACCGCGCGGCGCTCGCGCACGTGGGCAACGAGTCCGAGCGCAGCTTCCTGGAGCGACGCCTGGCGGAGCTCAGCGGAACTTGCGCGCGCGCTTGATCACGGCGGCGGCGAACAGGCGGCGGGGCAGGGCGCGCTTGGCGAACCAGATGCGCTTGTCCGTCTCGTGCGGCAGTACGTAGAAAGTGCGCGCGGCCACGGCCTTGAAGATGAAGTCCGCGACGTCGTCCGCGCTCAGCTCGCCGCGCTCCAGCAGCTTGCCGGTCAGCGTGCGCAGCTTGGGGTTGTCGGTGCGCATGCCCTCGGCGAGGTTCGTCTTGAAGAACGAGGGACAGACCACGCTGACGCCGATGTTGTCGTCCGCCAGCTCGGTCTGGATCGTCTCCGACAGCGCGACCACACCCGCCTTGGACACGTTGTAGCTGCTCATGAAGGGCACGTTGAGCAGGCCCGCGCTCGACGCGATGTTCACGAAGTAGCCCGAGCCCTGCGCCTTGAACAACGGCGTGAACACGCGGCAG
>JBEVNG010000228.1:0-10370 GCA_040508235.1 Polyangiales bacterium | reverse complement strand
CGGAGACTTTCGCGGCAAGTACAAGCCCGGCGCCGCCAAGGACGCGTACACCGCGTTCACCTGGGCGGCGCCCTGGAAGCAGACCTCGTACGCGGTGCTGTTTCGTCCTGTGCTCGACAACACGCGCGTGGTGCACCACTGGCTGCTGTTCGAAGACGACGCGCCCGGCGGCACGCCCGGGCCTGGCTATGTCGAGGCGGGCATTCACCCGAACGCACTGCTGATCGCAGCCTGGGTGCCTGGTCAGGATCCGATCGACCTGCGTGTGCCGGGACACGATGTCGGCCTGGAGCTGCGCGCGGACACGACGTACACGCTGGAGGTTCACTACAACAGCGACGACGCGAACGCGGAGGACGCTTCCGGGGTCGAGGTCTGCACGGTGAATCGCAAGCCGGCCAACATCGCCAGCTACTCGTGGCTCGGCTGGGAGAACCTGAGCTTTCCATCGGACCACTGGACTGGCGTCTGCAATCCAAACTACGCGCAGGGTCCAATCCACGTGATCTCGATCGTGCCGCACATGCACCTCAAGGGTCGGCACGCGAAGGTGACCGTGCAGCGCGCGGACGGCGGCATCGAGTCGCTGCACGACGCGCCATTCGACTTCGCCTACGAGCGTCTCTATCAGACCGATCTGACGCTCTACCCGGGCGATTCGGTCAAGACCGACTGCCATTACAGCGAGCCGAAGCTGTACGGTCCGCAGACCACGGAGGAGATGTGTTACGTCTTCACCATGGCGTATCCGCGCGGTGCTCTCAGCAGCGCCGACTTCGTGGGCAGCCTGCTTCATGGCGGCGGCACCTGCTTCGGGCAGTGAGCCCAACCGGCCACTTTCCACCCCCACCAACGTCTTCCGGTGCAGCCGCATAGACTGACGTATTTTGCAGACATGTCAGGAGCTTCCGAGACATTACTCGGTCGCACCAGCCATAGGAAAACAGAGCATTGGTCAATGCTTGCCGGCAGGTAAAAAGCCTAGCCTGGCGGCACTTAGGAGGGTCCCGGTGTCGAAACTAAACATCCCGAGCGCGCTCGTTCTGGTCGGACTGGCGTCCGGCTTCGCAATGGCCGGCTGCAGCGACGGGGCGTCCAAGCCCCCCTGCGAGGGCGAAGACTGCGAAGAAGTAGATAGTCCCGTCACCGAGGGCGACGGCGACAAGCCGAAGGCCGATGCGGGTGGAAAGCGAGATGCCGGTGGCGGCACCAAGCGCGACGCCACCACGCCTCCGCCCGCCGCGGACAAGGGCAACCTCCCGTGTGATGTCGCACCGGTCGTGACCAAGTACTGCGGCGAGTGTCACGCGTCGTCGCCCAAGTTCAGCGCGCCGATGGCGCTGGTCACCGCGGAAGACTTCGCCAAGGCGGATCCCGATGCGATCGCCGCACGCGTCGGCGAGAGCGACCCGCGCAAGGCGATGCCGCCCACCACCTCCGCCAAGCCGAGCGCGACCGAGAAGGCCGCGCTGATGGCGTGGCTCGGAGAGGGCGCACCCGCCGGCACCGAGAAGTGCAACGTCACGCCGCAGCCCACCGCGGATGCCGGCACCAACCGCCCCGACTCGGGCGAGGTGCCGCCGCCCGTCGACGAAGAGCTCGAGTGCTACAAGATGGTCGCGCACAGCGGCAACGGCACCGGCAAGTACCGCGTCGGCGCCGCGCGTGATGCGTACTTCAACATGACGTTCAAGGCGCCGTGGACCGGCGTCGCGTACGGCATCCAGATCAACCCGATCATCGACAACGACAAGGTCATCCACCACTGGCTCTTGTTCCAGGATGACGTGCCGGGTCGCAACAACGCGATCGCCAGCTCCGTCGGCGCGCACCCCGCGGGCCAGCTGCTGCACGGCTGGGCGCCGGGCGGCTCGCCGCTCGACTTCCGCAAGAGCGGCGTCGACGTCGGCCTGGAGCTGCCGGGCGACAACTCCACCTACACGATGGAGTACCACTACAACAGCAGCGACCCCGGCGCGATGGACTCGTCGGGCGCGGAGATCTGCGTCACCAAGCGCAAGCCCGCCAACATCGCCGGCGTCTCGTGGCTCGGCACCGACAACCTCTTGATCCCCGCGAACAAGTGGTCCGGCACCTGCGCGCCCCTGTCCGACAAGCCGATCCACATCCTCGCGGTCGTGCCCCACATGCACAAGCAGGGCACGCACATGAAGAGCGTGATCACGCGCAAGGACGGCACCAAGGAAGTGCTGCACGACGAGCCGTTCGACTTCGAGTACCAGCGCCTGTACGAGAAGGACGTGTGGCTGCAGCCGGGCGAGTCGATCGCCACCGACTGCACCTTCGCGCAGCCGATGACCTTCGGAACCAGTACGGAAGCGGAGATGTGTTACAACTTCACCGTCGCGTACCCGAAGGGTGCACTCGCTTCGCCAGGCCTGTGGGGCTCGTTCGCCCACGGCGGCAGCAACTGCCTCGGACAGTAAGGTCCTGAGTCAGGGCAGGCGGTCCAGGCTGTACAGACCGCCGCCAAACCAGCTCGTGACCAGCAGCGCACCCGCCTCGAACGTACCCTCCACCGGGGCGCGCGTGATGCTGCTGGCCATGCCGAGCGCCGGCATGTTGCAGGCGGCCAGCTCGCGCGCCGAGCGCGCGGGTGCGTCGATGCGCGACAGGTCCGAGGGCAACGCGCGCGCGATCACGAACTGATCGCCGAGGATCGCGAAGTCGTCGATCATCGAGACCAGCGGGCCGCGGTAGTACACCTTCACCTCGCCCGCGCTGCCGTCTTCTCCGATCGGCACCGCGTTGAGGTTGGTGCCGCCGGCGTAGTACAGGGTCTGGTCGCGGATCTGGATGCCGTTGGGCGCCAGGCCGTCGCGCCCGAGATCCGCGTCGAGCCAGGCGCGGAACGTGAAGTCGAGCTTGGGGGCCTCGCAAGCGCCCACGTCGATCTGGACCAGGCTGTAGTCGCTGTAGGAGGGGCCGATGAAGGTCTGCGTATTGCTCGCGTAGACGCGGCCCTCGCCGTCGACCGCCATGCCGTTCGGGTAGAGCGCGATCGGCTCGCACGGCTCCTTGGCGGGCTCGAAGCTGCAGCTGGTGAACGCACCCGCCCGCACGGTCTCGGCGAGCGTGTCGACCTGCAGCAGCGACGCGCGGCCATCCTCGGCGAAGCAGCCCAGGTAGAGCAGGTCGCCGTGCGACGCCATGCCGCTGAACGTGCAGGCGTCGCCGAGCGGCTCGCCCTCCAGGCTGCCGTCCCGTGTGCCCTCCAGCGTGCCGCGTACGTAGTTGAGCGCGGCGTGACCGCCGGTCGCCTTCACCACCTCCACCAGCCAGCTCGCGCCGTCACCGGCTGGCGCGGGGCGTGTGCCGATCGCGAAGAAGCGACCCTCGCTGTTGAACGCGCCGCGCTCGCTCGCGCCGAGCTGGGCGGGCGGCAAGATCTCGGTGAGCTTGCACGCGGGTGCACCGAGGCGCGCGAGCACCTCGGGCGGTTCGTCCGCGGGGGCGGTGCAGGCGCAGAGCAAGGTCAGGCAGGCGAAGTTACGATGAGACATGGGCTCGCTTTCGTGAGGAGTACGAAGCTAGTCCCACTCGCGTCGCGCTCCCTGCACCAAACGCGACAGCGCCTGGACAGTTCGCGACAGCTCACGCCACGCGCATCACGCGCGCACGATAGCGGCCAGGCGACTCGCCGGTGATGCGCTTCCACGTGCGCGCGAAGCTGCTGGGATCGCTGAAGCCGAGCTCGACCGCGATGTCCTCCAGGCTGCGCGCGTGATCCTGCATGAGCTCCGTGGCCACACGCTTGAGCGCATCGGCGAACACGTCGCCGTAGCGCAGTCCCTCCTGCCGTAGCTCGCGCTGGAGCGAGCGCACGCTGAGGCCGAGCGCACGCGCGACCGCGGCCTGGCTCGCTTCCCCTCGCTGCGTCTGCAGCTCGATCACGCGGCGCACGCGCTCGCCGATCGGCAGCCGCGCATCGGGCACCAGCTTGCGCTCCAGCAGATCCATGAACGCGCGCGCGACCTGCGGCTGCGCGTGTGGGAACGGCTCGTCGAGTGTCGCGCGGTCGAAGCAGAGCACGTCGTCCGCGGCGTCGTAGCGCACCGCGCAGCCGTAGCGTTGCTCGGCGAGGCGACGCTTGCCGTCGACGGGATGGCCGGCACGCACCGCGCACGGCAGCACGTCGCGCCCCGCGATGCGCGCCATGAAGCTGAGCAGCGCCACGTTCAGCGTCTCGATGCGCTCCGGGATGCCGTGCTTGACCACCGCCGGCCAGTGCAGCTCGAGCACGTCGCCCGCGCTCTGGAGCCGCAGCGGATGGTCGATCACGACGCTGTCCGCCAGCGGTGCGAAGCGCACAATGCCGCGCAGGAACTCGCGCGCGCTGCCCACGTGCTTGGCGAACTCCCACACCATGCCGTAGTGCTCGATGCGCACGAACGAGCCGACGCCCACGCCGACGTTCTCGTGCGGGAGCTGGGCGATCAGCGTGCGCCAGAGCGCGAGCGAGGTCTCGAACGGCACCATGCGCATCGGATCCGTGAGCTGGTGCGGCGCCAGGTCGATGCCCGCGCACAACATGTCGAGCTCGACGCCGCGGCTGACGCCGAAGCTGAGCAGGATCATCGGTCCGGCCGCAGGCACGAAGCGCGACATGCGTCGAAGCTACTTCACCGCCCGCCACGGGAGCAAAGGCTTCAGAGCACCTCGTGCACCGAGAGCCGCACCCGCGTGGCCTGCCGCTCGCCCACGCTGACCGCGAGCACGTGGTTGAGGCGCCGCAGATCGCTGACGTCCGTGGAGAAGCGCATGTGCGTTCGGAAGTAGTACTGCTCGGCAGGCACGGCGTGCCCCTGTGCGAGAGCGGCCAACACCTCGGGCGAGCCGGTGCGCACGCCGTCGGAGCGCACCTCCACGCGCGCACCGTCCGCGCGCTCCAGCACGTAGCGCGCGGAGATCTCGAGGGAGCCGTCTGCGTGCAGGCGCTGCCAGTCCGCGCCGCCCGCGAGGATGCGTCCCTCGAAGATACCGCTCACGCGGCCCTCGCCGAGTGGGATCACCCGCGTCTCCTGGGTGATGTCGACCGGCGCCGCCACCGCCAGCTCGAACGTGAACAGCGGGCGCGTGATCAGCACTTCACACCTCCAGGATGCGCTCCAGCATTTGCTTGAGCAGCTGGCGCTCGTCGCGCGCGAGCGCCTTCACGATGCGCCGATCGTGTGCGCGCACCGGCGGCAGCATCTTGCGCAGTGCACGCTTGCCCTCGCGGGTGGCCTGCAGCTCGAGCGCGCGCCGATCCGTGGGCGATGCGTGGCGCTCGACGTAGCCGAGCGCGACCAGCGCGTCCACCAGCACCACCGTGTTCGAGCGCGCCACGTGCAGCAGCTCCGCCAGCTCGCTGAGCTTGAGCCCGGGGTTCTCGACGATGAACACCAGGCTGGAGAAGCGCTGCGGCGTCATCTGCCAGTCGGCCAGGCTCTCCGTGAAGTCGTCGAAGACCTTGAGCTGGGCGCGGCGCAGCGTGTAGCCGATCAGCGAGTCGAGTACCCCGTAGCGAACCTTGTCCATGCGGCGCGCAGCTTAGCGTCATCGTGGCGCCTGCAAGCTCTGCAAATCGAAGCCGGCGACCTGCTTGTAGGCGAGCGCGATCCGCTCCAGCTCCGCGCGTGGGATCACGTCCTCCACGTGGGCAAAGCCATCCGGGGCGCGCTGCTCCGCCAGCGTCATCACCTGCTCGGGCCCATTGAGCCGGTTGCGCAGTGCGATGGCCGCCGTCCGGGGCAGCCGCTCCGCCTCGTACTCGCGCAGCGCGTACTCCACATCGCGTCCACCCGCGAGGCAGTCGGCCAGGCAACGCGCATCGAGGATCGCCTGCGCGCTGCCGTTCGAGCCGATGGGGTACAGGGGGTGCGCGGCATCGCCCAGCAGCGTGACGCGCCCGTCGGTCCAGCGGCCGAGGGGATCCTTGTCCACGAGCGGGAACTCGTACACCCGCTCGGTGCGCTCGATCAGGGCGGGCACGTCGAGCCAGTCCCAGCGCCAGCCGGCGAATGCGTGCGCGAACACGGCCTTGTCGACGCGCCGGTTCCAGTCGTTCACCGGCGCGTCGGGCACGCGCAGCTCCGCGATCCAGTTCACCAGCGAGCGCCCTCGCTGGTGCGCACGCTGCGAGATGGGGTAGGCGACGAACTTCTGGTCCTGGTGGCCGGCCATGATCATCGAGCGCCCATCGAGGAAGGCGGGGCCCTCGCTGGCGCCGCGCCACATCACGCGGCCGGAGTAGCGCAGCGGATCGCGCGCGTCCGGCCAGCACTGCCTGCGCAGGGTCGAGCGCACACCATCGGCGGCGATCAGCACGTCGACCTCCCGCTGCTCGTGGCCGCCGTCCGCGCGCTGCAGCGTCACGCGCACGCTGGAGCGTGCGTTCTCGTAGCGCAGCGCGCGCAGCCCGCAGTGCACCGCGCCGGCGCCGAGTCGCTCGCATACGGCGGTGTACAGCAGCACCTGGAACTCGCCGCGGTGCAGCGAGTACTGCGGCCAGGCGTAGCCCGCGTCGCGCCCGCGCGGCTCGCGCCAGATGCGCTGGCCGTGCCGGTTCAAGTACGTCAGCGAGCTGGTCTCGATGCCGATTGCGGCCAGCGCCGGCTCCAGGCCGAGCTCGAACAGCTCGCGCATCGCGTGCGGCAACACGTTGATGCCCACGCCGAGCGGCTCGATGCGCGGCGCCGCTTCCCACAGCTCGACCACGATGCCGCGCTGCGCGAGCATCAGCGCCAAGCTCAGGCCGCCGATCCCGGCCCCCGCGATACCCACCCGCATGTGCCACGCCTCCGATAGTTATGTCCGGTAACAATCGGGGCTATCACGACCCTGCGCTGGCCGCTAGCGGTTGCGTGTCTCGAGGTGGGCCAGGAACATGTCGGCGCAGGCCTGGGCCCAGCGCTCGACGTCGGCGCGTGAGCGCGTGGCGTCATCGGTGACGTGCGCGGCTAGCGAGCCCATGGTCGCCGCGTAGAGCTCGCCCGCGAACACCAGCTGCGGTCGCGTCAGCGTGGGCGCGGCCTCGCGCAGGGTGCGGTACAGCAGGCGCTGGCTGCGGCGGTGCTGGGCCTTGGCGATCGGTGAGTCGACGAACAACGGCGCGCTGGCGCCGAGCGCACGACGCAGCGGTGCCTCCTCGTGCTCGGTGCGGAAGAACGCGCTGATCGCATCGCGCAGGCGCTGCTTGGCACCGCGTGTGCCGTCGCCCAGGATCGACTGCATCAGCGCGCTGGTCTCCAGCCACTCCTTCTCCTGCAGCCGAAACAGGATCGCCTGCTTGTTGGGGAAGTACTGGTACAGCGAGCCCACGCTCACGCCGGCTCGCTCGGCGACGCGCACGGTGTTGAACTTGGCCGCGCCCTCGCGTGACAGAACGCGAACCGCGGCCTCCAGGATGGCATCGACGAGCTTGGTCGAGCGCTGCTGGCGGGGCTGTTTTCGTGCGGCAAAGGGGCTTTTGCCGCGGGTGGGTCGGCTGGGCAAGGGAGCACTCTCCGAACGCGAATCGCAAATGCGAAGGTTCCTTCGTATTTTATCCCCAAGGAGACAACATGAACACACTCGAGGGTGCACGGGTCGCCGACGTGGTCCGCCAGCTGTACGCCGACGCGGACGCCACCCAGAAGCTCTTGCGCGAGCGACTCGGGCAGCTCAGCCCGCAGCTGCGCGCCAGCTCCGCCAGCGCCGACTACCGCGCGCTCTATGCGCAGGCGCGCGACATCCACATGCCGGTCTCGCCCGCGACCGGCACGCTGCTCTACATGCTGGCGCGCGGCAACGGCGCGCGGGTGCTGGTCGAGTTCGGCACCTCGTTCGGGCTGTCGACGCTGCACCTGGCGGCGGCGCTGCGCGACAACGGCGGCGGGCAGCTGATCGGCAGCGAGTTCGAACCCAGCAAGATCGCGCACGCCCATGCCAACCTGGAGCGCGGCGGGCTGCTCGACCTGGTGGAGATCCGCGAGGGCGACGCGCTGGAGACGCTGCGCGAGCTGCCCACGCAGGTCGATGGTCTGTTGCTGGACGGACACAAGCCGCTCTACGCCAAGGTGCTCGCCCTGGTGGCGCCACGCCTGCGCCCGGGCGCCTTCATCATCGCCGACAACGCGGACATGTGCCCGGAGTACGTGCAGGCCGTGCGCGCGCCGGGCTCGGGCTACCTGTCGATCCCGTTCGCGGACGACGTGGAGCTGACCGTGCGCACGTGAGCGTCAGCTCGCGTAGCTGCGTCGCGCGGGCGCCTCCTCGCCGAGGAAGCGCGACACCGCGCGGCGCTCGACCGGCGCCAGCTGCAGGTAGGTGAGGGCGGCGTCGAGCTCGGCGCGGCGGAACGTGCGCAGCCGGCGGATAAACAGCGCGAGCGTGCAGGCGATGAAGCGGATCGCGGTGCGGTCGGAGATCACCGCGACCTGCAGCGTGCCGGGTCGGCCCGCAAGCGCGCTGGCGAGGCGGCCCTGCTGCGCCGGCGTCGGTCCACCGCCCTCGGTGAACACCACCAGGCGGAGGCGGTCGAGGTGCTCACGCGCGAACACCTCCAGCAGCTCGTCCCACTCCTGATCGGTGGGCGGCTCCTCGTTGTGCGAGACGATCAGCAAGCGCCCCACGCGCTCCGCGCTGACTCGCCGCATGCTGCGCTGGCCCACGTGCATGCCCATGCTCATCTCCGCCAACCCCCGACCAAGATCATCGCTTGGCGGGTCGCCTGCAGGGAAGCGGTCGTGGCCAGTTCACGTCACGAATTCGTGACGCACGCGAACCGGATCACAAGCGCGCGTCGTGCTGTCGGGCGGCGCTGGACGACGCCTGCCGGGCTCGGTCCTACGCCGTCGGAAACTGGCTGCGGAGCGAGCTTGTGGCACTCTCGCCGCGTTGCGGTACATCGCGCGGCCGGGGTCCATGAGACGAGCTTTGACGTGCTTGGGGGTGATGCTGTGCATCGCGGCGTGTGGCACGGGTCGGCGTGCGGAGAGCCCGCAGCGGGTGTCGGTGCCGCGTGAGGCATTGCCTGCGCAGCCCGCGCCCGACTCGGGTTTGTATGGCGCGGACGAGGCGCTGCGCGACGCGCTGTCGAGCCCGCTGCAGTACGTGGGCACGGGGAGCTGGCCGGGCATTCGGCGCATGTTCGCGTGTGCGTTTCGCAATGAGCGCGTGCTGGTGGTGAACGTGTACTGCAGTCCCACCGACCGGCAGGCGCTGCGCGTCGCCATCTACTCGCCGCGGCGTGGGCGCGTCAGCATCTACGCCGAGGCCAAGGGCGGCGTGAGTGCGAAGCGGCGCGCGGACTACTTCACCTTCATGGTCGAGAGCGAGCCCGCGCAGCCACCCGCGTCGCTCACCATGGGCTTCGATGCGCTGCGGGCGTTCGAGGAGCAGCGCAACGCGTCGTACCCGGCGCAGTGCTTCGGTGGACACGAGCTGCAGCGACCGCGCAGCGGCTGCCTCGGTGCGCTCGCGCCGCACGCCAACGCGTTCATGCAGCAGCACGGCCGCTTCCTGGAGCGCGGTAGCGACGACTGGTACCGGCTCGTGCGCGAGCTGCGCGTGCTCGCCGTGCACCACGGCCGCGAGCCGAGCTGAAGCAAGGTCGAAACCAGACGTTTGGTTGCGTCGCGTCGCCGTCGAGGGCAAGACGGCGTGCATGCGAGGCGTCGTTCGAGAGCTGCGGCGGTACCCGGTCAAGTCGCTGCTGGGCGAGCTGCTCGACGAGGGAGCGCTGAGCGAGCGCGGCCTCGCCGGGGACCGCGCGTTCGCGTTCCTCGATCGCGAGACAGGCAAGGTAGCGAGCGCCAAGCAACCCAAGCGCTGGAGCGCCATGTTGAGCGCAAGCGCGCGGCACGAGGGTGGCGCGCTGCGCGTCACCTTGCCGGACGCGCGCTCGTTCGCGATCGACGACCCAGCCTTGCCCCTCGAGATGGAGCGGCTGCTCGGCCGCGCTGTGTCCCTGGTCGAGTCGGCGCCCGACAGCGCCATCGAGCGCATGACGCCGGAGGGCGAGGACGACGCCGGCTCGGTGATCGAGATCCCCGTCGCGGGCGGAGCGCCGGCGGGCACGCTGTTCGACTTCGCCCCGCTGCACTTCGTCACCACCGCGTCGCTGCGCGCGCTCGCGCGGAAGCACCCCGCGGGCCGGCCCAGCGACGCCGTGCGCTTCCGGCCCAACCTGGTGCTCGAGCTGGAAGACGGCGAAGGCTTCCTGGAGAGCGGCTGGGACGGCAGGGAGCTGCAGGTGGGCGAGGCGCGCCTGCGCGTGATCTGCGCGACGCCGCGCTGCGCCGTGCCCACGCTCTCGCACGGTCCGGAGGTCGCGGGCGATCGTGACTTGATCCGCACGCTGCGCCAGCACAACCGCGTGCCGGTGC
>JBEVNG010000499.1:0-6846 GCA_040508235.1 Polyangiales bacterium | reverse complement strand
TGTCGGCGCGCTGCTCAGCCGCTTCGCACGGCGCACGCCGGTCGAGTTCCTGAAGTACCAGGACGATGCGCAGCTGAGCTCGATCGAGCAGCGTCGTCAGCTCGCCTACGCGCGCTCGGCGCGGCGCTACCTGCGCGAGCTGCGCCCCTACGACGGCAGGACGTTGCTGGTGGTGGCCGGCGAGCGCCTGCGCGCCGACCCGCTGGCGGATGCGCGCTGTGGCTTTGCTTCGCGGGTTCCGTCGCTGCGCGTGCACACGCTGCGCCGCGAGCACCTGGCGCTGCTGGAGCGCGCGGGAGTGGGCGAGCTGCTACTCGCGGAGCTGCGTGATGTGTGCGGGCGCCGGTGCCTGCCGCCGCCCTTCAAGCTCAGTTTGGTTCGCACGGGAGCGTGACATGGACAATCGGATCGGCATTCGGCGTATCGACTCACTGCACTTCTTCGTGCGCGACCTGGAGCGCAGCCGTGCGCACTACGTCAAGCAGCTGGGCTTCGTGGAGCGCGCGGTCAGCGGGCCGGAGTTCAGCTACGCACACGGCGCGCAGGCGGCGCTGCTGGAGGCGGGCGACGTGTGCTTCTTGTTCATGGCGCCCATCAGCGAGGACTGCGAGTGCGCGACCTGGCTCGGCATGCACCCCGAGGGCGTGGGTCGCGTGGTGTTCGAGGTCGACAACGTCGAGCACGCTTATCACGTGCTGCGCGCCCGCGGCGCCACGCCCACCTCCGCCATCGAGCAGGGCGAGCTGCTCGACGGGCGCGTGCGCTGGTTCGACATCGCGACGCCGCTCGGCGCCACCACCTTCCGCTTCGTGCAGCGCAGGGGCATGCGCGCGATGTTCCCCGGCCTGCTCCGGCACGAGCGCCGGCGCGGTGTGCACGGCAACCGCTTCGGTGTGCTCGGCATCGATCACCTGACCTCCAACTTCCTGACGCTCGGCCCGGCGATCGCGTGGCTGGAGCAGGTGCTCGGCTTCGAGCGCTACTGGGACATCGCGTTCCACACGCAAGACGTGCGCAAGGAGGTGGACGGCGGCTCGGGCCTGCGCTCGATCGTGATGTGGGACCCGCACAGTGGGATCAAGCTCGCGAACAACGAGCCCGCCGCGCCGGCGTTCGAGAGCTCGCAGATCTATCGCTTCTGCGTCGACCACCGCGGCGCCGGCGTGCAGCACGTGGCGCTCGCGGTGGAGGACATCCTCGGCTGCGTGCGCACGCTGCGCGAGCGCGGGGTCGGCTTCATGCCCACGCCCGACGCCTACTACGACCAGCTGCCCGCGCGCGGCATCGCGATCGAGGAGTCGATCGAGAAGCTGCGCCGGCTGCAGGTGCTGGTGGACGGGGAGGGCGACCAGTACTTGTTACAGATCTTCCTGCGCGACGCGGCCAGCACGTTCGACGACCCCGAAGCGGGCCCCATGTTTCTGGAGCTGATCCAGCGCAAGGGAGACCACGGTTTCGGAGCCGGAAACTTCCGCGCCCTGTTCGAGAGCATCGAGCGCGAGCAGACCCGCGCGGCGTGACTCCGTGCCCGAAGCATGGCTTAACACCCGAGTATGGCGTTGAGCTCCTTCGTGCGCGCGATCGAAGTCTGGCGGCCCGATGGCGACCTGCTGCAGCGTGACTCGGGCGCCTACGGGCAGCTGTCGGACTTCGAGAACGCCAGCGTGCAGCTGGTGCTGCGCAAGGGTCAGGGCCTGCCTGGCGCGGCCTGGCAGACCATGCGCCCGGAGGTCTGGCACGACCTCGGCCCCCGCTTCGTGCGCGCGGACTCGGCGCGCGTGGCGGGCATCGGCGCGGCGGTCGCGATCCCGTTCTTCCACGGCAGCGAGCTGGTGGCCGTGGTCGCGTTCTACTGCGGCGGGCAGGACAGCGAGGGCTGCATCGAGGTCTGGGACTCCAACGGCAAGGGTGAGCTGGAGCACGCGGACGGCTACTACGGCCGGCTGACCGCGTTCGAAATGGTCAGCCGCCAGTGCACGTTTCCGCGCGGTGTCGGGCTGCCTGGCCAGGTCTTCCTCGCGGGCATCCCGCAGATCATCGACGACCTGCGCCAGTCGAGCTCGTTCCTGCGCGCGGCCGCGGCACGCCAGAGCGGCGTCGAGTCGGGGCTGGGCATCCCGCTCTACATGGCGGGGCAGATCGAGCAGGTTATCCTGTTCCTGTCCGCGACCTCCACGCCGCTCGCGCGCGCGTTCGAGATCTGGCTACCGGGCGACGACGACCGCATGCGCCGTGGCCAGGCGTTCTACATGCCGGAGCTGCTCGAGTTCAGCGAGGCGCGCCGCGAGCCCAGCTTCGCGATCGGCGAGGATCTGATCGGCCGCGTGTTCGAGAGTGGTCTGCCGTTCGCGGTCAGCACCTCCACACGCGCGTACCCGCAGCTGGACCTCGCGCGCGAGGCGGGCATCGAGCTGGTGCTGGCGCTGCCGATCGACGACGGACACAACGTGCTGGCGGTGGTGTTGTTGTTCGTCTGAGCGCGCGGTAAGAGCCAGCGATGCGTTGGCTCGCGCTCTCGATCTTGCTCTTGGCCACCACCTCGCACGCGCAGCCGCTGCGCGACCGGGTGCGCCTCGGCGCGTTCGTGAACGGCCTGCCGTACGAAGACAGCGGCGCCTTTCGCGCCCTGGAGCGCAAGCTCGGCACCAAGCTGGAGGTGCTCGCCGGCTTCGTCGACTGGGAGTACGTGCTGGGCAACCAGCGCGACCTGGCGCTCAGCGATCAGGGCAAGCGAACGTTGTTGTACAGCTGGGAGCCGCACTGCGTCGGCGAGCGCTGCGTCTCGTTCGCGTCCGTGGCGCGCGGCGAGCACGATGCGTATCTGCTGCGCGTGGCCGAGAGCATGAAGCGCTTCCCGCACGACCTGTACGTGCGACCGTGGGGCGAGCTGAACGCGGAGTGGTCCGCGTGGCAGCCGGACTCGGGGCGTCCGCGCGCCGGCACACGCGACGAGTTCCTCGCGGCCTGGCGCCACCTGCACACGTTCTTCCGCGAGCGCGGCGTCACCAACCTCAAGTTCGTGTTCAACCCGGACGCCTCCGACTTCGACACCAACACGCGCGTGCCCAGCATCTGGCCGGGCGCCGAGTACGTCGATGTGCTGGGCATCGATGGCTACAACTGGGGCGACGGCCCGCACGAACAGTGGCGCACGTTCGAGGACATCTTCGCGCGCATGTACGAGGTCGTGACGGCGCTGCACCCGAGCGCGCCCGTGTGGATCTGCGAGCTCGGCTCCAAGGAGCCGCGCGTCGACGACGGCTCGCCCGCGCGGCCCGCCCCGGTGGATCCCCGGCACGACAAGGGTCGCTGGCTGACGGACATGATGCAGAGCGAGCGCTTCCCGCGGCTGACCACGCTGGTGAGCTTCAACGTGCGAAAAGAGCGCGATTTCAGGCTCGAATCCTCGGCATCCAGCCTGCAGGCCATGCGCAAGCAGCTGCGCCTACGCACAGGTTCGCGTTCCGCGCGTTGAATCGGGTATCCTCGCGAACGTGAAGACGCTCGCCTTCCGCAGCGCGACTCGCTCGGGCATCCGGTTCATCGTGCTGCTGCACACGGCGGCGGAGCCGGACCTCGAGGAGTGGAACGCGTACCTGCGTCAGGTGAAGGCGATGTTGTCCGTGAACGGCGAGCTGGTGCATGCGTTCGTAGCCACGGATGGGGGTGGTCCGATCGCGGCGCAGCGCAAGAGCCTGGCGGACGTGATCCACGGCAGCGAGGGCGACCTGCTCACGCACGTGTTCACGCGCGACCCGTTCGTGCGCGGCATCGTGACGGCGTTCCGCTGGATCGCGCGCTCCAAGGCGGTGGCTCACGCGCCCGAGGAGTTCGAGCTAGTCTGCGCGCGCGTCGGGGTGACGCCGCATCACGTGGCGGACGTGTTCACCGAGCTGCAGCGCACCTTCGTGCCGGTGGAGACGCTGGCGCAGGTGCAGAAGCACATCAAGCCCAAGCGCGCCTCGCTCCAGCGCCGCTAGTACTAGAGAGACGAACCGCTGCTACTCGCTGCGCACGAGCTTGTCGGTGGGGATGCCGGCCAGCATCGCCGCGAAGCACGCGTCGACCAGCGGCTTGTCGCGGCCGTCGATGGTGAGCTTGGTGCGGTAGTCGGCGTCGTCGCCCCAGTGCAGGTAGCTGCCGATGTTCACGCCCGTGTGCACGGCGGACAGCTCGTCGAGCAGCGGCGCGAGCGCGGGCTCGTCGAGCGCGACGTAGACCGCGTGGCTGTGGAAGCGCGTGCTGTCCTTGAGCTCCTCCCGCATGACCGGGAACTTGAAGCTGAAGATCTGCGGCACGCCGGGGAACACGTAGACGTTCTCCTTCACCACCGTCGGCCAGCTGGTCTGCAGCGTGCTGATCAAGCGCGCGCCCTCGGGCACGTCCGCCATGCGCAGGTGCATGTCGGTGAGCCGGTCGCCGTAGTGCTTCTGCAGCAGCTCCACGTACTCTGGCGAGCGCACCACCTTGCCGCCGAACGCCGCGGCCACGGCCTTGATGGTGACGTCGTCGTGGGTGGGGCCGATGCCACCGCTGGTGATCACGATGTCGTGCGTGCTGGCGAGCTCGCGCAGGTCGCGCGCGATCACGGGGATCTCGTCGGGGCAGACGATGATCCGGCGCAGCTCGACGCCGATCGCGAACAGCTCCTTGGCCATCACGAACACGTTCTGCTCGTGGACCTTGCCGGTCAGGATCTCGTTGCCGATGATCAGTGCCGCCGCCGTGCGCGCCATGGGGCGCAGCCTAGCAAGTCCGGCGCGCGGCGCTTCCCCGGACAGTTCCTGGGGCTCGCGCCGCGCTCTCGCTACGGCTAGACCTCGTCCTTGAGGGCGGCGAGCTGCGGGAAGAGCTTCTTGAAGCTCTCCTTGTCCTCGGCCTTCTCCAGCGCGGTCTGCGGGTTGACCTTGCCGTCGCGCACCAGTTTTTCCAGCGCGCTGTCCATCGTCTGCATGCCCAGCGCCTTGCCGGACTGCATCAGGCTGGCCAGCTGGAAGGTCTTGTTCTCCCGGATGATCGCGGACACGGCGTGGGAGCCGAGCAGGATCTCCAGCGCCGCGCAGCGACCTTTTCCATCCGCCGTCTTCAAGAGCTGCTGGGCGACGATGCCGGCCAGGCCGTCCGCCAGCATGCCGCGGATCTGCGGCTGCTCGTCGGCGGGGAAGGCGTTGATGATGCGCTCGATGGTCGCCGGTGCGCTGTTGGTGTGCACGGTGCCGAACACCAGCACGCCGTAGCTCGCGAGCTGCAGCGCCAGGCGCATGGTCTCGTTGGTGCGCAGCTCGCCGATCAGGATCACGTCCGGGTTCTCGCGGCCGGACGAGCGGATGGCGTGCGAGAAGCTCGACGCGTGCTGACCCACCTCGCGGTGCGTGATCTGGCAGCGGTCGGGCTCGTGCACGAACTCGATCGGGTCTTCGATCGTCAGCACGTGGCCGGCGCGCGTCTTGTTGATGTGGTTGATCATGCCGGCGAGCGTGGTGCTCTTGCCCGAGCCGGTGGGGCCGGTGACCAGCACCAGGCCGGCGCGCCGCTCGGAGAGCTTGCGCACGGCGTCGGGGGTCTTCAGCTCGTCGAGCGAGAGGATGGTGCTCGGGATGGTGCGGAACACAGCCGCGATGCCGGTCTGCTTGTAGAAGTAGTTGGCGCGAAAGCGGGCCTTGTCGCCGTACTGATAGGCGAAGTCGAGGTCCCAGTTGCTCACGATGTTGTGGCGCTGGTCTTCGGTGGCGATCTCGAACAGCAGCTCCTCGAGACCCTGGCGCGTCAGCGGCTGATCGCGCAGCGGCATCAGCGAGCCGCGCACGCGGCCCATGGGCGGCGCGTCCACGCCGAGGTGGAGGTCCGAGCCCTTCAGCTCGAGCAGGCGATCGAACAGCGCATCGATGCGGGCCACGTCACTTCCCCTCGCCGCCGAACAGCTTGCCGGCCTTCGAGATCATGTCCTTGCCGAACTTCGGCGCGGCGGTGGCGTTGTCGTTCGCCGGCGGCGCCGCGTCGGGTAGCTTGCCGCCGCGCGCGAGCACCTCGAACTGGTCCGGCGACTCGGCGAACTCCCGCGCAATCTCCATGCTGGTGTGGCCCGCGCGCACCAGCTCCGCGAGCGAGTCGTCGAGCCGCACGATGCCGAGCGCCTTGCCGCGCTGCTGCAGGCTCGGGATCTGGAAGGTCTTGTTGTCGCGAATCAGCGCCCACAGCGCGCTCGATCCGGGCAAGAGCTCCACCGCCGCCTTCACCGTCTGCCGATCGGTCGACGGCACCAGCCGCTGCGAGATGATCATGCGCAGGCCGCCCGCGAGGCTCATGCGCACCTGCGGCTGATCGCCCGGCGGGAACAGGTCGATGAGGCGCTCGATGGCCTTGGCGGCCGTGGGCGTGTTCATGGTGCTGATCACCAGGTGGCCCGTCTCGCTCGCCGACAGCGCCATGCGCACCGTCTCGGTGTCGCGCAGCTCGCCCACGGCGATCACGTCCGGGTCCTCGCGCAGCGAGCCCTTCAGCGCAGCCGCGAAGCTCTTGGTGTGCGTGCCGACCTCGCGCTGCGACATCACCGCGGCCTTGCGCTCGTGCACGTACTCGATCGGGTCCTCGACCGTGATGATGTGATCGGTGCGGTCCTTGTTGATGACGTCGACGATGGCCGCCAGGGTGGTGGTCTTGCCGTGGCCGGTGGGGCCGGTCACCACGATGAGGCCCTGGTGGTGGTGCGTCGCGGCGGCGATCGCCTCGGGCAGCCCCAGCTCTGCCAGGTCGAGTACGCGCTCGCCGATCGGGCGCGCGGTGAGCTTGAGCCCGGTGCGCTGGCGCGAGACGTTGGTGCGAAAGCGTCCGAGCGTCGGGTGCACC
>JBEVNG010000220.1:0-15041 GCA_040508235.1 Polyangiales bacterium | reverse complement strand
TCTTTGGCCGTATCGCCGACCGACGCGGGCGCAAGGCGTCGCTGGTAGTGTCGGTGCTGATGATGTGCGCCGGCTCGCTCCTGATCGCGTGCCTGCCCACGTACAGCTCGATCGGCACGCTCGCGCCCGTGCTGTTGTTGCTGGCGCGGCTGTTCCAGGGCCTGTCCGTGGGCGGCGAGTACGGCACCACGGCCACGTACATGAGCGAGGTCGCGCTCAAGGGCCAGCGCGGCTTCTACTCGTCGTTCCAGTACGTGACGCTGATCGGCGGTCAGCTGCTGGCGGTGTTGGTGGTGGTGATCCTGCAGCAGCTACTCAGCGAGGACGAGCTTCGCGCGTGGGGCTGGCGTATCCCGTTCGCCCTCGGTGCACTGACCGCGCTGGGCGCGCTCGGACTCCGTCGCTCGCTGCACGAGACCTCGACCGCCGCCTCGCGCGAGAGCGATCAGGCCGGCAGCATGGCGGCGCTGCTTCGCGAGCACAAGGCCGCGTTCTTCAGCGTGCTCGGCTACACGGCCGGCGGCTCGCTGATCTTCTACACGTTCACCACCTACATGCAGAAGTTCCTGGTCAACACCGCCGGCATGCCGATCAAGACCGCCAGCAACGTCATGACCGCGTGTCTGTTCGTGTTCATGTGCCTGCAGCCGCTCTGTGGTGCGCTGTCCGATCGCATCGGCCGGCGCGGCAGCATGCTGCTCTGGTCGGGCCTGAGTGTGTTGATGACCTTGCCCGTGCTGCTCGCCCTGCGCAGCAGCACGAGTCCTTTCCTCTCGGGTATGTTGATCACCTTCGCGCTGGCGGTGATCAGCATCTACACCGCGATCGCAGGGATCGTGAAGGCGGAGATGTTCCCGCCCGAGGTGCGTGCACTGGGCGTCGGCCTCTCCTACGCGATCGGCAACGCGCTGTTCGGGGGCACCGCCGAGTACGCCGCGCTCGGCCTCAAGGCGCTCGGCCACGAGACCTGGTACTACGCGTACGTCACCGTGATGATGGTGGTCGCGTTCGCGATCAGCCTGCGCCTGCCACGCACGCCTAGCTACCTGCACCACGATCACTGAGCGCTCAGAGCGCCAGCTGAAGTGCGCCCTCCTGCTCCGCCGGGACCGCCGAGCAGATCAAGACCTCACCCTCGCCCACCTCTGCGGTCGGATCGCGCACGTAGGCGACCTTGCCCGCGAGCAGCTTCGTGCGACAGGTCCCGCAGGAGCCGCTGCGGCACTCGAAGTCGGGCGACAGGCCGCGCGCCTCCGCGAGCTCCAGCAGCGTTCCCGACTCGGGCGTCCAGCGCGCTTCCTTCATCGAGCTGACGAACAGGACCGGCAGCGACACCTTGGAGGCGGCCAACCGCTCGGTCATGCCGGTGCGCACCAGCGAGGAGGGACCGAACGCCTCGGCGTGGAGGCGCTCGTCCGCGATGCCGCGGGCGCGCAGGCCATCGTAGAGCGACTGCGTGAAGGCGGCGGGCCCGCAGAGGTAGTAGTCGTACGCGTCGGTCGGGATGAAGCGCGACAACAACCGCACGTCGAGGCGCCCCACCGCGTCGAAGTCCTCCGGCTGCGCGCCCTCCGCGCTGCCGAGCACACGTACGATGCGCACGGCGCCGTGAGCCTGCTGCTCCAGGCTCGCTAGCTCCGCATCGAACGGCCGCTCCGCCTTGCTGCGCGCAGCGTGAAACAGCACGGTCGGGCGGATGTTCTGCACGCGCAGGCCCTCGTGGACGATGTGCCGTAGCATCGCGAGCAGCGGCGTGATGCCGACGCCCGCGCCGAGCAACACCGCCGGCCGTGGTGTCCGCGCGTCGAGCGTGAAGCTTCCCGCCGGTGCGCGCACCTCGAGCGAGTCGCCGACGCGCAGGTGCTCGTGCATGCATCGCGAGACAGCTCCGTCGCGCTTGACGCTGATGCGGTACACGCCGTCCGACGGCGCGACCGAGAGCGAGTACGTGCGGACCAGGGGCTTGCCGTCGATCGCGATCCGAATCGGAAGGTGCTGCCCCGCCTGGTGCGGCACGAGTCCACCGCCGTCGTCGGGCTGCAGCGTGAACGAGCGGATCGTTGTGCTCTCGTCGACGACCTTGCTGACCTTGAACGCACGCCAGCCACGCGGAAGCGCCGCGGCACGCAGGCGCTCGGCGGCTTGCTTCCAGTCGCCAGTCATCAGCACGTTGGGAGACTGCCCCCCATCCTGCGTCGTGCCGCGCAGCGCCAGGGCGTCACGCCTGCGCACGACCCGCCTGGCGCGAAAGTGCCAGAGCCGCTCGGCGCCCTGGAACGCGCCAATCTCCGGCGAGTCGAAGCTCACCTCGGCGTCGCCGCTAAGCTGCAGCAGGTCTCCGCTCGCGAAGTCGACGAACACCAGTCCCGCCTTGCCGTTGAGCAGGATGTTGCCGAGCGTGTTGAAGAACAGGTTGCCGTCGAAGTCCGGGATCGTCAGCGTGCCGTCGTCGGACACCCGCACGAAGCCGGGCTTGCCGCCGCGATGCGACACGTCGACCTGACGCTGGCCCTCCCGGTCGGCGTAGGTCGCCACGAAGAAGGTGTCGGCGGACTGGATGGTGGCGCGCGCCTCCGCGTCGAGCGCGGTCTGCACCTCGACCTGCCCAGCGTAAGGCTCGCGCGGGTCGCGCACGAGCTCGAAGTGGCGCAGCTGAATGTAGCGCGGGCAGTTGCCGAAGCTCTGCTCGAGCGCGAGCTGCAGCACAGGCTCGGTGGCCCGGAGCGTGCCGTTGGCGCGGTTGCGTCGGCGCGTGTGCAGCTCGATGCCGAGCAGACCGATCGCATCGCCCGTGCGCATGCCGGCACTCGCGGGATCAGACGCATCGGGCTGTGTGTCGATGTCGAGAGCGCGTTCATGCGGCGAAGACACGAACCCGGGCTCGCCCTCGATCAGGGTCGCCCACGCGTCGCCCTGCGGGTCCACGCTGCCAGCCACCAGGAACGGCAGCTGCGCGTAGAACTCGCGATGCTGGTCGGGCATGAAGTCGCGCACGATGCGCTTGCCCAGCTCTTGCATGCGCGCGGCGACGCCGACCTTCTCCTGGATGGCCTTCTCGCCAGCGTGCCAGACCGCCAGCTTCCGTCCGGTCGGCGCGCCGCTCATACGGCGAGACCCACCTTGGTCTCGGCGAACGGAACGAAGCCAGGCAGCGCCTCGACGCGGCGCAGGAACGCGTTGACGCGCGGGTAGCCAGCGAGGTCGACGTTTCCCTCCGGTGCACGCGCCAGGTAGCTGTACAGCGCGACGTCGGCGATCGTCGGTTGCGCGCCGACCAGCCATGCGCGCTCGCCGAGGTGCTGCTCGACGTTCTTCAGCAGCGCGTGCGCGCGTGCGATCACGTCGTTGGCGTCGTACTTGGCGCCGAACACCGTGATCAGCCGCGCGGCCGCCGCGCCGTAGGCGAGCTCGCCCGCCGCCACCGACAACCATCGCTGCACCGCCGCCGCGCTCGCGGCATCCTCCGGCAGCCAGTCGCCACGTCCCAGCTTCTTGGCGACGTAGACCAAGATCGCGTTCGAGTCGGCGACCACCGTGCCGCCGTCGTCCAGCACGGGCACCTGGCCAAACGAATTGAGCGCGAGGAACGCCGGCTTCTTGTGCGCGGCCGACTTGAGGTCGACCTCGACGAGCTCGTGCTCGACGCCGAGCAGCGAGAGCAGCAGACGTGCGCGATGCGAGTGGCCGGAGAGCGGGTGGTGGTAGAGCTTCATGGGATCATCATCTCCTCGTTCCCTTCAAGGTGGCGCCCGGGGCGGCCTTTGAGAATTGGCGCGCAGCGCGATGCACCATTGCAGCGGCTGCAACAATCGCTGGTATGGTCGCGCTCGTGACCCTTCCTTCGACCATGCTCGCCGCCTGCTTCGACCGTCACGGCGGCCCCGACGTGCTGCACGTCCGCGAGCTCCCCGTGCCGCGACCGCGCGCGAATCAGTGGCTGGTGCGCGTGCACGCGGCCGCGGTGAACCCCAAGGACGTGCTGCTGCGCGCGGGTCGCTTTCATCCGCTCGGCGGGCTGCGTGCGCCCTACCTCAGCGGCTTCGACTGGGCCGGCACGGTGGTGGCCGGGGGGCCGGAGGGGTTGCGCCTGTTCGGCATGCTCGATGGCTTTCGCGGCGGCGCCTGCGCGCAGTACGTCGTGACCGACCGCGAGCACTGCGCGCAGGTGCCCGATGCGGTGGGCTTCGAGCAAGCGGCCGCCGTGCCGCTGGTCGCCTCGACCTCGTTGCAAGCGATGCGCGACATCGCCGCGCTGCGAGCGGGACAGCGCGTGTTGATCAACGGCGCCGCGGGCGGCGTGGGCACCGTCGCCGTCCAGATCGCCAAGTTCCTCGGCGCGCAGGTCCACGCGACCGCCAGCGCGCGCAACCAGGCGCGGCTGCGCGAGCTCGGCGCCGACGAGGTCTCGGACTACCGGGAGCTCCAGCACACCCTGCAAAGCGAGCGCTTCGACGTGATCTTCGACGTCTTCGGCAAGCTCTGCCTCGCCGACGCACGCCCCGGCCTGAGCGAACGCGGTGTGCTCGTGACCACCGTGCCCAACATCGCCCACGGCCTCGACATCGTACGCTCCCTCGCCAGCCGTCAGCGCATGCGCCTGGTCGCGGTGCGCTCCCGTCGCGCCGACCTCGCCCTGATCGCCGACCTGTTGTCGCGCGGCGCGCTCACGCCCGTGATCGATCGCGTGCTCCCACTTGCCGAGATCGCCGACGCCCACCGCCATCTGGCGACCAAGCACGCCCAGGGCAAGGTCGTGCTGCGCGTGCCGTAGCCGCTGCCCGCGGACAGATGTCCGGACACTTGTCCGCGCAGGCGGGTGGGCGGACAGATGGTCGTTTCAACCTCGACCAGAAAACCGCCACTTTCTCGGCATTTTCGCCGGGCGGACGGGTGTCCGGTCCGCGGTACGGCGCTCGCACTGGGGGTGGCTCGAGCCCGGTTGGGTTCGAGGAGAGATCGAGTGACGAACAACGTGGTGAAGATGGCCCACATGCTGTGGGTGGCGCTGATGCTGACCCTGACGACAGTCTCGCCGGCCTCGGCGCAGGAGTTCTGTTGGAAGGACTCCAAGACGCGCGGCGCGGGCGCCATTCCGGACAGCTGTGCGCCGGGCAAGGAGATGGTCGGTCTGCTTTGCTACGACAAGTGCCCCGTGAACACCAAGCGCGTGGGCATCGACTGTCACTCGGTCTGTCCGGCGGGCATGCGTGACGACGGCCTGTTCTGTCGCATGAGCGAGTACTGGCGCGACAGCTACGCGTGGAAGGGCTCGGACGGCCTGAGCGACCGCGGCATGTACAACCGCTGCGAATCGGCGCACGGCAAGGGCAACTGCGAGAAGAAGGGCGCCATCGTCTACGAGAAGTGCCAGTCCGGCTACTCGGCGGTGACCGTCGACATCTGCCGTCCGAACCAGCCCAACTGCGGCGCGCTCGGCCTCGGTGGCCAGTTCGATCTCTCGTGCGCGAAGAAGGTGCAGATCGCCAGCGAGCCCAAGACCGGCGTGTGCACGGGTGGCGAGCAGGAGCAGGCGGGCCTTTGCTACAAGCAGTGCGGCGACGGCTTCAACGGCATCGGTCCGGTCTGCTGGGGTAAGGTCCCCGCGGGCTGGGTGGACTGCGGCATGGGCGCGGCCAAGGACAGTAAGGCCTGCGCGATGACGGTGTTCAGTCAGGTCTCCTCGGTGGCGCAGATGGCGGCGTTCGTCGCGAGCCTCGGCACCTCCTCGGCCGGTACCGCGGGTACGCAGGCGCAGAAGGCGGGTCGCCTCGCCGAGCTGCAGAAGAAGTTCACCGAGCTGAAGGCGGCCTGGGAGAACCTCAAGAACAACAGCACGGTCGTGCAGACCGGCATCATGGCCTTCGACACGGCGAACAAGGCGCGTAAGGGCTACGTCGCGACCAACAACCTGATGAACTCGATTACCGAGGAAGACATCGCGCGCGCCTCGGCGCAGCTTGCGGCCATCCTCGACCCAAGCGGCGTCGCCGCGACGATCGCCGCCTACACGTACCCCAAGTGCAGCAAGTACTTCCCCACCAGCACGCAGCCGCAGGAGCCCGCCGCGGGCCTGCGCTGGAAGGCCGGTCCGAGCGTGCCCGGGAACGCGGTCATCGGTGGCTACGACACGCCGCGCTCGATGATCATGCCCATCTGCCGCGCGGAGTGGGGCGGCGCCAAGCACCCGGGTAAGCTCTACGGCACCAACTGCGCCATCCCCTACGGTGGCCGCGAGATCTCGCTCTCCACGTTCGAGGTCCTGGTCAACGACACCGACGCGCTCGTGTGGGTCAGCGGTCCCGCGATTCCCTCGAACGCCGTCATCGGCGGCGTCGAGAACGGTGGCAACCTCCCCGTCTGCCGCGTGACGTACGACAGCGGCATGCACCCGGGCAAGATCTGGTCGGGCAAGTGCTGGATCGGCTTCGGTGGCGTCGACATGCAGTTCGCCGACTTCGAGGTGCTCACCAACGTCGGCGCGGCGCCGGTGTGGACGCAGGGCCCGCGCGTGAACAGCAACGGCGTGGTCTCCGGCTTCGAGGGCGCCGTCCCGCTCAACGTCTGCCGCGCGTCCTACGCCGGTGCCACGCACCCCGGTGAGGTCTGGAACAACCTCTGCAACATCGGCTACGGTGGCGGCGTGCTCACGCTGCCCAACTACGAGGTGCTCGGCGCCGGCAGCACGCCGCTCAGCTGGGTCAGCGGCCCGAGCAGCCAGCCCCGTGCGGTGATCGGTGGCAGCAGCGGAAGCTTCCAGATGGCCGTCTGCCGCGCCGATTACAACGGCGTGAAGCACGCCGGCAAGGTCTGGGGAACGAACTGCAACGTCGGTGTGAACGGCGCCGAGCGCATCTTCTCCAACTTCGACGTGCTCGTGCAGAACTGAGGTTTCAACGGCTGCTTGGTTGAGGCTTGAAGCAGCTCACGTTCAGAAATGGACGTGAGCTGTTGTCGTGCATCGGCTCCTCGATCGGCGTGATGTCGATGCGCTCGAAGGCGCTGAACTCGCGGCGGATCGAGTGCTCGTCGTAGAAGAACAGGCGCATACCCGGGTGCGTCTCGTACCAGTCCTCGCCGAGCTTGGTGCCCTTGCCGTACATCTCGAAGTCCTTGGAGATGACGGTGAAGATCATGGGCCCCCCGGCCACCAGCTGGGCGGCGCAGTCGCGCAGCAGCTTCTGGCGACCGGCGGCGTCGAGCAGGTAGAGCAAGCCGAACGAGAAGATGGCGTCGTACTGGCGGTCATCGAACGGCATGTCGAGGACCGAGCCGTGGTGGATCGGGATGGTGAGCGCGAGCTTGTCGCGGGCCAGCTTGATGGCGGTCTCGGAGATCTCGATGCCAGTGACGCGCAGTCCTTGCTCGAGGAACGGCCTGGCGTTGCGGCCGTAGCCGATGCCGGGGATCAGCACGTCCTTCACGCCGTGCGCGGCGAACTGGTCGCGCGCGAAGAGTGCGGACGCGGTCGGCTCGAGGCCCCACATGGTCTGGCTACGCGCGAAGGCCTGGTCCCAGATTTCCGTCATGCCGGAGGTATGACACGGGTACGCGGCGGTTGAAGGCGGACCGCACGTCTACTACACGAGACGAATGCAATACCGTCACCTGGGCCGAACTGGCCTTCGAGTCAGCGAGCTGTCCTTTGGGTCGTGGGTCACGTACGCGGATCAGCTGGACGTGTCCGCCGCGCGCGAGTGCATGGCCGCGGCCTACGACGCGGGCGTGAACTTCTTCGACAACGCCGAGGCCTACGCCGCCGGGCAGAGCGAGGTCGTGATGGGCGAGGCGCTCAAGCAGCTCGCCTGGCCGCGGCTCACGTACGTGGTCTCGACCAAGTTCTTCTGGGGCCTACAGCGCGACAAAAGCCCGATCAACGGGCGCCACACGCTCAATCGCAAGTACCTCACGCAGGCGGTCGAGGGCTCGCTGAAGCGCCTGCAGCTGGAGCACATCGACGTCATCTTCTGCCACCGACCGGATCCGCACACGCCGATCGAGGAGACGGTGCGCGCGCTCAACGACATCATCGCGCAGGGCAAGGCGCTCTACTGGGGCACCAGCGAATGGAGCGCCGACGAGATCCGTGCGGCGTGGCAGGTCGCGGACCGCCACGGCTGGCACAAGCCGATCGTCGAGCAACCGCAGTACCACCTGTTCCATCGCAAGCGCGTGGAGGAGGAGTATGCGCGCCTGTACGAGGACACCGGGCTCGGGCTGACCACGTGGAGTCCGCTCGCGTCGGGTCTGCTCACGGGCAAGTACAAGCAGGGCATTCCGTCGGACTCGCGCGGCGCACGTCCGGACCTGTCGTGGCTGCGCGTGGCGCTCTCCGACAAGGCCAAGAACGAGGCCGTGGCGCGGCTCGATGCCGTCGCCAAGGAGCTCGGTGGCTCGGTCGCGCAGCTCGCGATCGCGTGGGTGAACAAGAACCCGCGCGTCAGCACCGTGATCCTCGGCGCCTCCAAGGTGAGTCAGCTGCGCGAGAACCTCGGCGCGCTGGCGCTGACGCCCAAGCTCACGCCCGAGGTGCTCGCGCGGATCGACGAGCTCACCAAGCCGCTGGCGCAGTGAGCTCCAGCCACACGGGTGCGTGATCGCTGCCGAGCCGGAACGCGAGCTCCTGCTCGATGCCGGTGGCGACCACACGCTCCTGCAGCGAGCGCGCGACCAGCGCGTAGTCGACGCGCGCGGCATCGAGCTTGTCGCGGCGTGCGGCGCCGCGGCTGAACCAGGTGTACGCGCGCTGCTCGGGATGCTGGGCGCGGAAGACGTCGAGCAGCTCCAGGGACGGCAAGACCTCGTCGTTCCACATCGCACGCGCCTCGGCGTGAGGGGACTCGCGTCGCAGGCGCGGATAGACGTCGAGGGCGGTGCGCGAGACGTTCCAGTCGCCCAGCATGACCAGCTCGCTCGCGAACGGACGCACGTGCTCCAGCAGCGCCCGCTGAAAGCGCAGCTTGAAGTCGGAGCGCGTACCGAGCACGGCGCCGTCCTGGTAGTGAGGCTTCGCCGTGCCGTTGGGCGCGTACGCGTTGACCACGGTGCAGCCGTCGAGCGCGCACACAAGCACGCGCCCCTCGCGGTCCCAGGGCGGCGCCTCCAGCCAGCGTGGCCGCAACGCCTCGCGCACGAACGTCATCACGCCGTAGGTGCGACCGCCGCGGAAGCGACCGTTGTGCGGGTCGTCGCAGAGCGACCAGGCGCACGCGAAGCCCGGCAGCGCGGCGCTCGCGGCGTCGAGCAGCTCGCCATCGAGCGGTCGCAGGCGAACCTCCTGCAGCGCCAGCACGTCCGGTTCGCCGAGCGTCCTGTGCACGTCCGCGAGCGAAGCATCACGCAGCAGCCGCGCGAGACCATCGACGTTCCAGGAGACCAGGCGCACGCGTCAGCTGGCGGCGCGCGCGGGGGGACCGGCATACCTCGACACCAGCTCCATGAGCTGCGCGTGATCGGGCGGCTTGACCAGGAACGCCTTGGCCTGCGGCACGTCCTCCGGTCGCCCCTGCGCCGACACGACGACGGTGGGGTAGCGATCGAGCAGACCTCGCTCCTCCAGCGCCTTCAGGAACTCCGCGCCACTCATGCCGGGCATCGCCAGGTCGAGCAGGATCATGAACGGCTCATCCGGGCGCGCGGCGAGCAGCTCCAGCGCTTGCTGGCCGTTCTCCGCCTCGAGCGTGTCGTACCCCTCCCCCGCGAGCATCTCCGCCACCATCTCGCGGATGTCGGCGTAGTCCTCGATGATCAGCACGGTCGCCATGGGTCTCTCGAAGATAGCGTCATCAGGCGGCCTGCATAGCCCGAAGCCAACAAAAAGGTGTGCCCGATACCGAAAAGCAGGGCACGCCCCGGAGCCACAGCTCTGGCGCGCGCGGCAACTCGCCTGGGGTGACCGTTGCGCGGACCGATCGCGCGGCGCGCTATGCACGTCGGGATGCGCCGGTACGCTCTGCTGCTCTCGTTGCTGCTCGCATGCGACTCGGCTCCTCGGCCGCTTGGCGCGCTGGATGCGGGACAGCCGTCTCTCGACGCGTCCACCGACCAACCCGCGCGCGATGCCTCGGCACGCGATACCGCGACGCGCGATGACTCGACGCGCGGTGCCTCGACGCGCGATGCCTCGACGCATGAGCCAGTCGCCGACCCGACGCTCATCCACGTCGGCGGCAAGCCCGTGCGCGGCACACGCGTGGGCGAGGCGCTCGGCTTCTTTGGCATTCGCTACGCCGAGCCGCCGGTGGGAGACCTGCGCTTCGCACCGCCGCAGCCCGCCGGCCCCTGGCAAGGCGTGCTCGATGCGAGCTCGTTCGTCGCGCAGTGCCCGCAAGCGCCCACGCGCGGTCTGATCCCGGGTGTCGACCTGCCGGAGAGCGAGGACTGCCTGCGCCTGCACGTGTGGACTCCCGCGCGGCGCTCCGACGAGAAGCTGCCGGTGATGTTCTTCATCCACGGTGGGCGCTTCACGCTCGGCAGCGGCGCGGATCTCGACGGACAGCACCTGGCCGTCAGCCAGAACGTGATCGTGGTGGCGATCAACTACCGGCTCGGTCCGCTCGGCTGGATCGTGCATCCCTCGCTCGACCAGGCCGAGGCTCCGTCGGGCAACTACGGTCTTCGCGATCAGCAAATGGCGCTGCACTGGGTGAAGCAACACATCGTGGACTTCGGCGGGGACCCGGAGAGCGTGACGCTGTTCGGACAGTCGGCGGGCTCGCAGAGTGCGTGTTACCACCTGTTCGCGCGCGGCAGCGAGGGCACGTTCCAGCGCATCATCCTGGAGAGCGGGACCTGCGTCGACTACCCCGCGCTGCCGCTCGACCGCGGCATGGTGCAGAAGGTGGGCGAGCTGATCGCTAACGAGCTGTGCCCCGACGACAGCGAGGTCGCGGCGTGTCTGCGCGCGCTGCCGCCCGAGCGCTTCACCGACTGGGTGCGTCCTGGTCTACCCGGCCCGATGGGAGAGGACTTCAACCCTCAGGTCGATGGCAAGCTGCTGCCCGAGGACCCGTGGAGGCTGCTCGCCGCGGGGCAGTTCCAGAAGGTGCCGATGATCGTGGGCACCACCATCGACGAGTGGGGCGCGGTCAAGCTCTACGACGGCGCCGACGCGCCGCGCCCGAGCAACCAGGCCGAGCTGCTGCTGGTCTCGTACGGGCTGTATCCAAACGAGTTCGCCGACATCCTCGCGCTGTACGCGCCGCTGGGCTCGCAGCAGAGCGCGAACGACACGCTCGGCCGCATCACCAGCGACTCGTGGTTCCACTGCCCGGCCCGTACGCTCGCGCGCGGCGCCGCGAAGCACGGCGTGCCGGTCTACCTGTATAGCTTCACGCTCGCGCCGTCGGTGCACGGGCAGGAGCTCGACTATGTGTTCGGCTACCCGTGGCTGTCGGGTCTGCTGAAGGAGCCCACGTTCTCACCGCCGGCGCCACTGCCGCTGCTCGCGCCGCTGCGCTCCGCGGTGCAGACCTACTGGGCTAGCTTCGCGCGCACCGGTGTGCCGTCCGATCCGAGTCTGCAGACGTGGCCTGCGTACGGCGACGACGTGCACCTGGAGCTGGGCCGGGACATCCAGGCCGACCGCGGTCTCTACGCCGAGAGCTGCGACTTCTGGGATGCGGTGTTCGCGAAGCGTCATGCGGCCAGATAGACAGAGCCCCCTCGAGTTTCCTCGAAGGGGCCCTGCTGCACTCAAACGATACCGAAGCTTAGTTCTTGAGGTACGTCGTGATGGGGAACTGCCAGGTCTTGCCACCCGCGGTGCAGCTCGTCATCGTGCCGTCCGAGGCCTTGCTGCAGGCCTGGGGCGACCAGGGCATACCCGTGCAGTCACCGGCGGAGACGTACGGGCAGTCGTTGCTGCCGAGCGAGGAACCGTTCTGGCACATGCGCGCCTGGAACATGTCGGACGCGTAGGAGTACCACATGGTGGCGATGTTCTGCTGCCCCGAGCCCTTGCAGAAGAACGCCTTCGGGGGGCTGTCGAAGAGGTTGCCGAAGAAGGCGCCTTCCTGGTTGGGGAAGCTGGAGGTGGTGCCACCGCCGAGCGCGTTCTTGGTCGACGAGAGGACGAGCGGGACGTGCACGCCCGCGGCGTTGGTGAAGGCCATCAAGCAGGCGCTGACGTTCTCCTGGCAGGCGGCGTCGCAGTCGCCCTCGCCCCACGTCGGAGCGAGGTTGAGCTCGCCCTTGAAGTGCTGGACCTTGCCCCGGTAGTCGACGATGTTGACCGACGCGGTCTCGGGCAGCGCACAGCGAACCATGTAGCTCGCGGTCGCGATGCCCTGGTCGCTGCTGAGCATGCCGGTGATGGGGTTCAGGATGCCCTCGGCGTAGCCCCAGCAATCCTTACCCGGCACGCCCGCGGCGCCGCAGTCGACCGGCAGGTCCTTGGCCTCGTCGACGGGGACCGACGGGATCACCGTGGTGACCGAGGGAGCCTGGCAGACCGCGACGGCCGCGAGCTTCTTGGAGGTCGACGAGCACGGGTTGCCGAAGGCGGTGGTGGTGGCAGCCACGGAGCACGTGCTCTTGCCCACGCATGCGTTCGATACCACGTTCACCGACGAGCTCGCGTTGCAGCTGCTGTTGGTGAAGTTCGGGCTGGTTCCGGTGGGCGTGCCGAAGCTCGCGTACTGGATCGACGCGATGGTCGAGCCGGGTGCGCAGGTGAGCGTCAGCGACGCGTTCAGCGCGGCGGTTCCACCGACCAAGGCGGTCGCGCCGGGCGTCACGATGGTGGTCTCTTGCGTGACGACGAGACCGTTGACCGTCTTGAGGCCGTTGACCGTCTTGAGGCCATTGGCGGTCGTGAGTCCGTTGACGGTCTTCAAGCCGTTGACCGTCTTCAGACCGTTTACGGTCTTCAGGCCGTTGACCGTCTTCAGACCGTTCACGGTCTTGAGACCGTTGACGGTGGAGAGGCCGTTGACGGTGATGAGACCGTTCGCCGTCTTGAGGCCGTTCACGGTACGCAGACCGTTGACCGAGTCCTGCAGCGACTGCTCGCTACTGCCGAGCTCCTGGTCGATCTCACCTTCCGCGGCGCAGCCGACCAGACCCATGGACAAACAAAGCGCTCCCAATCCAAACGCGTACGTCGAACGCACCTTACTCATTTTCGCGATTTCCTTTCGGCGGTCCGGCTGGCTCGAAGAGCCCCGTGACTTTGCGTCTCCCCGGTCGCCCGGGGGTTGCCTTTGTCGAGGTGACGACAACGCCATTTGCAGCCGCCGTGCCGAGTGCTTTCAGGTAGTCGGGCGCACGAAAACCACGGCGTTTCGCCCGGAATTGCCCCATTTCGCGGAGCGCCGTGTAGCGCCCGAGGCAACAGGTGTCGCCTGCGGCGTCGCTGCCCGACAGACGGTGTCGCTTGCAGAACCGCGCGGTCGTCAGGCTTTGCCGGGGCGCTGCATCACCAACTTCACGCGCGGGTGTGCTTCACTGCAGACGCTTGCCATGGCCACGCGCTTCCTCTTGATCGGCTTCCTCCTGTTCTCGTTCAACACTGCCCGCGCGGCGGCACCGCAGCTGCGCTGGAGCGCGCCCGCGGAGTGCCCCGACCGCGCCAGCGTGCATGCGGCCATCGCGCGCACACGGCCCGACGACGTGGACCTCGGCACACTGGCGGTCAGCGCCGAGGTCACGCATGCAAGCGCGGGCTATCGACTCGCGCTCACGCTGGAGACGCCGTCCGCGAAGACGCACCGCACGCTGATCGCCGAGCGCTGCGGCACCTTCGTCGAGCTCGTTGCGCTGGAGGTCGCGATGGTGTCGACCGCGCAGGCGCACCCACCGGCGGCGCCCACGCTAGCGTGGGGTGCACGCGCGGTCGGAGGCCTCGGCACGGGTCCAGGTCCGGGCCTCGCGCCGCGCGTCGGCTTGCTCGGTATCCTGCAGCGCGAGCGCTGGCGCGTGGAGCTAGGCGCCAGCTACGACCTGCCACGCGTCGAGCGCTACCCGGCGCAGCGCGAGGTCGGCGCGCGCCTCCAAGGCGTCGTCAGCCAGCTTCGGGGCTGCCACGTGCTCCCGCTCGCGAGCCTCGAGCTCCCGCTGTGCGTGGGCCTGGAGGCCGGTGCATGGCGGGGCGAGGGGCGCGGCGTGGACAGTCCCGGCGCCGCGACGCGTCCGTGGCTCGCCGCCGGAGCAAGCGCTGGGCTGCGCTACCCGCGTCAGGCGCCAATCGCGCTGTTCGTCGGCGTCGAAGGCCTGGGCGCTCTGCTCCGGCCGAGCTTTGGATTTCGCAACCTGCCTACCCTCTACCGCCCGGCACGATTGGCCGTACGGGGCACGCTCGGCGTCGAGCTACATTTCGATTGACGGATCGCGGCCCGGGCGGGCATCCGACTCTCGCGATGGTGATGGCGACACATCTCGGGCCGAAGAGCGAGCACGGCCCGCTCGCCGGGGTCGACCGCGAGCTCGCGGTGATGTTCGATCGCCATGCCAGCTTCGTGTGGCGCGTGCTGCAGCTGCTCGGCGTACCGCGTAGCGATGTCGACGACGCGCTGCAGGAGGTCTTCCTGATCGTGCTGCGCAAGCTGCCGGAGTACGAGGAGCGCGGCGGCGCCAAGGCCTGGCTGTTCACGATCGCGCGTCAGGTCGCGAGCCATGCCAGGCGCGCGACGCAGCGTCGCCTGCGCCGCGAGCGGGGAGACGAGCTGGCTCCGGGCGCGCCCGAGGATCCACACAGTGCGCTGGAGCGCAGCGAAGCCACCCGCTTCGTGGAGGCGTTCCTGAGCAAGCTCGACGAGCGCCAGGCGACGGTGTTCCACCTGGCCGAGGTCGAGGGCATGAGCGCGCCCGAGATCGCCGACTGCCTCGGCGTCGGCGTGAACACGGTCTACGGCCGACTGCGCCTCGCGCGCGAGCAGTTCGAGCGTGCTCTGCAGAGGCAGCGCGGACAGGAGTTGCGATGGAACCGCTGAGCCCGAGCGCGCGCGCCGCCCTCGATGCCTACCGCCGCGAGCACGCGCCCGATCCACGTGCGTTGCAGGCGCTACAGCATCGGCTCGCCGCGCGCACCACGGTGCCTGCGCCGC
>JBEVNG010000400.1:0-11957 GCA_040508235.1 Polyangiales bacterium | reverse complement strand
GCTTGGCGCCGCCGGCGATGAAGCGGTCCGCGATCGACATGCCGTAGATGAAGCCCGCGCAGGCGGCCGCGATGTCGAACGCCGGGCAGTCGCTGCGCGCGCCGATCTTCTGCTGCACGAACACCGCGGTCGCGGGCAAGGGCATGTCCGGGGTCACGGTGGCGACGATGATCAGGTCGAGATCCTCGGCGCGTACGTCGGCCGCCTCCAGCGCGCGGCGGGCTGCCTCGGCCGCCATGTCGCTGCTGGCCTGGCCCTCGGCGGCGATGTGGCGCTCGCGAATGCCGGTGCGCTCGACGATCCACTCGTCGGACGTGTCGACCATCTTTTCGAGGTCGTGGTTGCTGAGGATCCGATCCGGGGCGTAGTGCCCGGTGGCCAGGATGCGAGACACTACGGGACCGGTACGCGGCTGAGGGCTGGTCGGTACTCGCATAGGTATCGTCGAGAGCAGTAGCAAATCGTGTACACGCGTGCACCGTTTTGTGAGGGTCGACCCGCCCTCCCCAGCCGGCGCTAACTCACTTCAGGCCCGCGAACAAAGCGCTTGATCGCTTCTGCCGCGGCGAGTTTGATGACCGTCAGGTCATGTCCCCCCGACCCGTCGAGTTCACGCGCGAGGCCCTCGAAGACATCGACGATCTACCCGAGGTCGCGCGCGCGCTCAGCCGCGCCGCCGAGACCGGACGGATCGTCTGCGGGCAGAGCGACCCGTGCATGCTCGAGCTGGTGATCGAACGCTTACGCGTGCTCTATCGCCTGGAAGATCAGGTCATTCTGGTGCTCGGCGCCGACGCCTCGGTGCTGATCCACTAGAGCGCCCCCACCCCGCCGTCGACGTCGACGATGAGAACTCGGGGTTTGCCTCCGCTCGTGGCGGTGATGTAGGCTGGTGCACGTTCTGGGGGGATGCATGCAAGGACAGGCTGGGGAGCCGTTGTCCGTCGATCTCGACGACTTTCCGCTGGTGCGGCTGGGGTCGCCGGGAGGACGAGCTTGGGGGAGCGACGACGTCGAGCGCTTCTTCGCGTGCGCGGATCGCGCGATCTCGCGGCGCGCGCGCTTCGTGTTGCTGCACGACGCGCGCGGCATGCCTTGGCTCGACGCCGTGCAGCGGCAGCGCTTCCTCGCCGAGCTCACGCATCGCAAGCCGCTGATCGAGCGCTTCATGCTCGGCTATGGCGCGGTGGTGCGGTCGCCGCTGGAGCGGGGCGTGCTGACGGCGCTGGCCTGGTCGATCCCGCTCGCCCTGCCGCGCCGGATCTTCGCCAGCGAGTCGGAGGCGCGCAGCTTCCTGCTCGACACCTACGCGCGCGTCGGCCCACGCAAGCGCCGCTCGGGCGAGTACCTGATCAAGCGCGACGCAGGCTAGAAGATCCGGCGCTCCAGCACATCGTAGGCCTCGATCGGCGCGTGCGGCGCCGGGCCGCCCGCGTAGGCGACCCGCGACAGCGAGTACACGTGCGTGTCCCGCTTGTCGCCATCCACGCCCGGTGCGCTGAGCGGATCGATCACCGGCCCCTCGAAGCCGAGCCGTACCGCCACCTGCGCGCTGCGCACGTTGTCGGGGTCGACGCGCAGGTCGATGCCGTCGAGAGGCTCCAGTTCGAAGCCCACGCGCAGCAGCGCCAGGCCGGCCTCGTGCATCAACCCCTGCCGCGTGTGCGCGGGGTGCAGCCAGTAACCGAGCTCGCGCTCGTCGACGATCTGCCCGAGCTTGAGCGCCGCGATGCCGAACAGCGTCGTGCCCTCCCGATCGAACAAGCCGTAGGTGAAGTCGGAGCCGAGATCGAAGTGGCCACGGTTGGTGCGCAGCCGCTCCAGGCGGTGCTCTTCCGACGCGGGCTCGTGCCGTGCCCACGCCATCCACGGCCGCAGGTGCGCCAGGCTCTCCTCGACCGCGCGCGCGACCAGCGTCAGGTGCCTGGGCTCCAGGCAGCGCAGGCTGATGCGCGCGGTCTCGATGCGGTAGGCGGGGCCGGGGATCATCCGGCCTTGGGCCCGAAGAACACCGGGCTCGACCAGGCCATCTCGCCGTCCTCCTGGATCACGCGCGCATAGGCCCAGGGCGCCTCCACCTGCACGTCGAGCGCGGCCTCGTCGCCCACGCCCTCGGAGTGCGCGAGCACGCCGTTGGGCCCCACCAGCTCCAGCGCACGCAACCTGTCCGTGCCCTGCGCGCGCACCACGAAGCGCGCGCCTTGCTTGTCCTCCAGCACGCTGCCCATCGGCGCGCCGTCCGCGCTCAGCTCGAGCAGGATCTTCGCGCCGCTGGTCGCGTAGCAACGCCGCTCGCGCAGCGCCTCCATGACCGACGCCCGCGAGACGTCGCGCGCCTGCACCGCGGTCAGCCCGGTGCGATACGGGTCGCGCTTGCGCGCCTCGCCGTGGTGCCAGAGCAAGCCGTGGCTGTCCGAGGATCCGGTGAAGCCGAAGCGGTGCCCCTTGCGCAGCATCACGTCGACCATCTGATCGCGCAGCTCGCCGCGCTGGCCGAGCGGGTGCTCGGCGTGCTCGTAGCAGCCGTGGCAGGAGCAGATCTCCCAGGTGGGCTGGCCGACGTCGTCGTGCCCCGGCTCGTCCGCGCCGGTCCAGCCGATGTGGTGCGGCGCCGAGAAGCCGCCGAGCGCGAGCACCTGCTGCACCAGCGCCTTGCCCTCGGGCACCTGATCGCGCGAGATGATCGGCAGGCCGCGCCTGGGGTAGTAGACGCACTTGTGGCCCGGGCCGGGGAACATCTTGCCGGTCCACTCGTAGGCGAGCAGCGTCACGAACGCGCCCGGTGCGTCGTAGCGATCCGCGACGTCCTGCAGGTACTCCCACTCGCCGGGGCCGGTGCGCTTGCCGAGGAACGCCTCGTGATCGGTCAGCGCGACGAAGTCGTCTTGATAGCGATAGCGCGCGCGCTGGTACACCTCGTCCGCGCTGCCCACGCCGTCCGAGTGCGCGCTGTGCTGCTGGATGTCGCCGAACAGCGTGACCATGCCGCGCGCGTGCGCTGGGTCGGCGCGCCCGTCGTCCTCGTTGTCCAGCTCCTCGTCCTCGGTCCAGTCGACGCGCGCGAGCACCAGCGCCGGGCGCTCGCCCTGCGGCAGCGGTGCGACGTCCACCTCGACGCCCTTGCGATCGCGACGTGCGTAGACGAGCTGATCGGCCAGCGGCGCGACCACGATGTGACGCCCGCGCGAGCCCCACTCGCCGTCACTCAGCGCGACGCGCGCGCCGAAGCCCGCCTGGTCGAGATCCTGTCGCCAGTAGTTGTGCGAGCCGCGCCCGAACAGCGCCAGCGCACCGTGGGGTCCCACGATCAAGGCCGGGAACTCGAACGACTGCTCGACGCCCTCGCGATCGCGGTCGCGCTCCAGCATCGGCTCGGCGGGCTCCTCCACCACGCCGTCGCGGTCGACGAAGCGCAGCGCGATCCACTTGGAGACGTCGCTGGTGGCGTCGTCCTCGCGCACGTCGTGATGGAACGCGACCCAGGTGCCATGCGGCGTCACCCACAGGCACGGCGCGGCGGCGCTGCCCCGCGCGCGGAACACCAGCAGCAGGTCGTTGGGCCGCTGCAGGTAGACGCTGCTGATGCCGTGCGAGAACTCGACCCAGACGCGCTCGCCGGCACGCGTCTCCTCCAGCTCGGCGCGGTCGTTCTGGCTGGCGTGCACGTCGTCGCCGCGCGTGAGGGCCACGATCGACGGCTGCACCGCCTCGGCGCTCGGCTCGCCCAGCGCTCCATCGCGCGCCACCGGAAAGTGCAGCACGCCCTCTCCCTCGGGCGTCCAGGCGATCACGTGCAGAGAGGCGCTGCCGTCGGCCTGCTGGGTCAAGCGAGGCGAGTGAAGATAGCGGTCCGTACGCTGCTCGATGCGGGCCATGCAGCCATGTTGCCCGCGAGGTACGGAATGTCCAGTTCGACGTCGCGTGGAGGAATCTAGAAGTTGGAGCGCAGGCCGTGCGTCAATCGCCGCCATGAAACGACCTCTGCTCCTGCTCGCGGTGGGCCTGGCGGGCTGCGCCACCGCGTCCGTGCAAAGCGACCTCCCCGTCCGCAACGTGGTCCTGTACCGAAGTGGCGTGGGCTACTTCGAGCGCACGGGAAAGTTCACCGGTGAGGGACTCAAGTTCCGCGTGAAGCAGAGCGAGGTGGGCGACTTCCTCGCCTCGCTGACCGCGGTCGAGCGCGGCTCGGGGGGCGTGCGCAGCATCGCGTTCGACGTGCCCGAGCTACCCAAGCCGGTGTCCAAGCGCGAGGATCCGGAGGAGCCGCCGCCCGAGCCGGTCGATCCGCGCGTCGACGTGAAGCTCAGCTTCGCGGGTGCGAAGGAGCACGAGCTGAGCGTCGCGTACGTGGTGGGCTCGCCGGTCTGGCGCCCGAGCTACCGCGTGGTGTTCGACGACAAGGGCCAGCCGCTCTTGCAGGCCTGGGCGGTCGTGCAGAACACCTCCGGCGAGGACTGGCGCGACGTGAAGCTCACGCTGACCACGGGCGCGCCGATCTCGTTCCGCTCCGATCTCGGAACGCCGATCACGCCCGTTCGCCCGCTGGTGAGCGACAGCGGCGAGGTGGTCGATTACGTGCCCACTGGCGAGACGGTCGTCGCGCAAGGGGGTGGCGCACCGCCTCCACCTCCGCCGCCGCCGATGGCTCCCGAGCCCGTGATGATGGAGGAGGCCGAGGCCGACGAGGTGCAGGCCTCGGCGCCCGCGCGCGAGCTGGCCAAGCGCGCATCCAAGCCGCGCTTGCAGGCGGCTCCGGTCGCGACGGCGCCGGCGATCAACGCGGGCAACCTGGCGCAGAGCGTGCGTTCGCAGGCGATCGCGAGCACCGTCAGCGAGACCGTCACCCGCTACGAGCTCTCCGAGAAGGTCACCGTGCCGAACGGCGGCTCGACGATGGTCGCGATCCTGTCGAAGCAGGTCGCCGGCGAGCAGGCGCGCCTGTTCGCGCCGGAGCCGGGTGTGGGGCTGTCGTCGACGCACCCGTTCTCGGTCGCGCGGCTTCGCAACGACACCGGCGCGGTGCTGGAGAAGGGCCCGATCTCGGTGCTCGCGCAGGGCTCGTTCCTGGGCCAGGGCGTGATCGACACGCTGCCGGCCGCGGCGCAGACCTTCGTGCCGTTCGCGATCGACAAGTCGGTCGTGGTCGAGCCGAACGAGAGCTGGAACCAGACCCAGGGCCAGCTGCTGCGCGTGCAGCGCGGCTACGTGACGCTGCAGCAGTTCTCGCAGCGCGAGACCAAGTACCGCGTGCGCAACGGCGGCGCCGAGCCGACGCAGGTCTACCTGCGCCACCCACGCTGGGCCGCCGCGGAGCTGCTGGCACCGCCGGAGGGCACCGAGCTGGCACCGGAGAAGGCGCTGCTTCCGCTGCGCGTCCCCCCGCGCGGCGAGGCCACGCTGGCCGTCGTCGAGCGCACGCCGGTCGAGCTGCAGCTGCACGTGCTCGACTCGCGCGCGCTCGACGCAGTGGCGCTGTGGCTGTCCGGTCCTGCCGCGAGTGATCCCAAGAACGCGCAGCTGGCGGCCGCGCTGCAGCTCGGACGCGAGCTCTCCACGCTGGACGACAAGCTAGCCGTCGCGCAGCGCGAGCAGGACGAGGTGCGCATGGCGCTCGACGAGACGCGCCAGAACCTCAAGGCGATCGAGAAGCTCGCCAGCGCCAAGGACCTGCGCACGCGCCTGTACGAGCGCCTCAAGCAAGTGGACGCGCGCAACGCGGAGCTCACCAAGCAGCTGATCGAGGGCCGCACCAAGCGCGCCGAGCTGGAGGTGCGCCTCAAGGAATCCCTCGACGGTGTATCGCTCGACGTGAAGTAGCTCCACGACGCAGACCACGTTGTCAGTCCCGCAGGAACACCTCGCGTGGACGCCAGCTGCGTTGACAGTGATGTTTCACAAAGAGCCTCCGTTATGGCCGTTCGGGCCCCCACAGCGTAGACATCGCGATTCTTCCTCTCTACGGTACGGGGTCTGTTGGCAGTGCCTCATGCCCAGGACCTGACGTGCAATCCGCTCGCGAATTAACGTCGTTCGGCAAGTATCGGCTGATCGCGTCGCTCGGCTCGGGTGGGATGGCGCAGGTCTACCTTGCGCTGACGACGGGACCGGCAGGCTTCAACAAGCTGCTCGTGCTCAAGGTCCTGCGCCAGGACCTCGGCCATCTGTTCGGCGGCAACAGCGACAGCATCGCGATGTTCTGGAGGGAGGCTCGGCTGCTCGCGCAGCTCAACCATCCAAACATCGTGCAGACCCACGAAGTCGGCGAGATCGACGGCCACTGCTTCATCGCGATGGAGTACCTCGACGGTCAGCCCTACAGCGTCGCGCTGACACGCATGCGCGGCAGCGACGTCTCGCTCGCGGAGCACCTGCGCATCGTCTCCTGCGTCGCGCGCGCGCTGCACTACTCGCATGCGCTGCGCTCGTACGACGGCGAGGCGGTCGGCATCGTGCATCGCGACGTGAGCCCGCACAACATCATCCTCACCTACGACGGCCAGGTGAAGCTGCTCGACTACGGCGTCGCCACCAGCCTGGATCCGGACCACGTGACGCGCGTCGGCGTGATCAAGGGCAAGCTCGACTACATCGCGCCCGAGCAGCTGCGTGGTGACAGCATCGATGGGCGCGCGGACGTGTTCGCGCTCGGCGCGGTGTTGTGGGAGGCGCTGTCCGGGCACCGCTTCGCAGGCGGGCGCAGGGTCGCGGACGCGCTCAAGGTACAGGCGCGGCTCGCGGGCGGCGAGCGCAAGCTGCGCGCGCTGAAGCCCCTGCTGCCCGACGAGGTCGTGCGCATCGTGGAGCGGGCGATCGCGCTCGATCCCGCCGACCGCTTCGAGGACGCGGCTGCCTTTGCCAACGCGCTGGATGCGTACATGGTCACGTGCGGCGAGCGCCCACGCGCGCAGACGCTGTCGGCGATCATGGTTCCTCTGTTCGAGAGCGAGCGTGCGCGCATGAACGAGATCATCAACACGCAGCTGCAGGCCGTGAAGAGCTCGTCGAGCAGCACCGAGCTCGATGGGCCTGGCGGCTTGCCGCAGCTTCAACGCAAGAGCGACGAAGGGCTGATCTCGTACGTGCCGGACGCACCCGAGGACCCGGCCCTCGACGAGCCGACGCACGACGTGCACAGCGGGTCGAGGCGCGTCGGGGTCGGACGCTCGTGGGTGGCCAGCTTGTCGGCGCCGCAGCGGCACCTCTCGGCGGCCGTGATCGCGGGCATGGTGGTGGTGGGCGGCGCGCTCGCCCTGCTCTGGCCAGCTCGCGACTCGGCCGGGCCCATCGTCAGCCAGCCCCTGCCGGCCCCCGCGGCCGTCGCGCACGAGCCCGCTCCGCAGGTGCCGGAGAGTCTGCCTCCGCGGCCCGCCGCGCCAGAGCTGGCGCTGCTGGTGATCACGGTCTCGCCAGAGACCGCGCGCATCACGGTCGATGGCGTGGCCGTCTCGTCGCCCTTCTCGGGGAAGTTCCGCAAGGACGCCTCGATGCACCTTGTCGAGGCGAGCGCGGACGGCTTTCAGCCGATCAAGCAGTTCGTTCAGCTGGAGCACGACCAGACGCTGGCACTCGTGCTCGGTCGCGCCAGCGCATCGGCGCGCCGTTCCAGCGCGTCCGCGCCGCGCGTGGAGGCGCCCCGCGCTGCGTTCGAGACCGCGCCGCCTCCGAAAGCTGTTCCCGTCAAGCCGAGCGCCCTCCCGGGCGCGGAGATCGAGATCGCGCAGCCCGCCGCGGGTGGCGACGACATCGACCAAACGAACCCCTATCGCAACAAGAAGTAGTCTCCCGCGAGGCTTCCATGATCTTCGTGCGTTGGTTGTTGGTGCTCCAGCTGCTCGCCTGCTCCAGTGCGCTCGCGCAGGAAGAGGCTGCGCCGAGCGGTCCCGAGCAAGAGGCGTCCGTGCACTTCGAGCGCGGCGTGCAGCTCTACAAGGAGCAGGCCTTTCGCGCGGCGGTGATCGAGTTTCAGCGCGCGTACGATCTCGCGCCCGACTATCGCCTGCTCTACAACCTGGGACGCACCAAGTTCCAGCTGCAAGACTACCTGGGCGCGGCGCAGAGCTTCGAGCCCTACCTGGAGCAAGGCGGTGCGGACATCCCCAGCGAGCGCCGCGCCCAGGTCGAAGAAGCCCTCACGTCGCTGAAGACCCGGGTCGCGCGCGTCAGCGTCGAGGTCAATCGCGGCGGCGCGGAGGTCTACGTCGACGAGCTCAAGGTCGGCACGGCACCCCTGGCTTCGCTGGTCCTGATCAACGTCGGTCGGCATCGCATCTCGGCGCGTGCGGCGGATGGCGCCGTCGACGCGGAGTTCATCGAGGTGGCCGGTGGTGATCTCGCCCAGGTGAAGCTCACGCTGGAGGCGCCCGCCTCGGCGCCTCTCCAGGCGCGCGACGAACAGGCGCCGCTTGCACGGGAGCGCTGGAGCGCGCGCCGGAAGCTCGCGCTCGGTGCGCTCGTGACCGGAGGCGCGCTGTTGGCCGCCAGCGTGGCGACGGGAGTGTTGGCGCTCCGCGACCAGGACCGACTGCAAGACCAGGTGGACACGCTGGGCGTCGATCGGGATGCCGTGCGCGATCAGCGCAGCAAGGTGGACACGCTCTCGCTCACCACGGACGTGCTGATCGGCGCGGGTGCCGGCTTCGCAGTCACGGGCCTGGTGCTGTGGTTGGTCAGCGGCGAGCGTACGGAGCGCGCCAGCCAGGCGAGCTTGCGGCTCGATGCGGGGTTCGGCTCGCTGGCGGTGCACGGACGGTTCTGAAGCGACCTGGGATGGTTGGCGGACGTGGGGGGTACGATGGGTCTTCTCTTCGCGAAGGGCGGGCGTGCAGCACGCGCGCACGGCAGCTCGAATGGTGCGCTGGCTCTCATGCTGCTGGCGGCGGGCTGCAGCGTGCTCAACGACTCCAGCGTGGTGCAGTGCGAGCGGGACGACGAGTGCCAGACACGCTTTGGCGACGACGTGGCGATCTCGTGCGTCGACAACTTCTGCGTCGCGCCCACGTGCCGCTCCGACAGGGAGTGTCAGGTCCGCGGGGATCGCTACGCGTCGTCCGTATGCGGACGGGCGGGCGTCTGCACGTCCGCCTCGTCCGCTTCCACGCAGGACGCAGACACGCCGACACCCGAGCCCGATGCCAGCGAGCCGAACGGGGACGCGAGCGAGCCCGAGGTCGACGCGAACGCACCTGCGGTCGACGCGGGTCGGCGCTGCACCTCGGTGGCCGACTGCCGGAGCCTCAGCCCCACGGTCGCCTGCAACGCGGGCTTCTGCGAGGACGTCACCTGGGGTTGCGTCGGAGCTCCCGACGAACGTCCGCCGACGAAGGAGCCGACCGCGACACTCAAGGGACGCGTCATCGACGGCGCGACACGCATGCCGGTGTTGGCGCTGTCGGCCGCCGCCTGCCTGTTGCCCACGTTCGACCCGGAGTGCACGCGGCCATTCCCCAGCACTCGCACCGAGTACGACGTCGACGCGGGCATGCTCACCTTGAAGGGCGTGCCGCAAGACACGCAGGTGCGCATCAAGATCGACTTCCCGATGGACGCCGGCCTGCTCCCGCTCGATCAGTACACGGCGCGCACGGCGCACGACGTGACGACGTTGCCCACGCTGATCACGCTGCCGTACTCCGTCTCGCCGATGTTGACGCTGTCGCTCGACCCGCCGCGCGTGCGCGATCCCGCCAACGGCTCGATCACCGCTTCCGTGGTGGACTGTGAAGGCAAGCCCGCGGTCGGCGTGCAGATCCGCATCGCGGAGTCCGACCGCATCGACGGAACCGAGGTGCTCTACTTTGCCCCGGACGGTCAGATCAACCAGAAGGCCACCGCCACCGACGCCTTTGGCAGCGCGCTGATCATCAACGTCAAGCCGTCCAAGCTGATCACGCTGCAGACCTGGGCCGGCGACCTGATGCTCAACGAGTTCCACGTGATCGCGTTCCCGCGCCGCTCCACGGCGGTGAGCTTCTTTCCGCGCGTGTATCCGGATCTGACCGCAGGCGGCGGCTGAGCGCGCGACCTCAGATCGCGACGAGTCGCTTCACCGGCTTGGGGTCGCCGTCACAGCTGGTAGCCATCGCGGGCATGGGCTCGCGCTTGAGCGAGACCAGCTGCGCGCCGCCATCGAAGCTCACCGTGAAGCCCGCCTCGTCGCGCGCGACGCCATCGAGCACGTACTTGTCGAGCGCGAGCTCGCCGGTGCGCTGGCGCAGCGTGATCTCCGCGGCCTGCGCCTCGCTGCCGTACGCACAGCGACCGCGGGCGCGCGCGAGGTCGAACCACTCGCGCTTCTCGCTCGCCTCGATCAGCGCCGGCACCTCGCTCGCTTGCACGCGGCCGTAGCAGACGCCGTGTGGCAGCACGAGCAAGGTGGCCGCGAAGCGATGACCACCGAGGTGCGTGGTCTCCAGCGCGTGCTCGCCGACACGCTCGTTCAGCGCCTTGTACACGGGCAAGCCCTCCAGCGCGCAGCAGCGGTCGCGCTTGCCGTGCACGCACACCAGGTAGAGGGGCGCGTCGTGCCGCACGCCCGGGGCCTCGCCGCCGCCGATCCAGGCTTCGAGGTCGAGCGCGAGCAAGTCCTCGGCGCGCTCGAGCTGCAGAAGGTGCAGGCCGCTCGCGTCGGAGAGGTAGAGCTTCACGCCCGGGCCGGGCTCACGCCGACGCACCAGCTGCGCGCGCACCCCCTTGCCGAGCTTCTGCAGCGCCGCGACCACCGGCTCGGGGAGGCCGCTGTCCTCGACGCCGAGCGGGCCCCAGGGCGCGGCGTGCTCCAACACCACGAAGCGAGTCGTGTCCGAGACAGCCGTGCCGGCGAGTGGCTCGCCCGCGCTCAAAGAGATCTCCGCGCAACGCATGGAGCGATCGTAGCGCGCTCACTCCTCTTCGAGCGTGTGGCTGAACTCGAACGCGAGGTTGGGCCGCGAGGGCTCACGGCGAGACCGCCGCGCGCGCGCCGAACGCGGCAATTTCGCGGCGCCCCCGGCACCGCGTGAGCTGGGGGCTGCCTCCGCCTCGAACTGGAGCTCGAGCTGGAATGGGAGGATCAGCTGGAACACGGCGGGATGGTGCCGGAATTCGGCCCGCGGCGCCAATCCTTGGTGGTTCTTTTCAGGCCTGCTTGCGGCGGGCGCGCCGGCGACCCCAGAGCAGAGCCAAAGGCACCAACATGGCGCCCCAAGGGGCCTGGCCCTCGCTCGCCAGGGCGCAGCGGCCGTCACTGACCCGGGCTGTGGGGAACGCCTCGCCCGGCGGGTAGACGTCGCACAGGCCCTCGATGTCGTCGGGCGCCAGGCTGCGCTTGAGCACCTCCTGCGGGTCGGCGTCGCACCACATGGTCGAGCCCTCGACCGCGCTGTGCGAGAGCCCCAGGAAGTGGCCGAACTCGTGGGTCGCCACGTTGCGCAGGTCGGTGCGCGGATTGCCGCCGAGGCAGCCGTTCTCGGAGCACTCGCCAAACGGGTCCATGCGCCCGTTGAACATCATGTCGGCGCCCAGGATCTCGCCGTTGCGCGAGTCGAACCACACCGCCGTGATCGCGAACGCCTGCGAGGGCAGATCCTGCTCGTTCCACTCCGTGACGTCGAAGTGCACGATCACGTTGTCGTTGGGCTCGCGGTTGGGGCCCATCTCGGGGCCCACCGTCAGCGTGGTGGTCTCGCGCGCGGCCGTGCTGTCGAGCCCGATCGACTCGCCGTCGCATTGCACGTTCTCCCAGGTGCCGATCGACTGCGCGATCATGCGCCGCAGGTCGGAGTCCTCGATGCCCGGGAAGCCGTTGACGTTGAAGCTGTAGGACAGGTACGGCGTGCGCCAGGCCAGCGGCAAGCCCAGCTCGGGACACTGCTCGGGGCAGGAGCTGGCGGCCGGATCCAGGGTGTGCGTGCGGCAGTAGGCCCGCGCCGAGCTGGCGTGCTGGCTGACGCAAAAGGCGATTAGCGCGCCCGCCCACAACC
>JBEVNG010000343.1:0-5281 GCA_040508235.1 Polyangiales bacterium | reverse complement strand
CCCACCAGCACGGCGCTCAGCGCGTGCTCGGCGCGCGCGACGTTGGCCTCGTGACCGCGCACGTTCGCACGCGTGGCGTTCTCTTGCTGGCGTTGCTTGCGCTCCAGCTCGTCGAGCGCGCCACGCTTGAGCGCGAGCTCGCGGCGTGCGCGCCCCAGCGCCGCGGTGGCCTCGTCGAGCGCGCGCGTGAGGCCATCGCTCTCTTGCTGCTGCGCCGAGCGCTCGCCCTCGAGCGACTGCACGCGCTCGGCCGGCGGCGGCACCGACGCCCTCTGCAGCGCACGCAGCTCGATCTCTGCGCGCTGCAGCTTGGCCCTGTGGCGCTTGACGGCGGCCTCGGCCCGGGCGCGTACGGCCTCGGCCTCGCGCTCGGCCTGCTCGAACGGCAGCAGCGCCTGCTTCAGCTCCGCGGCCTGACGCTCCAGCTCCGTGGCCGTGCCGGTCTCGCGCTCGAGCACCAGCGCGGTCTCGGTCTGCGCCTTCTCCAGCTCGCCCTGGCGCGTCTTCACCAGCAGCACGCGCTCGGCCAGGCCCTCGTGCGCGCGCACCGCCGGATCGTCCAGCAGCGCGCGGCCCAGCTCCTTGAGCGCGTCCTCGTAGGCGTCGGCCAGCTCGCTCGCGCGCTGCTCGACCGGTCCACGCGCGCGCCACAGCGCGAACATGCGCTGCGCCACGTGGATCACGTAGCGCGCGGGATCGATGCCACCCTCGGCCAGGCCGTAGTCCGCCAGCTCGCGCGCGCGGCGCTCCTCGTCGAGGGGACGCCCGCTGCGCGTGACGCGGTTGGACGGGCGCTGCGAGACCGGCGCGGCGTCGTCGATCGGGCGCGGCATGGACGCGCGCACCGGCGCCGCCTTGCTCTGGTGAACGTCCAGCTCCAGCTCGGGACCGCCGACGGCGTCGTCGAACTCGCCGTCCATCAGCGGCACGCCGGGCAGCACACCGCTCGGGCGCACCGGCTGCACGATCTCGTGGCCACGCTGCAGATCGAACTGGAAGTCGTTCGAGGGAGGCCGGGTCAGCGCCGCCAGCGGGTCGTCGGCATCGACCTGGGACAGCTCCTGCTGGCTCGGGCGCGGGCGCCGTGGAGCCAGCTCCAGGTCACCGAGCTCGTAGCCGTTTTCGTCGTCTTTGTCGTGCGTGGGCCGGGATGCGCTCATGGCCGTTTCGTGGGCTGAATACGTCTTTCAAGGTACCGCGTGGGAATGGCGCTCGTCGCTCTGGGCTTTCGCGCACAGCGGACTCTTTCGTGGGCAGGGTGCGACCCGCGCGCTTGCCCCGTTGGGGGCCGAGTCGCTACGCTCCGCGGCTGTGAGCACCGAAGCACCCATCGACACCCTGGAGCCAGGCGCCGACCGGCCACCCGAGCAGGTGTTTCGGCTCGAGTTTCAGACCTTCGAGGGGCCGCTCGATCTGCTGCTGCACCTGATCCAGAGCCACGAGCTGAACATCCTGGACCTGCCGATCGCGTTCGTCACCGAGCGCTACCTGGCCTACCTGAAGACGATGCAGGTGCTCGCGCTCGACGTGGTCAGCGAGTACTTGGTGATGGCGGCCACGCTCGCGCACATCAAGTCCAAGATGCTGCTGCCGGCCGCGCCCACCGATCAGGACGACGCGGACGACCTGCCGGAGGAAGACCCGCGCGAGGCCCTGGTCAAGCGGCTGCTCGAGTACCAGAAGTACAAGCTGGCGGCGCAGAACCTGGCCAGCCGCGGCATGGCGGGGCGCGACATCTTCCTGCGTGGCGCGCCCGCGCAGGAGGCCAAGGGCGACGCGCCGCTCGGCGGCATGACGCTGTTCAACCTGCTCGATGCGTTCAACCGCGTGCTCAAGCGCGCCAACGCCGACTTCTCGCGCGAGATCAGCGCCGAGCGCATCACGATCCAGGACCGCATCCAGGAGCTGCTCGACGTGCTCGCGGAGCAGCGCCGCGTGACCTTCGAGCAGCTGTTCGAGGGCTACGTCACGACCTACGACATGGTGGTCACGTTTCTTGCCATGTTGGAGATGGGCAAGCAGAAGCTGCTGCGCGTGTACCAGAACGAGCCGTACGCCCCGATCTACCTCGAGAGCGCCGTGATCAGCACCCACCAGAGCGAGATGGTGCCGAGCGGGACCCACGTCGACTACGAAGCACTCGGCCTGAGCCCCGAGGGCGAACATGAGTGAGCGGGTATGATCGACGATGACGAGCAGCCGCTCGGACCCGGCGCCGCCGACCTCGGCGACGAGGACGAAGAAGAAGAGCGCGAGGGCCCAGGTCTCGCCGGCACCGCGGAGCTGCAGCCGGAGGACCTCAAGGGCGCGCTGGAGGCGCTGATCCTGGTCTCGGACAAGCCGATCGCCGCCATCCGCCTGGCGCGCCTGACCAGCCAGGACGTGGGCGCCATCCGCGTGGCGCTGGGCGAGCTGCAGCTGGAGTACGCCGCGCGCGGCATCTCGCTCGACGAGATCGCCGGTGGCTTCCAGTTCCGCACCTCGGGCCGCTTCGCGCCGTTCGTGCGCATGCTGGTGCAGCAGAAGCCCACCAAGCTCTCGCGCGCGCAGCTGGAGGCGCTCTCCATCATCGCCTACCGCCAGCCGGTGACGCGGCCCGAGATCGACGACGTGCGCGGCGTCGACTCCGGCTCGGCACTCAAGACGCTGCTGGAGCGCAACCTGATCAAGATCATCGGCAAGAAGGAGGAGGCCGGGCGCCCGATGCTGTACGGCACCACGGTCGACTTCCTGGAGCTGTTCGGGCTCAAGAACCTGCGCGACCTGCCCACGCTGCGCGAGTTCGCGGAGCTCACGCAGGAGAGCCGCGACATCTTCGAGCGCCGCATCGGCGAGCCGCTGCCGGGCCAGGGCCAGGGCATGGACATGTCCACGACCTACGAAGCTCCGCCCGACCGCGACGAGGACCCCGAGCCCGAGCCTGAGCCCGAAACAGTGAGCGCCGAGCCCCCCCCCGAGTCAGAGTCCGTCGAGGAGGAGCTCGACGAGGACGATGCCCAGGACGTTGATCGGCGCGATTGAGCTCGGTGGCACCAAGGCGCTCTGCGCCGTGGGCAGCTCCGCGCGCGCCGTGATCGAGACGCGCATCCCCACCACCACGCCAGCGCAGACGCTGTCGGCCATCGAGACCTTCTTCGCCCCGTACCGCCACGAGCTGGTCTCGCTGGGCATCGCCTCCTTCGGGCCTCTGGAGCTGAACGCGGGGCCCACATTCGGCTCGCTGCTGCGCACGCCCAAGGCCGGCTGGGAGGGCACGCCGCTGGCGTCGCGGCTCTCGCAGTACCTGAGCGTGCCCGTGCGCATCGACACGGACGTCAACGCGGCCGCGCTCGCCGAGCAGCGGCTCGGGGCAGGGCGGGGCGCCGACACCTGCGTCTACATCACGGTCGGCACCGGCCTCGGCGTGGGCGTCAGCATCCAGGGAAAGCCGTTGCACGGCCTGCTCCACCCGGAGCTCGGCCACCTTCCCGCGCCGGCCTGGGACGAGTTCGAGGGCGTGTGCCCGTTCCACGGCCGCTGCCTGGAGGGCGTCGCCTCCGGGCCCGCGATCCAGGCGCGCTCCGGGCAGCCGCCGGATCGCCTGGGCACCGCGGATCCGATCTGGGACCTGGAGGCCCGCTACCTCGCGCACCTGTTGGTGGTCTGCGTGCTCGCCTACGCGCCGCAGCGCATCGTGCTCGGCGGCGGCGTGTTCGAGCGCGCGGGCTTGCTGGAGCGCGTGCGGCCCCACCTGCTCAAGGAGCTGGCCGGCTACATCCCGCGCAGCGAGCTGAGCGAGCAGGGCGTGACGGACTACGTGCGTCGACCGCACTTTGGACAGCGGGCGGGCCTGATCGGCGCGTTCCTGCTGGGTGAAGACGGAGTCGTGTCGTGAGCTACCGGGAGCTGCAGCGCGAGGAGATCGCGGACCTGGTGCGCGAGGCGCTGCTGCTGATCGATCAAGATGCGCCCGGCTACGTGGTCCCGCTGCACGCGCTGCATGCGCTGCCGTCCGAGCAGCTCGAGGACGCCGAGGAGCTGCTGGCGCCGCTGTTCGTGGAGCTGCGCAAGCTGCGGCCGTTCCCGCTCTGGGTGCGCGACACGCCGGCCCGCGCGCTTCGGCTCAAGACGCTGGCCAGGCTCGATGGTGCCATCGGCCTGGGGGAGCCCGTGCCCGCGGAGGGCCGCGAGTGCTGGCTGGAGGTCCCGGCCGAGCAGGCCGAGGCGGCGCTGCGCGGCCTGCCAGCGGGCTGGGCGCTGCTCGTGCGCGGAGAGCGCACACCCTGGCTGGCCCTGCGCAAGCAGTCGCCCTTGCGCGCACTCGGGATCGCCCTCGACGGCGAGCCGGTGCCGCACGGACCGCACGCGCTGCCGGCGCCGCTGGACCTGGTCACGCTCGACCCTACACGCGCTGACGAGGCGGGTCTGGGTGCGCGCGTGCTGTGGTCGGTCCACAGCGCGGACCTGCGTGATCTCGCGGATCAGGCGCTGGCGCTCACCGCGCAGGTGCCTTTCAGTGGGCTGATCTGCGGAGGCGACGACGCGCTCCAGTGCGCGCTCTGGTTCGCCACGGTACGCCGCCGTCCGTAGCGCTTGTGGGGGACGTTCCGATCTGAAAAGATCGCGGACTCGCAGGTGGGAATGGACCCGGAGCAAGACGCTGTTACGCTCCCCGGGGGCAAGCCCTCTGGCCCCATCGTCCCCAGAGATCCAAGCCGAGCCGCACGGCGTATAGGCGTCACAGGTCTTCGATGAGCACCGAGCATCTCAAGCTTGTCCCCGAGCCCGGCGCCGCCAACGAGCGCGCCGGCGACCCCTTGCTCGGCAAGGTGCTGGACGGTCGCTACGAGATCCAGTCGGTGCTCGGCGAAGGCGGCATGGGGCTCGTCTACAAGGCCAAGCACGTCACGCTGGGCAAGAAGCTCGCGATCAAGGTGCTCAAGGCGGAGGTCTCCAAGGATCAGGAGATCGTGCAGCGCTTCCGGCAGGAGGCGCAGAGCGCCACCTCCATCGGCAACCATCACATCATCGACATCAGCGACTTCGGCGTGCTGCCGGACGGGTCGACGTACTTCGTGATGGAGTTCCTGGACGGCAAGTCGCTGACCAAGGCCATCGAGCCCGGCGCGCCGCTCAAGGCCAACCGCACCATCCACATCGCCAAGCAGCTGTGCCGCGCGCTCGGCGCGGCGCACGAGATCGGCATCGTCCACCGCGATCTCAAGCCGGACAACATCTACCTGATCTCGCGCGGCGGCGACCCCGACTTCGTGAAGGTGCTCGACTTCGGCATCGCCAAGGT
>JBEVNG010000324.1:0-6935 GCA_040508235.1 Polyangiales bacterium | reverse complement strand
GCACGCTGCGACATGCGCCCGCGTTTCGGCGCATGAATGCGTGTGATGGCCGCACGGTAACTGCTCGCTAGCTTGCTGCCGGCTTTGACAGCGTGGGCACGGACACGAGACAATCGTAGGAGCTTCATGGACGAGTCTCGCAGCGCTGCAGCTTCGGCGCCCCGCAATACTTCGCGTGGCAATGACCCCCTGATTGGGCGCTTGATCAACGAGCGCTACAAGATCCTCAGCGTCATCGCGCATGGCGGAATGGGTAAGGTCTACCGCGCGGAGCAGTCGCCGCTCGGGCGTCTGGTCGCACTCAAGGTGTTGAGCCCGAACTACAACGGCGACAACGACCCGGAGTTCCACAAGCGCTTCTTCCTGGAGGCCTCGATCGCCTCCAAGCTGCGCCACCCGAACACGGTCACCATCTTCGACTACGGCAAGACCGACGACGAGATCTACTACATCGCGATGGAGCTGCTGGAGGGCCGCACGCTCCACCGCGCGCTGCGCGAGGAAGGCACGCTCAGTCCGGAGCGTACCGTCAACATCGCCAGCCAGATCTGCCGCGCGCTGCGCGAGGCGCACGGCATCGGCGTGATCCACCGCGATCTCAAGCCGGCGAACGTCTACCTGGTCAAGCACAGCGACGAGGCCGAGTTCACCAAGGTGCTCGACTTCGGCCTCGTGAAGAACATCGAGGAGAAGGGCGAGCAGCTCACGCAGGTGGGCCTGTTCATGGGCTCGCCCAAGTACATGTCGCCCGAGCAGATCCGCGGCGAGCACGTGGACTCGCGCGTCGACATCTACGCGCTCGGCGTGATGGTCTACGAGATGCTGACGGGCAAGGTCCCGTACGACTCGCCCAACTCGGTCAACATCCTGATGGCCCACGTGCACGAGCAGATCCCCTCGCTGCACGAGCTCAACCCGCACATCCGCGTGCCGCAGGCCCTGGAGGCCGTGGTCCGCAAGTGCATGGCCAAGAACCCGGACGACCGCTACGCCAGCATGAACGACGTACTGTTCGCGCTGAAGCAGTGCCTCGGCCACGAGGTCCAATCCACCGGCGAGTTTCGCATCCCGGACTTCGGCGACGTGCGCCCCGAGATCCTCGCGTCGGCCACGCCGACCGTGAACCAGCTTCCGGCCAACCAGCAGAACATCACCGCCTCGCACCCCGCGGCGCAGCCGTTCGCCTCGGCGTCCAAGCAAGGCGGCACGACCTGGCCGCTGGTGTTCGCGGGCCTGTTCGCGCTCACCGGCGTGGGCATCTTCCTGCTGCTCTCCGGCGTGCTCAACGAAGAGAAGCCCGAGACACCGGTGGTGGTCGCCGCACCCGCGACGACGACCGCCACGCCCTTGCCCACGGCGCCGCCCGTGCCTGCCAAGCCCGCCAGCGTGATCGTCACGCTGCGCTCCACGCCGCCCGGCGCCATGGTGCTGATCGGCGATCGCGAGTACGGCCCGACGCCGGTCGAGCTGGAGTGGACCGGCGCGGATGCCGAGCCAGGCCGTCAGGTCAGCTTCCGCTTCCGTCGCACCGGCTTCCGCGCGATGACCATCACGCGCGAGGTGCGCGGCGAGCGTATGCAGGTGGAGACGTCGTTCCTCGATCCGGTCGTACCCCGTAAGGGCGCGCCGGCTCAAGGCTCCGACAACAGCGCACCTGCGGACGGACAAGAGTAAGGTTTTTCCGCCCGCCTCCCGGGCGCTCCGGATTAAGATCGAGATCCATGGTCCGTTGTCCGCTCTGCGGGCTCCGTCTGCGTGACGAGGCTCCGCGCTGTCCGACGCACGGTGCTCCGGCCGTCGTTCCCCACGTCGCTCCGGATGCCGAGGCGAGCTGGGACCCGCTCGCGCCGGACGTGCGTGCTGCCTTCCACGCGCAGGGCTACCGGCTCACCAAGCTGCTGGGTCGCGGCGGCTTCGGCGTGGTGGTCGGCGCGGTGCGCGCGAGCGACGGCCTCGAGGTCGCGCTGAAGATCAGCTTCCCCGAGCAGCCGCTCGGCGTCGAGCAGCTGGAGCGCGAGGCCACGTTCCTCGCCCGCGTCGGGCCACCCGCCACGCCCATGCTCTACGAGGCGGGCAGCATCCAGGACCGCCCGTACATCGCGCTCGAGATGCTGCGCGGCGACACGCTCGCCGACTTGCTGATCGCCGCCGAGGGGCCGATGCCGCTGTCGCGCTTCGGCCTGCTGGCGGAGGCCATCCTGGTCGCGCTGGCGGAGGTGCACAAGCACGGCATCGCGCACCGCGACCTCAAGCCCGAGAACATCTTCCTGCACGAGGAGGGCGAGCGGGTGAGCGCGCGCTTGATCGACTTCGGGCTCGCCAACGACGCCAGCATGCGCAACGCCGAGCGCGTCGAGCTCAACGACGACGACGCCATCGGCACCGCCGAGTACATGTCGCCCGAGCAGTGCGAGGGACTCGCGGACACCGAGCCGCGCTCGGACCAGTACAGCCTCGGCGCGCTGTTCTTCGAGATGCTCACGGGCGCGCCGCCGTTCTGGGGCAAGTCCGCGGACGTGCGCGAGGCGCAGCGCAGCCGACGTCCCGCCCTGCTCTCCTCCAAGGTCAGCTGCCCCGCTTCGCTCGATCAGGTGATCCGGCGCTGCCTGGCCAAGGATCGCGCGCTGCGCTTCGACGACATCGAGGCACTGCGCGCGGCGCTCGCGATCGCGCTCTCGGAGGCGGCGCCCGCATCCAAGGTCGACACGCGTCCGAACCCCGTCACCACGGCGACGCCGCGCGAGAAGCGCACGGTGGGTCTGGTGTTCTTCGAGTCGAGCTCGGGCCTGCAGGCGGTGCAGGCGTTGGTCACGTCGTCGGGCGGTCAGATCGTGCAGACCACCGGCTCGCAGTACGTGGCGGCGTTTGGCCACGATGTCGGCGACAACCCGGTGCGCAGCGCGTTCGCGGCCGCGCAGCGCCTCGCGCTCGCCAAGCTCACGCAGCGGGCGCTGGTCGACGTCGCGCAGGTCACCGTGCAGCAGCGTCCGGATGGCAGCAAGCGCCTGTTCAGCGCGGTGTTCGCCAAGAAGGACCGCCTTCCCGCCGCCACCGATCCGGCCGGCATCACGTTCACGGGCCCGGCCACCGAGGTGATCCCGGATCTGACGGTCGTGCCGGTGCCCAACCGCTCCGATCGATTCCTGGTCAGCGCCGCGGGCCACAACGACGCCACCGTCTACGGCCAACACACGCTGGTGGGTCAGGACCAGCGGCTGAGCACCCTGCGCGAGAGCGCGCTGGCCGCGTTGACGCGCAGCGAGCCCACGCTGGTCTCGGTGCTGGCGGGCGCGGGCTACGGCAAGACGCACGTCGCGCGCGCGCTGGAGCAGATGCTGGAGCGCCTGGTCGCGGACATCGAGGTAGTCCGCCTGGCCGCGCAGGAGGGCATGGTCGGCGCGGCCTCGCAGCTCCTGCCCGAGCTGCTGCGCCGTGCGCTGCGCGTGATGCACGAGGCGCCGCCCGACCCGGAGTCGGTGCTGCGCGTGCGCTACGGCGCGCTCGGGGGGCAACACTGGGTGGGCGCGGCGTTCGCGCTCGGCTGGATCGGCAGCGAGCACCCGCAGGTGAAGAAGCTCGCCGCGGCGCCCGGTGCGTTGCGCCTGGCCGCCGCGCGCGCGACCGGTGAAGCGCTGCGCCTGCGCTCGCAGCAGTCGCCGCTGGCCGTGGTTCTCGACGACGCGCACCAGGCCGACGACGCCACGCTCGACGCCCTGGAGTACGCCACGCTGCGCGAGGCGCGCGCACGCATCTGGGTCTGTGTGCTGGCGCGACCGGCCTTCGCCGCCGCACGACCAGCCTGGGGCGCACGCGCCGCAAGCTCGCAGCAGACCTCGCTGGAGGCGCTGGCGCCGCTGGAGGCCGCCGACCTCGCGCGTCGCCTGTTGCACCCGGTCGAGCAGGTCTCGCCGAACGTGCTCAACAAGCTGGCCGAGCGCACGCAGGGTGTGCCGCGCCTGCTGGTCGAGCTGATCCGCGGCCTCAAGCGCGACGGATTGGTGCGCCGCAACGAGCGCGGCACCGGCTATTACCTGGCGACCGAGGAGCTCGACAAGCTGCCCGACATCCCGATCGTGCAGTGGAACGCCACGCGCGAGGTCGAGGCACTGCCGCCGCAGCTGGCGGCGCACGCGCGCTTGTCGTCGGTGCTCGGCAACGGCTTCACCGCCGCGGAGCTGGAGGCGCTGCTGGAGAAGCTGGAGCAGACCGAGGCGCTCGACGAGTCGCAGCTCGATGCCAGCGTCGGCGTGGCGCGCCTGGTCGAGGCGGGCCTGCTGGTACGGCACCGCACCGGGCTGCTCGACTTCCGCCACTCGCTGCTGCGCGACACCATCTACCAGATGCTGCCGGAGGCGCAGCAGAAGCGCCTACACCACGCGGCCTACGACATGTACCAGGCGTTCCCGATGCCGAGCGAGCAGCGCCTGCCGCGGCTCGCGCTGCACGCCGCGCGCAGTGGCCAGGGTGACGTCGCGGCCGCGCTCTACCTCGAGCTGGCGGAGCGTGCGCGCAAGGCGCACAGCTACTTCGATGCCGAGGTCGCCTACGGCCACGCGCTCAGCAACCTCACGGACGGCGACGCCGCACGCCTGGTCGCGTCGGCGCGCGGACGCGGCACCATGCGCACGCGGCTCGGTCGCCACGAGGAAGCCCAGCGCGACCTCAAGCGCGCGAGAGAGAGCGCCACGCTCTTGCAAGAAGGCGAGCTGGTGCGCGAGCTGCTGCTCGACGAGGCCACCTCGCTCGACTGGCTGCGCGACTTCCCGGCCTCCGCCGCGCTGGTGAAGGAAGCGGCCGAGGCACCCGGCGAGATGAGCGCGCAGACGCAGGTCAGGTTGTCGGTCGGGCTGGCGCGCACGCAGTGGCGCGTGGGCGACTCGGAGGGCACCGTGCGGCTCGGCGCCGAGGCCGAGCTGCGCGCACGAGAGCTGGGCGACGAGGGCTACGAGTCGCGCGTGGTCGCGCTGCTGATGCTCGGCCCGGAGTGCGCCAACCTCGGTCGCTACGAGGAGTCCGCGCGCTACTTCGAGATCGCGCTGGCCGAGGCCAAGGCGCACGCGGACCTGCTGCACATCGGCGGCGTGTACGTGAACCGAAGCATCCTCTCGTACATGACCAAGGACGTGGCGCGGCTGTTCGAGGATCTGGAGCACGCCTCGCAGGTCGCGCGCGAGCTGGGCGACGGCACGCTGGAGTGGATCGCGCTCAACAACGCCGGCGAGATCGCCTACGTGATCGGCGACCTCACGCGCGCACGCGCCGCCAACGAGCGTGCGGTGCAGGTCTCGCGCGCGCTCTGGGGCGAGAGCTCGCACGACTACATGACGTCGCTGCTGCTATGCGCGCGCACCGCGCTCTACGCCGGCGCGCTCGACGAGGCGCGCGCGCTCTACGACCAGCTGAGCACACGGGCGCGCGAGCAAGCGGAGCCCTCGCCGACCGAGAAGGCGCAGCTGGACATGCTCGGCCTGGCGCTGACGAGCAGCAGCGAGGCCGCCTGGGAGGCGCTCGAGGCGCGCGCCCGGAGCGAGGACGTGCAGATCGGCGAGCGCATCGAGGTCATCGAGGCGCAGGCCGCCGAGGCGCTGCGCGCGGGCCGTCGCGAGGAGAGCCTGCGCGCGTTTCAGCGCGCATTCGCCCTGCTGCGCGAGACGCCCAACCTGATCGGCGACCGCGTGCACGCGCACTTCGCGCGCGTGTTCCCTAGCTGATCACGCCGCTCGCGATCAGCGCCGCGAGGATCACCGCGAACAGCGACTCGCCCGCGATCGCACCGCCCGCCATCGAGCTGACGTGCTCCTCGCTCCACGTCGGCCAGCGACGCTGCAGCAAGATCAGCAGCAGCCCACCCAGGAACACCGTCGCACCCAGCGAGGCCGGCGTGAGGAAGCCGATGCCGAGCGCGACCGGCGAGATCACGAAGCGCCCGTGGCCGAAGTGCGAGAGCAAGGTGCAGACCACACCGAGCACGAGCGCGATCAGCGCGGCGGTGGCGGCGTGCGGCGGCAGCGCGGCGAGTCCACCCTGCACCGCATCGGCGGTCGCCTTCCACGACATCACGCCCGCCGCCGGCATCTTCTCGGTGCCGATGCCGTAGACGCGCACCAGCACCGCATAGGTCGGCACCACCACCAGCGCGCCGACCGCGACGCCGACGAAGGCGCCGATCATCTGCGCGCGCACGCTCGCTTTGAGCCGGTCGCCGGTCTTGAACGCCCACAGCGTCTGCGCGGTGTGTGTCGCCGCGCCGCTGACGATCGAGCCGGCGCTGAGCGAGGCCACGTTGCCGCTGCCGCCGAGCGCCAGCTGCCCCACGCCGCCCATCGCGCCCACCGGCGCGACGTCGGTCTCCCCGGCCGAGCGCGCGCACACCACGGACAACACCAGCGCCAGCGCTAGCGCCAGCAACGTCGTGACCGTGCCGAGCTGGAACGCGAAGCGCGCCACCAGCACGATCGCCAGCACGCACAGCAGCGCCAACACCGGGAACGAGGAGCCGCCCGTGCGCACCTTCTTCAGATCGCGCAGGCCGCGCTGGATCTGCGGCCACTCCAGCGCGAGCGACGTCAGCGAGCTGGCCAGCATCAGCGCGGCGCCGGGCCAGATCAGCCAGTCGCGCGCCTTGTCCGCGTCCGCGACCACACCGTGCCCGAGCAACACCGGCGCGATCACGAGCCACGCGATCAGCGAGCCGAGCAGCATCGCCCCCGCCGCGCGTGCGCCGATCAGCAGGCCCGTGGAGAGCAGCAGCGGGCTGTAGCTGACGCCGAGGCCCAGCGTCGCCAGCGGCACACCGAGCAGCGCACCGGGCAGCATGTATCCCTGCGGGATCCAGCCCGGCCCATCGCGTAGCCAGCCGAAGACGCCGGCGAACAGCGCGGCCGCCACCAGCGCCCCCGCCCGACGCAGCGCGCTGCCGGCGCCGGACGCCATCG
>JBEVNG010000281.1:0-12441 GCA_040508235.1 Polyangiales bacterium | reverse complement strand
GCCAGCGCGCTCGATACCGTGGCCCCGACGCTGGTCGAGCAGTTCAACGTGGGCGTCGCCATCTACCCGCGCGTGCCCAAGTGCGAGCCGCCGGGTGAGGTGCTCAACCTGGCAAGCTGGGCGGGCAACTCCGCGGCGTTCATCGCCAGCTACCCGCGCACGACGCCGGACTACGAGGCAGACACGCCCACGGCGCTGGCGCTGCGTACGATCCGCGAGCAGGCCTGGTACCGGCTCGACAACGACCCCTACCCGGCGCGCCCGACCGCGATCGTGCTGCTGACCGACGGCGAACCCAACGGTGCCGACGCGCCCGCGATGTGCTCGGACAACACGGACTTCCCCGGGGCACTGCGCGAGGTCTCCGCGCTGTCCGCGCTGGGCATCCGCGTGTTCTCGGTGGGCATGGTCGGGGCAATCGCCACCCACATGCAGGACGTGGCCAACCGCGGCCTGCCGGGCTGGACGCCGGGCATGCCCAACGTGCCCTGGTACGACGTCACCAGCACCGCGGATCTGATCAGCGCGTTCAACGCCATCCAGACCAGCACCGTGAGCTGCACGTTCGGCATCGACACGCTGCCGGCGGGCACGCCGAACTACGACCGCATGCAGGTGATCCTGGCCGGAGCAGGAACACAGCGCGTGCTGGCGCGAGGCGAGTACACGGCGAGCGCCGGATCGATCACCCTCGGCGCCGCGGCCTGCGCGCAGCTGACGCAGCTTGGTGCGAGCGACCCGACGGCCTCGGTGCGCGTGCGCGTGCCCTGCGCGGACACGGCCCAGTGCTTGCCGACGCTCGAGCTGTGCGACGGCAAGGACAACGACTGCGTCGGCGTGATCGACGAGGGCTGCCCGCCCGCGTGCGTGCCCTCGTACGAGATCTGCAACGCCAAGGACGACGACTGCGACGGCATGATCGACGAGGGCTGCATCATGTGCCCCAATCACTCCAACGAGATCTGCGACGGTCTCGACAACGACTGCGACGGTCTGATCGACGAGGGCTGCCCGAGTGGCCCGATCCTGATCTGACCGTGGTTTGACTGCGCCGGGGTTTGTGATCAGCATCCCCATCCAAGAGGACTCGTGATCGTCAATCTGATCGATGGCACCTACGAGCTGTTCCGCACCTTCTTCGGCGCACCGAGCGCCGAGAGCGAGGGACGTGAGATCGGCGCGACGCGCGCGCTCTTGCGCTCGTTCGCGATGTTCCTGCGCGAGCCCGAGACCACACACGTGGCGGTCGCGTTCGACACCGTGATCGAGTCGTTCCGCAACCAGATGTTCGACGGCTACAAGACGGGCGAAGGCATCGACCCCACGCTGTTCTCGCAGTTTCCGCTGGCGGAGCGCGCCACGCGTGCGCTCGGCATGGTGACCTGGTCGATGGTCGAGTTCGAGGCCGACGACGCGCTGGCGACCTTCGCGGCGATCGCGGCCAAGGATGACGAGGTGGAGCAGGTGCGCATCTGCTCGCCCGACAAGGACCTCTGCCAGTGTGTGCTCGGCGAGCGCGTGGTGACCTACGATCGCAAGAAGAAGGTGGCCACTGGCGAGGCGGGGGTGATCGCGCGGCTCGGCGTGCGGCCCTCGCGCGTGCCGGCGTTGCTGGCGCTGGTCGGCGACACCGCCGACGGCATCCCCGGTATCTCTCGCTGGGGCGAGCGCTCCAGCGCCGCGGTGCTCTCGCGCTTCGAGAACGTGAGCGCGATCCCGGACGACGCCAAGAACTGGGGCGTGTCGCTGCGCGGCGCCGAGGCGCTCGCACGCGAGCTCAAGAATGCGCGCGAGGCGGCGCTGCTCTACGAGAAGCTCGCCACGCTGCGGCTCGACGTACCGCTCAAGGAGAAGCTCGAAGACCTGCGCTGGAAGGGCCCCAACTGGCCCGAGCTGGAGAAGCTCTGCGCCGAGCTGCGCGCCCCGGACGTGCTGGAGAAGCTGCGCGCGTGATCGCGTTCCGGGCGTACTCTCCTGGTCAGGGGAGGGACGCTCGTGCAAGCCCGCATGCGGTGCGTGCTCGCGCTCTGGCTCGTCGCGTGTGACGAGCCGCGGCGCGGGACCGTGGAGCTCGACGCCGACGGATCCGTCGTGGACGCGCGCATCGGCGATGCACGTGCCGTCGACGCGCAGGTCGCCGACGCGCAGGTCGTCGACGCGCAGGTCGTCGATTCATCCGGACCGGATGCGCAGAGCGTCGATGCAGGGGGCGCGGACCCACAGCGCGACGCGGAGCTCGCGGACGGGGCAGCCTCGACCACCGAGGCAGGCGTGACCGACGCGGGCGAGGACGGCGGCGGTGCGAGCGTCGATGCGGATGCCGGAGAGCCGCCGCCACACGAGCCTCCCTGCGAGCCCGCGGACGAGGCGATCTCCTTCGTGGTGTCGAGCGTCGGCTCCACCGCGACCTTCTGCCTGGCCAGCGGCGCGCGGATGTACCTGGCGGCTCTGCCCAGCGCCGCCGGCACCACGATCACGGTGACGCAGGTCGATCCCGCTGCGCAGCCGTGGCCGAACCCCAGCTTCGCGGGCGCCTTCCGCGACGTCATCGCGCTGGGGCCCGAGGGGCTCGCGCTGCCCGAGCCGCTGGCGATGTACTTGCCCAGGGGCTCGATCCTCGCGTTCGCGTTCTACGGCGACCGCGCGAGTCCGACGCCCTTGCGGCTCCCGACGTACGGCCAGGTCCCTCAGCTCACGCGGCTCGGCCTGGTGGGCATCGTCGGCGCGCAGACATCGTGCGAGACGGCCGCGGGCGCGCCGTTCACGAGCGGTTGGGTCGATGTTCCGGGCCAGGAAGGGATGTGCTCGTCGTATCGCGATGGCAGCACGACCTACCGCAGCTACAGCTGCTCCTCCGCGCCGTTCTGCTTCGACGTTCGCGCGTGGTGCTGCGTGCGCCCGGGCACCGCGACGGGCGGCTGCGGCGTCGACAACATCCGCAACGTCAACTACGGGCGGACGACGAGCGAGCGCGCGTATTGCCAGGACGTCCCATGAGGCGCGTGATCACTTGCGGACGGCGCAGTGTCCGTCGGCGGCGCAGTACGAGCTGGGAGGCGTGCCCAGGCACGGATCGCAGGGGGGTACGGGGAAGCACGCCAGCAGGCCGCGGTCGGTCTGCGTGTTGAGCGAGACGTAGAGCTGTGGATCGCTCGTGCACCCGGGGCAGCAGCCCGCGCTCTCGGTTCGGCAGTCGCTGTCCTGCGCGCAGCGCGACGCCTCGTCCTGGCGCAGGTCGATCACCTGGCACTGCTTGGCGATGCACGCCGCGCGCGGCTGCGGGCGCAGTGGGTCGTAGCCGACCTCGGCGCACGGGGCGCACGCGATGCCGTCGCAGCGCGGTGCGTCGGCGCCGTCGCGGTGGGCGGCGCGCACGCTGGCGAGCGTGGTCGGGGGACAGTTGCAGCACTCGGGCGTCACCAGCACGCAGTCCGAGTGCTGGCTGCACGCGTCCGCCATCGGCTTGCCATCGTCCGAGTCGGAGCACGCAACCACGAACGCGAAGGTGACGATGTGCCTGAGTGTGCTCGTCTGCATGAGATGCAACCGCCTCCGTTGGCAGATTCAATTTCCAAGATTCCACTTTGCAGACCGCATGCCAGCCTGCGGCCGTTCCGTTGCGTTGCCAGGTTTGCAACCGTGCTAAACGCTCCCAGGAGGAGTGCGGACGCATGGATTGGAGCACACGCGCGCGGCTGTGGACACTCAGCTGCTTGTTCTCGAGCATGACTGTCCTGAGCGCATGCGGTGACGACGACGGAGGTGAATCTCCCCGTCCGCGCGACGACGCCAGCACGCCTGACGCGGCAGCGCCCGACGCGAGCGCGCCCATGGATGCTGCACTCGACGCGCACGTGGTGGACAGCGGCCCGTTCGACGGCGCTGCACCGGCGGATGCGGAGGTCGATGCGTCCGCGCCGGAAGCCGCGGTGGAGCTCCCCGACGCCGCGCCCGGTACACCTCCCAGCGCCGCCTTTACGCTGTCGGACACGCAAGGCGCGGGCACGCTGTGGGTCAAGGCGACCAGCACGGCCAGCCCCGGGAGCGCCGTCATCGTCGAGACGCTGTATGACTTCGGCGAAGGCGCGGGCTTCGTCGCCAGCGACAGCCATCGCTTCGCGCAGCCCGGTGTGTTCACGGTAAGACAGCAAGTCCGCGATCAGTCAGGTCTGCTCGCGACCAGCAGCGCGACCGTCACACTCGGCGCGTTCACGCCGGTGCGCTTCAGCGCCACGGACCTGGCCGCGAACATGCGCGTCTCGTCCGACGGCACGCGGGTGGAGAATCGCTCCGGGCTCGGCGTCGCGCGCACGGACGCCGCGATCGCGCCTGGCTCGGGCGTCTTCTACTACGAAGGCACGCTGCTCGCGTCCGTGCGTGTGGGCGGGTTTGGGCTTGCGAGCGCGGACGCTCCGCTGAATCAGGGCTCCGGGGGCAACGCGCAGTCGCTCGGCTACGAGGCCTACGGCCCGCTGCGCGCCGCCGGCTCCAGCTGCACCGGCGCGAGCGGCATCGACGGCAACCAGCCGCTGGTCGGCTTCGTGATCGACTACCGCGGCAGCACGCCGGTCGTGCACTACGTGCAGCGAGCCGGTGGCGTGGCGACCGTGATCGCGAGCTGCACCATGACCGTGACCACGCCGCTGTACGCGACGTACTGGAGCGAGCGCGCCACCGTGGGCTACGAGGGCCGCATCAACACCGGCTGGGACACCGTGAACGAGCCGTTCACGTTCGGCCTCGCGGCACTCCAGGCGGCGTTGACCACGGCGGGTCACCCGGACGCGGCGGCGGGGCTGGTGGCGGGCTTTGCGCGCACGCGTGCAGGGCGTGCCAACCAGCTGCCCACGCTCGAGCTGCCCGCGACGCTGACGGTGGCGCTCGGTCAGCCCGTCACGCTGAGCGCGAGTGCGCTCGACGCCGAGGATGGCGACCTGAGTGCGCAGGTCGACTGGGTCGACACGTCGTCGCTCTGGCACGCGCGCGTCGCGGGCCGCGGCGCCAGCTTCAGCTTCACGCCCGATGCGCTGGGACGTCATCCGGTGGAGGCGACGGCGATCGATCTCGACGGCGGCAAGGTCAGCAAGACCGTGATGGTGGTGGTGACCGGATCGCTGCCGCGGCCCAACCCCGTGAGGCTCGCGCTCGATGCCACCAGCGGACAGGGGGTGAGCGTGTCTGCAGACGGTCTGTCCGCCACCTTTGCCGGTCCAGGTAAGGACGGCGTCAAGGCGAACCAGGGCATCTACGGAGACTTCTGGTACTTCGAGGTCCACCGCGACAACCCGATCCGCAACATGGGCATGGGCCTGATGGTCGCGCCGGGCTCGCTCGCTCCGTACGCGTTCGATGACGTGCCCTGGTCGGTCTCGATCAACGTGCTGCAGGGCGTGTGGCGGGAGCTGATCCCGTTCGATGAGTACGTCGGCATGGCGGGCGACGTCGACTACGGCTGGGCGGTCGACTACCGCGGCGAGCACCCGCAGGTCTACGTGATCGTGCGCGGCGCGGTGCTGACGCACTACGACCTCACGGAGGTCTGGGGCCCGCTGTACCCCATCGTCTACGGCAACATCGCGTTCCCCGCGCTCGCGGGCCCGGACATGACCGTCAACTTCGGCGCCACGCCGTTCGCGATCGACGCCCGCTCCATCCTTGCCGGCGCTGGCGTGGACGTCAGTGGGCTGAAGCTAGGCTGGGGCGTGCACGCGAACTGACGTCACTGCGCCGCGTCGCCGTGCGAGTCGTTCGACGGCGCGTGGTGCTCCACGTCGACCCACTGCGTGTCCGCCGCCCTGTCGCGGTGCAGCGCGAAGCGCTCGTCGAGGTAGGCGCGCACGCGTCGCGCCAGCACGCGCACGTTGGGCTGCTCGCACAGGTTGGTGTGATCTCCCGGGCTCACGCTCACGCGGATGCCGCCGAGCACGTACGGGCCCCAGCCGTTCTGGTGGTCGTTGCGGACCGCGGTGCCGTACATCGCCTCGTGGCCCTCGGCGGCGCGGAACAGCATGGCATCGCCGCTGTACGGCTCCGGGCGATAGCTCGCCGCGGCCTCCAGCCAGGTGTTGGAGATGTTCTCCAGGCGGTAGTGATACGGGAACAGCTTGGCCAGCGGGCGCTGCGCCGCCACCAGCGCGTGACGCAGCTGCGTCTCGGCGCGCGCACTCAAGGTCTGCACCGCGTAGCGTGGTCCCTGCGCGCGCAGGCGCTGGGCATGCATCTGCAGGCGCTCGCGGCGCGTGCGCATCGGCAGCACCGGCGCGGGGGAGTCGAGGAACACCAGCGCGCCCACGCGATCTCCGGCCGCGACCAGCTGCTTGGCCATCTCGAACGCGATCACGCCGCCGCCCGAGTAGCCACCCAGATAGTAAGGTCCGCGAGGCTGGTGCTTCTTGATCTGCTCGATGTAGTAGCTCGCCATCTGCGGCACGCTGGAGTGCAGCTGGGAGTTGCCGTCGAGCCCCTGAGGCTGCAGGCCGTAGAACGGCTGCCCCATGCCGACCAGCTGCGCGAGCGCGCGCAGGTTGAGCGGGTTGCCGCCCATGCCCGCGGCGCAGTAGAAGGGCGCGCGGTCGCCGTGCAGCTGCATCGGCACCAGCGACGAGTAGCCGCTGGTCTTGCTGGCCGTGGACGAAGCCTCGACCTGGTGCGCGGGTGCATTCGCGTCCAGCAGCTCGGCCAGCGCGCGGATGTTGGGCGCCTCGAACAGCGTCGACAGCGGCAGCGACAGCCCGTGGCTCTTCTTGATCGCCGCGAACAGACGCACGGCCAGCAACGAGTTGCCCCCGAGCTCGAAGAAGTCATCGCGCACGCCGACCTGGCGGATGCCGAGCAGCTGCGACCAGACCTGCGCCAGCTGCTCTTCGCTGCGCGTGCTGGCCGGCTCGAAGCTCGCACCGAGCGTGGGTCGCGCGAAGCCCGCGTCGTCGTCGAGCTGCTGATGAGGCGGCGTGTTGCGTGCGGCCAGCTGCGCCGCCCAGGCGTGCACGTCGACCGACGAGGCCACGCACTGCACCAGCTCCGGCTGCGCGAGGATACGCTCGAACGCCTGCACACCTTCTTGCGGCGCGATCGCGTGGCGCAGGATCTGTCCCAGCGCCGCGTCCTCCGCGCGCGCGACCTTGGCCAGCGGCGCGACCGCGCTGGTCATCGCGGAGCCCTTCTCCAGCCGCTTCATCTCGAAGCGCTCGATCTCGACCAGGGCCCGCCCCTCGGGATCCGTGATGGACACATCGAAGTACGCGCTGCCGTCACCCGTCTCTTCGCGGCAGCGCACGTGGCTGAACACGTGCGCGGTCAGCGGCTCGAAGGCGCGCAGCCGGCCGTAGCGCACGGGTACGTAGAAGTCGCGCCGCGCATCGAAGCCGGGGATCAGCTGCTGCACGCCGCCGGTCGCCATGTCGAGCAGGGCCGGGTGCAGCGCGTAGTGCGCCAGCTCGGCATGGAAGCGCTCGGGCAGGGCGAGCTCCAGCAGCGCCTCGCGCACACCGTGGTGCACACGCACGAGGTTGCCCCAGCGTGGTCCGAAGTCGACGAAGTCCTGCTCCAGGAAGCCGTCGCGCGGCCGCTCCACGCGCACGTTGCAGCGCTCCGCGATCGCGCGCAGGTCGATGCGCGCGGGACGGGCGCCGGTGTACACGCGCACGTCGCCCACCACGTGCGCGGGCGAGCGCGGATCGCTGCCGCCCGTGCGCATGCTGATCTCGGCCGCATCGCCCGCCGGCGTCAGCCCGATCACCAGCCGACGCGTCTCGCCCGCGGGGACCTGGAACGGACTCGTGAAGGTGAGGTCGGCGAGCTCGACCGGCGCGGGGGCGCGTCCAACCTGGAACGCCGCACGCGCGAGCTCCACGAACGTGGTGCCGGACAGCAGGGCGTGCGCGCCGCGGATGCGGTGCTCGGACAGCAGCCAGTGACGTTCGCTGGAGAAGTCGGTGGAGAACGAGCGCCCGCTGCGATCGTCGGAGTAGCCATCGAGCGCGGGGTGCGCGCACGGTGAAGACGGCAGGCGCCCGTGGCGGCGCTCTTCGTGAGAGCTCGCCGCCATGCCGACGTCGCGCCAGGCGTTCCAGTTGATCACCACGGTGCGGCCCGGCTTGCGGCGCGCGCGGTCGTGGGCGAACGCGTCGAGGAACGCGTTGGCGGCCGTGTAGTCGACCTGGCCGGGCAAGCCGAGCAGCGACGCCACCGACGAGAACAGCACGAAGAAGTCGAGCTCGTCGTCGAGCAAGCGGTCGAGCAGCAGCGTGCCCTGCACCTTGGGCTCCAGCACCCGCTGCATCGAGACCAGCGTGCGCTCCTCCATCGGCTCGTCATCCATCACGCCCGCGGTGTGCAGCACGCCGTGCACACGGCCGAGCTCCGCGTGCACGCGCTCCAGCGCCGCGCGCAGGCTCGCCTCGTCCGCGATGTCGCAGCCGATCACGCGCACCTCGGCGCCAAGCTCGCGCAGCGCGCGCACCGCGCGGATGCGGCGAGCACCCAGGCTCGCGGCGTCGACGTGGGCCAGCGCGTCGTCCCACTCGCTCTCCGGAGGCAGGTCGCTGCGTGCCAGCAGCGCCAGGCGCACGCGCCGCTTGCGCGCCATCGCGCTGGCGAGCTCCAGGGCCATGCCGCCGAGGCCGCCCGTCAGCACGTAGACGCCCCCTTCGCGCAGCCAGGACGCCGGCTGTTCGCGCGCGGGCAGCTTCAGCGCCTCGACCGTCTGCTCCCAGCGTGCATGCTTGCGCAGCGCCACCAGGCGAACATCCGAGCCGCCCTCCAGCTCGGCCAGCAGCGCGGGCTCCAGCTCCCCGAGTAGCTCGTGCGCCACGCCCAAAGGCAGGTCGATGCAGCGCGTGCGCAGCTGCGGGAACTCGCGCGGGGCGACCAGCACCGGCCCGAGGGCCAGCGCCTGCAGCGGAACCAGCGGCTCGTCGGTGATCGAGGCGGCGCCGCGCGTGATCACGCTCAGCTCGCACGGCTCGCCGCGACGCCCGAGCGCGCGCGCGACGAAGGTCGGCACGAAGAACGCGTCGAACAGCTCGCGCTGCAGCCGCTCGTCGTGCGAGGCGAACGAGCTCTTGGTGGCCGGGGCCAGGTACACCACGCGCGTGGGCAGCTCGCCCTTCTGCGCGAGCGCGTCCAGCAGATCCTGATGTTGGTTGGAGGAGTGGAAGTCGAGCTGCCAGTGGCGCGGCGCGCGCTCCACCACTTGCTCGCCCTGGGTCGCGACCAGCGTCTCCGTGCCGAGCTGCGCGATCAACCGCCGCGCGAGCAGCGAGCCATCGCTGAACACCAGGCAGCGCTGCGCGCCCGCGTCGTCACGCCGCAGCAGCGGTCGCTTGACCCAGGTCGGCGTCGCGAACCAGTCGTCGAGCTGGTTGCGCTTGGCCAGCGCCACGTCGGGCGTGGGCGCGCGCTTGCCCGGCGCGACCCAGAACGCGGTGCGCTCGAACGGGTAGCTCGGCAGCGGCACGCGGTTGCGCAGCTGGCCCTCGTAGAACGCGTGCCAGTCGAGGGTCGCGCCCGCGATCCAGAGTCGGCCGAGGCTCGTGAGGGCGTAGCCGAGATCACTCGCGGCCTCCTGCGGGTGGCGCATCGAGTTGAGCGCCGGCACGGAGCCACGCTGCGCCCGGGCCAGCGTGCTCAGCGTGCGGCCGGGACCGACCTCCAGCAGCACACGCTCTCCGGCGGCGACGACCGTCTCGATGCAGTCGCCGAAGCGCACCGTGTTGCGCAGGTGGCGCACCCAGTACTCCGGATCGGTCGCCTCGTCGTCGCGCAGCCACTGCCCGGTCAGGTTGGAGGCGATTGGACGCGTGGGCGCGCGGAACTGGATCGTGCGGCACAGCTCACGGAAGCGCGGCAGGATCGGCTCCAGCATCGACGAGTGGGCGGCGACGTCGATGCGCACGCGCCGCGTCTCCAGCTCGCGCGCGCTCAGCGTGCGCTCCAGCGCCTCCAGCTCCGCGAGCGGACCGGACACCACACACTGCTCGGGCCCGTTGACGGCGGCCAGGCTCAGCGTCGCGGGCATCAGCTCGCGCAGCTCGGCCTCCGCCATCGGGACGCTGAGCATGCCGCCCGCGGCGACCTGCTCGAACAGGCGACCGCGCAGCAGCACCAGCCGCATCGCCTCGTCGAGCGTCAGCACCTCGGCCAGGCACGCCGCGACGTACTCGCCCATGCTGTGGCCCACATACGCGACCGGCTCGACGCCCCACGAGCGCAGCAGGCGCGCGAGCGCGTACGAGGTGGCGAACAACGACGGCAGCGTGAGCGAGGGCTGCTCCAGCGTACGCGTGGCGCGCTCGCGCTCGGACGGCGGAGCGAGCACCAGCGCGCGCAGGTCCACCGTCAGCTCGCGCTGCGCGATCGCGAGGCAGGCGTCGAGCGCCTCGCGGTACACCGGCTCCTCGGCGTACAGCTCGGCGCCCATGCCCGCGTACTGCGCGCCGCCGCCCGGGAACATGAACACGACCTCGCGCGGGCGCGCCTCGCCCTGCAGCTTGCCGTCGTGCGCACGCAGGGAGGCCGCGGCCTCGGCGGCGCTGCTGGCGACCGCGATGCGCCGCAGCGGCAAGGGGCGCCTGCCGAGCGCGAGCGTGTACGCCGCGTCCGCCAGGTCGACGTCATGCTGCGTGAGGAAGCCGGCCAGGTTCTCGCTCGCGCGCTGCAGCGAGCCCGCCGACTTGGCAGACAGTACGAACAGCTGCTGCTTGCGCGCGCCTTCGCCCGGCAGCGGCTCGGGCGCCTGCTCCAGGATCAGGTGGCAGTTGGTGCCGCCCGCGCCGAGCGCCGTCACTCCGCAGCGAAGCGGCCCGGACGCGGTCCAGTCGCGCAGCGTGGTGTTCACGAAGAAGGGCGTGCTGGGGAAGTCGATCTGCGGGTTGGGGCGCCGGTAGCCGAGGCTCGGTGGCAGCTGCCTGTTCGCGAGCGCGAGCGTGGCCTTGATCAGCGATGCGACGCCCGCCGCTTCCCCGAGGTGCCCGATGTTCGACTTGAGCGAGCCGATGGCGCAGAACTGGCGCTTGTCGGTGTGCTTGCCGTAGCCGAGCCGCAGGCCCTCCAGCTCGATGGGATCGCCCACCAGCGTGCCGGTGCCGTGCGTCTCGACGTAGCCGATGCTGTCGGCGGGCACGTCGGCCGCGCGCAGCGCCGCGTCGATCACCTCGGCCTGACCATCGACCGACGGCGCCAGGTAGCCGACCTTGAGCGAGCCGTCGTTGTTGAGCGCGGAGCCCTTGATCACGGCGTGGATGGTGTCGCCGTCGTCGAGCGCGCGCTCCAGCAGCTTGAGCACCACGCAGCCGGCTCCGCTGCCGAACACGGTGCCCGCGCTGTCGGCGTCGAACGGGCGGCAGTGTCCGTCGGGCGACAAGATCTCGCCCTCGCGGTAGTCGTAGCCCTGCGCCATCGGCACCAGCACGGTGGCGCCGCCCGCGAGTGCCAGCTCGCACTCGCCGCGCGCGAGGCTGTGGCAGGCGAGGTGCACCGCCGCCAGTGACGACGAGCAAGCCGTCTGCACGTTCATGCTCGGCCCTCGCAGGTCGAGCTCGTACGAGACCCGCGTCGCCAAGAAGTTCATGTCGTTGCCGGTGTGGCGCACCAGGAAGTCGCCCATCGTGCGCATCAGCTCGGCATTGCTGCGCAGGTTCTCCTGCATGTACAGCGGCGCACCGGCACCCGCGAACACGCCGACGCGGGCTTCGCCCGGCAAGCCGGTGTAGCCGGCGTGCTCCAGCGCCTCCCAGCTCACCTCCAGGAAGAAGCGGTGCGCGGGATCCATCACCGAGGCGTCGCGCGGACTGAAGCCGAAGAACGCGGCGTCGAACTTGTCGATGTCCTCGAGCACGGGGCACGCCTTGACGTAGCTCGGGTCGTCGAGCTTCTCGCGCGGCACGCCCGCGGCCAGCAGCTCCTCGTCGCCGAGGCGCCGGATCGACTCGACGCCATCGCGCACGTTGCTCCAGAACGTGGCCAGGGATGGCGCGCCCGGGAAGCGGCCGGCCATGCCGATGATCGCGACGTCCGGCTGTGCCTTGCGCTCAGTCATGGCGTTCTCCTCGGCCCGCGCGCTCTGCACGCAGCTGACGACGTCGCTCCGCCGCGTCCTGACGGCGGTCGTCCTGGCGCGGCTCGCTCGGCGCGGCCACCGCAACAGTGGGCTCGCCGAGGTGCGCCGCCAGGGCCGACACGCTCGGGAAGCGGAACATGCTGACCAGCGACACCTTGCGCCCGAGCGTGCTCGACAGCCGGTTGGCCGCCTGCACGGTCAGCAGCGAGTTGGCGCCCAGTTCGAAGATGTTCTCGTCCCGTCCCACTTGCTCCACGTTCAGCACCGCCTGCCAGACGCTCGCGATCTGGCGCTCGAGGTCGTTCTTGGCGGGCGCCTGCGGCGTGGCCGCGCGCGGCGCGCTGGCCGCGGGGGAGGGCAGCGCCTTGCGATCGATCTTCTGG